>CAYVCE010000176.1:0-2622 GCA_964449915.1 uncultured Steroidobacteraceae bacterium | reverse complement strand
CTCGCCGCTTGCGCCGAGCGCCGTGGCGGCCGACTCGAGGACAAGCGCCGGGTCTCGCAGGGGCGCCAGCGGCACCCACCAGACACCGCCGGGGTAGTCATCGGCTGCGACGCCGGCCGCGGCCAGCGCCAGGCGCGTCTTGCCGGTGCCGCCCGGCCCGGTGAGGGTCACCAGGCGCACGTCGTCGCGCGCGAGGAGCGCGCCGAGCTCGGCCAGGTCCGCCTCGCGACCCAGGAATGGGGTGGCCGGCACGGGCAGGTTGGTCTGGTGCAGGGTCTTCAGCGGCGGGTGCTCGTCCGGGTCGGCCTGGTAGATCCGCTCGGCGGCGGTCAGGTCCTTGAGCCGATGCAGCCCGAGGTCACGGAGGTCGCTGCCGTCGACGAGCGCCGCGGTGGCGGCGCTGATCAGGATCTGGCCGCCGTGGCCGGCGGCGGCGATTCGGGCGGCGCGATGGACGTCGGCGCCGACGTAACCCTCATCGGTCAGGAGGGGGGTACCGGTATGGAGGCCGATGCGGACGTTGATCGGGCCATCGGCGAGGCGGTCGCGTGCAGCTGCTGCGGCGGCGAGGGCGCCGGGCGCGGTGGGGAAGGCCACGAAGAAGGCGTCGCCCTGGGTGTCGACCTCCACCCCGCCGTGTGCAGCGAAGGCGTCGCGCAGCGCGCGGCGGTGCTCGGCCAGGGCGGCGGCAAAGCCCTCGGCGCCGAGGGCGTGGAGCAGCTTGGTGGAGCCTTCGACATCGGTGAAGAGGAAGGTGACCGTGCCGCTCGGGAGATCTGCGCGTCCCATGCTCGCATCATGCATGGCCGGTGGAGTCGATGCCACCCACGGATGGAGCCGTGCGCGCCGAATTCCGGGGGTGCGTGTATCGGCCGAGAAGTGGCCGAATATGCGTGACTCGATTGGGCTGGCCAGGGTGGAGCCGGCTCGGTGGCCGTCTCACTCGGCTGGCGGGTGCATCGGCCAGGGAGTGGCTGATACACGCACGGGCGGAATGCGCGAGGGACGCCGGGGATAGAGCATCAGGATCCCGTCGCTGCTCGGATCGCGGTCTGCCTCGAGACCCGCGCGCCCCACGCGCCCCAGCGATGCCCGTGGCGGGGTTGGACCGCTCGTGCGCGCATGGGCGCAAACGCCGTGGCTCCAGCGGCGGCGGCGCCGGCATCGGCCTGGCGGGACACCCGTCCCCGCGGCGCATACTCCGGCGCATGAGGCTCCCGTCTGCCGGCCGCCTTCTCCGGTTGCTCGCCGAGATCGGCGTGAGCCCGTCCGACGACGACTCGATCCGCTCCCAGAAGGTGACGCTGACCCTGTCATCCCTGCTCATCACGGCGCTTGCGGTCGTGTGGGTCGCGACGTACTGGGTTCTCGGCCTTCCGACGGCAGCCGCGATCCCCTTCGGCTACCAGGTGGCGTCGATCGCCAGCCTCGCGTTCTTCGCGCGCACGAAGAGCTATCGAGCCTTCCGGCTGAGCCAGGCGGCGATGATGACCGCGCTGCCCTTCCTCCTGCAGTGGGCGCTCGGAGGGTACGTCGCGTCGAGCGCGGTCAGCCTCTGGGCGCTGGTGGCGGCGATCGGGACGCTCTTCTTCTTCACCGCCGCCGAGTCGATCCCGTGGTTCGCCGCGTTCGTGGGCCTGACCGTGGTCTCCGGCCTGCTCGAGCCGATCATCTCGGCCGATCCCGCCCGGATCCCCGATGGCGTGCGGGCCGCGTTCTTCGTGCTGAACGTCACCGGTGTGTCCCTGACCGCGTATGTGCTGGTCCAGTACGCCGTTCGGGCCAGGGACGCGGCCGCAGCTCGGTCGGAGGGGCTGTTGCTCAATGTCCTGCCGCGCTCCATCGCCGAGCGCCTCAAGCGCGAGCCGGGCGTGATCGCAGAGGCGCACGACAACGTGACGGTCCTCTTCGCGGACGTCGTCGACTTCACGCCCTTCACGCAGCAGACTGAACCGAGTCGGGTGGTGTGGGTGCTCAACGAGATCTTCAGCGCCTTCGACGCGCTGTGCGTCAGGTTCGGGCTGGAGAAGATCAAGACCATCGGCGACGCCTACATGGTGGCCGCCGGTCTGCCCGAGAAGCGAGCTGATCATGCCGAGGCCACCGCCGAGCTGGCGCTCGAGATGCAGGCGGCCGTGGCAACGCTGTGCGAGCGGCTCGGCCTGGAGCTCACGATCCGGATCGGGATGGACAGCGGTCCGGTGATCGCCGGCGTCATCGGGCGCCACAAGTTCATTTACGACCTGTGGGGCGACACCGTCAACACCGCCAGCCGCCTCGAATCGCACGGGCTGCCCGGCCGCATCCAGGTCGGCGCGAACGCCCACCGGTTGCTGCGCGACCGATACGCCTTCGAGGATCGCGGCGAGATCGAGGTGAAGGGCCTGCGCAAGCTCCGGGCGTACCTTCTCGTCGGCCCGATTCGCTAGGTCGCGAGCGCCACGCGTCGGCGTCGCTCTTGTCCATCTGGGCGTTGTCGTATCACGGGATGGCCGCGCCGCGTACAGCGCCGCGTTGAGCGCGCGCCGTGCGCCGCGTACAGCGCCGCGTTGAGCGCGCGCCGTGCGCGCCGCATTCCGGGGGTGCGTGTATCGGCCGGGAAGTGGCTGAATATCCATGACT
>CAYVCE010000175.1:0-15555 GCA_964449915.1 uncultured Steroidobacteraceae bacterium | reverse complement strand
CGGACGCCGACGTCGAGCGGGACGAGGATGATGGCCAGCAGCAGCAGCCACGGCCAGATCGGCGTCGGGAAGGCGCTGGCTTCGATGTCATGGCGCCACACCGCCGCGCGGGCCTCCTCGTCGGCGAGCGGCAGCTCGCGGCCGCCGCCGGCCGTCGCATAGGCGGCCAGCGCCTCGGCGTCGATGCCGAGCCGCCGGAACTCCTCGGCCGCGGGCGACACGATGCCCAGCGTGCGGCTCGCCGCGTCGGTCCCAGCCTCGTCCTCGAAGGTCTGCGCCACGCGCACCAGGTAGGCGCCCTGGGACTCGGCATGAACGGTGCCGGCGTAGCGGCCCGGGCCGACCTGTTCGAGCACCGTCTGCGTGGGTTCCAGGTCGGGCGACACGAGCCGCAGGATGGTCCGATAGAAGTTGCGGGGCCCGGCCTCGTCGTCGAACGACGTGACCTCGACGTTGAGCTCGCCCTGCTCGCCGGGGGAGAAGCGCACGTCAATGCCCTCGGCATCCTGCGGCGGCAGGGTCCACGCCACGAGCTGGGCGGTGAGCGTGCCGAACTCCGGGGTGCCGATCCAGGGCGCGGCCCACTGCTGCCGCGTATCGGATGTCCAGGCCACCGCGCGGCCGAGGCCGTACTGCCACTGCGCCAGCAGCGGATCCTCGCGCCCGGTGAGGAGCGCCACCGTCGCGCTCCCCTTGGCGGTGGTGGCGTTGTAGCCGTGCAGCTGCGGCAGGCGGCCGGCGTCGAGCCCGTCGAGGATCTCCGACGACGCGGACGGGATCGGCTGGAACGTCTCCTCCACGATCTGCTCCCCGGCGGTGCGGATCGTCTCGCGCACGAAGATGTCGGGGATGGTGGTCGCATCGGCGGCGTCGTAGTAGCGGCCGCCCGACTCCTCGGCCAGCCGCTCGAGCAGCTGCGCGGAGCCGCCGCCGGTGCCGATGGTCGACAGGGTGATGCCGGCAGCCTGCATGTCGTCGAGCAGCTCGTCGTAGGCTCCGTGCGTGGACCAGCCGTCGGTGATGAGGATGATGTGGCGCAGGGTGGCGGGGTTTCTGATCAGGTCGTCGTAGGCGGCCTGCAGCCCGGCGAAGATGTTCGTGTTGCCGTCGGCCGAGAAGCCGAGCCCGTTCTCGAGGGCGCCGAAGTCGATCGGGGCGGTACGCACCGCCCAGTGTGCGCCCTGGTCGAAGGCAACCACGCCGAGCTGGTCGGTCGGCGCCAGGGCCTCGGCGGCGCGCAGGATGGCCTCCTTGGCGATGTCGACCTTCTCGAAGCCGCGCTGTCCGGACGGGTTGGCGTTGTCGCGCGAGTCGCCGGTGCAGTGGCAGTCGGCCATGCTGCCCGACTTGTCGACCACGGCCACCATCGCCACGTCGGGCGAACGCTCGCGGTCGCGGACGGTCATGTACACCGGCAGCGTCTCCTCGAGCGGAGTGTCGAGGTAGCCGCCGGCCCCGAAGCTGTCGCGCCCTCCGAGCATCACGAGCCCCTTGCCGAGGTCGCGGACGTAGGTCTGGAGCGCGGCCATCGTGCCAGCGCCGAGCTCATCGGCCTCGACGTTGTCGAGCACGACCGTGTCGTACCCGGCCAGCGTGGTCAGCGACGAGGGGACGCCGTCGGCCGGCACGACCGTGACCTCCAGGCTGCCCTCGCCGAGCGAGGCGACGAGATCGGCTGCCCGCTCCACGTCGTCGGTGGCGACGAGCACCTGCGGCTCTCCGGTGACCAGCACGTAGGCGTCCGCCGCGTTGTTCTCGGTGAACCGGTCGTCGGCGGGCTCGATCACCGCGCGGAAGACGTGGAAGCCCGGCTCCTCGGCGGTGACGGCGAACGGGATGGTGGTCACTCCCGGCTCGAGGTCCAGCTCGCGGGTGGCGATCGTCGCCCCGTCGGCCAGCAGGCGCAGCGTGGCGGTGGTCGTGATGGTCGAGCGCAGGCGCACCGTGAGGTCGATCGTCTCGCCCACATGCGCGCCCGGCGGCGCGTCGACCGCGTCGACAAGCACCTCGGCCGCCGATTCGTCGGCCGGCGTCACGACGTCGAGCCGGATCCCGCGCGTCGCGGCCGCGGTGATCGCCTCCTCGGCCTCGCCGGAGGTGTCGTTGCCGTCCGACAGGAGCACGATGCGCTGCTGCGTGCCCGCGGGGAAGATGGCCGCCGCCAGGCGCACCGCGGCCGCCACGTCGGTGGCGCCGACCACCGGCTCCGATGCCGGTTCGGCAAGCTCGTCGACCTCGGACGGCAGGCGGTCCACCAACGCGTTGGCGCCGAAGACCACGACGCCGGCCGTGTCCCCCTCCGGCATCTCGCGCACCGTATTGCGCGCCCAATCGACGAGGTCCTCGCGGGTGGCATCGAGCATGGAGGCCGACGCATCGAGCAGGAAGACCACGCTGAGCCGATCCGACGGCAGCGCCAGGCGCATGCCCGCCAGCGACAGCACGAGGCAGGCGACCAACGCGAGCCGGATGAGCAGCGAAGCCACCCGGCGCCCGATCGGCAGCGTGCGCGAGGCCCCCAGCCAGCCGATGACGACGATCGCGGCCGCCGGCAGCGCAAGCCACAGCCAGACCGGGTCCGAGAAGCCGAACGGCACGCTCATCGGGCTCGCCCCGACAGGGGAGCCTGCCGCCCGCGAAGGGCGCGTGCCAGGCTGCGCCGCGTCGGCCGATGGAAGAGCAGCCACTCGACCGCGAGCAATGCCAGGCCGGCCAGCGCCAGCGGCCACCACCACTCGGCGCGCGTCGGCTGGGTCGCCGGCGCATCGCCTTCGGTCACGCGTCCCATGTCCACGATCCGCTGCGGGTCGCCGGGCGCCACGTCCGACTCGTCGGGGCTGAACAGGTTGACGGCCGTGGCGCCCAGCAGGGCGTCGCTCAGGTCGGCCTCCTCGCTCACGGCGCGCACCTCGCGCAGGCCGACGAGCTCGGCGCCGGGGATCGTGAGCCGACCGCCGACTGCCGGGATCTCGATCGAGCTGCTCGACGTCCCCGGCAGGTCCGGTGCGCCGACGCTCTCGACCCGAACCCGCTCGATGCGCGGATCGACGACGACGCTCGTGGTCTCGCCGAGGCGCATCGAGGACGGCAGGATCCCTTCCGAGGCCGGCAGGAGCACCTCGGCCAGGTTGCTCATGAGCAGCGGGAAGGCGACCTGCAACGGAAGGTCGGACTCGCCGAGGTCGAAGGCGATGACGCCGACACCGGTGCCTTCGACCTCGCCGATGGCCACCAGCGGGTCGCCGCCGGTCGTCGAGACGACGGTGTGCATCCCGGCGGCGACCACGACCTCGCGCGCGCGCCCGATGTGGACGGTGGACAGGTCGACGAAGCGCAGAAGAGGCTCATCCGGGTCGGTGCGATCGATGACGGGCCCGTCGATGCGACCGTCGACGGTGCCGAACGGCCCATCCGCGTCCGGATCGATGTACAGCGCGGGAACCGTCGGCACATCGTCCGGCACGACGCCGTCGAAGACGAGCAGGCCGTACGGCGTACCGGCCTCGTCCGCATCGGCCAGCGCATCGGCGTAGCCGGCCTCGTCGACGGCGTACAGCTCCAGGCGGGGGAGGAGCGCGAGGGCGTTTTCCAGGTAGGCGTTCCCCCCGCCCACCAGCAGAGCGCGGGTCGTCTCTTCGCCCGGCACGACCGCGAAGGCGCGATCGTCGGTGACGAGCGCATCGGCGCCGGCCAGGCGCGCCTCGATGGTGCGGGCCGCCGCCGGCACGGTGCTGATGAGCGCCTCGGAGCGCTGCCCGGCCGGGATCCGCAGGTCGCGCGCGTCGACGAGCGCGCCGTCGGCGTAGACCTCGAGGCGCCTCGTCGCGTCGCCGGCCGACGGGTTCGCCACGGCCACGAACAGGTCGAGCTGCGCGCCGCCGGCGCGCCGCAGGGCAGAGAGCGCCGCGATCGACTGGTTCGCGTCGGTCGTGCCGACGAGCTCGACCAGCACCGGCGCGCCGACGCCCACGTCGGGCAGCTCGTCGCCGGCGGCATCGGTGACGACCACGATCGTCGAGTCGGAGTCCCGCGCGGCCAAGGCCGACGCGAGGGCGAAGGCATCGGTCAGGTTGCCGGGCAGCTGGGTCGCCACGATGCCGCCGATCGCCTCCAGCGCGGCCTCGCTGTCGTCGGTCTCGCTGACCAGCACGGTTGCCGTGTCGGCGGCGGCCACCACCGTCACCCGCCCGCCGACCGGCACCCGGCCGACCACGTGGCGCGCCGCCTCCCGCGCCAGCGCCATCCGATCCTCGTCAACGGTCCGCGTCGCCATCGAGGCGCTGGTATCGACGATGAGGACGACGTTGGCGGCGAGGTCGGACTGGACGGCACTGAACGGTCGGGCTGCAGCGAAGACCACGATCGCCGCGATCAGCAGCTGCACCAGCAGGAGCCAGCTGAAGCGCAGCCGCTGCCACGGAGCGTTGGCCTCGACGTCGCGGATCAGCTGCTGCCACAGGAACGTCGAGCCGACCGGCATGTCACGCCGTCGCAGCCTCAGCATGTAGAAGGCGACGATGATCGGCAGGGCGATCAGCCCGATGAGAGCCAGTGGCGCGATCATGGCCGGGGCGGCCGATACATCGGCGAATGTTGGCGCGAGGCACTTCGCGCGCGGGGTTTGACCGATAGATCGGCCAACATTGAGCGTGGCGTGCGCACAGCCGAGCCGCGCGCGTCACCGCGCGACTGATAGGTCGGCGAAACCGCGCCCGATGCGGCTGGCGCGCGCGGTTGGACCGATACATCGGTCACACGGCCACACAGGGGCCGTTCCCGCGCGCCTGGCGTGCTCAGCAGCGACCGAACCATCGGCGAAACAGCGCGTGAACGGGCGCTTGCGCGCGGTTGGACCGACATATCGGTCACTCGACCACTCTCCGGCGGCGCAGGACGTCGAAGAGGAGGTCGGCGAGGTCGAGGTCGGTCGGCACCTGCACGTAGGCGCCGCCGCGGGCGCTCACGAAGGCGCTGATCTCGGTGGACCACTCGGCCAGCCGGGCCCGATAGCGGTCGACCAGGTCGTCGTCGCCACTGACCTCGACGGCGTGGCCGGTCTCGTTGTCGACGAGGCGCGCGTCCGGCGGCACCTCCGGCTCCAGCTCGTCGGGTGACAGCAGGTGGAGCACCGAGAGCTGGCAGCGCGTGCCCGCGAGGTCGCGCAGGGCATCGAGGTAGCCGGGGTCCATGAGGTCGCTGACGAGGAGCAGCGGTCCGGTGCCGCGCATGCGGGCCGCGTAGGCGCGCGCTGCCGCGGCGAGACCGGTGAGCCGCTCGGTACGCGGCTCGGACAGGAATCGGAAGAGCTCGAGTGCCCGCCGCTTGCCGCGGATCGGCCGCATCCCGCTCGCCGCACCGTCACCCAGGAACGCGACGCTGACACGGTCCATGCTGGCCAGGCCCAGGTAGCCGAGTGCCGCGGCCGCCCGTCGGGCCGCGTCGAGCTTGTTGGGCTCTCCATAGTCCATCGAGCGCGAGGCGTCGACCAGGATGTGAACGGTGACGTCCTCTTCCTCGACGAAGAGCTTCACGTACAGCTTCTCGAGGCGGGCGTAGGCGTTCCAGTCGAGCTGGCGCAGGTCGTCGCCCGCGGCGTAGTTTCGGTAGTCGGCGAACTCGACGCTCTGCCCGCGCCGGACGCTGCGCCTCTCGCCCTTCATGCGCCCGGCGGTCATGCGCCGCGAGGCGAGCTCGAGCTGCTCCAGGCGGCGCAGGAACGTCTCGTCGAAGAACGGCGCGCGCTCCGTGGTGGTCATCTGCCGGTCGGCGCTCCGCGAACGTGCGCAGACACGCGCGGGGCCACCACGCTACTCGGCAGGTTCGGTGGGCGTCTCGGCGATGATGGCGCGCACGACCGAGTCGGTGCTGATGCCCTCGGCCTCACCCTCGAAGTTGAGGATGATCCGATGGCGCAGCGCGGCCGGGGCGACGGCCTGCACGTCGCCGTATGCGACGTTGAAGCGGCCGTCGAGAAGCGCGTTGATCTTGGCACCCAGCACCATCGCCTGCGCGCCGCGGGGTGAGGCGCCGTAGCGCACGTACGACGACACGATCTCCGGCACCCGCTCGGTCTCGGGGTGCGTGCCGCGCAGGATGCGGATCGCGTAGGCCATCACGTGCGTGGCGATCGGCACGTCGCGCGCGAGCCGCTGCATGGCGATCACGTCCGCACCCGAGGCTGCCTTGGAGACGACCGGCACCTCGACCCCGGTCGTGCGCTCCATGATGCGGACGAGATCCTCTTCGGACGGGAAGGGTACGTCGATCTTGAAGAAGAAACGGTCGAGCTGCGCCTCGGGTAGCGGATAGGTGCCCTCCATCTCGAGCGGGTTCTGGGTGGCGAGCACGAAGAACGGCTCGGAGAGGGTGTACTGCTGCTTCGCCACCGTGACGCGATGCTCCTGCATGGCCTCGAGCAACGCGGACTGGGTCTTCGGCGTGGCCCGGTTGATCTCGTCGGCGAGCACGAGGTTGCTGAAGATCGGCCCCTGCTGGAAGCGGAAGCGGCGCTCCCCACCCTCCTCGACGATGATGTTGGTGCCGATGATGTCGGCCGGCATGAGGTCCGGCGTGAACTGGATGCGGCTGAAGCCGAGCTCGAGTGCCTCGGCCATGGTGCGGACGAGCATCGTCTTGCCGAGGCCGGGCACCCCCTCCAGCAGGGCGTGCGAGCCGGCGAGCAGGCTGATCAGGGTCTGCCGCACGAGCAGCTGCTGTCCGACGATGAACTGGCCGACCTCCCGCTCGATGCTGGTCGCCATCTCGGCAAAGCGCTCCGGCGCCAGGTCCTCGCTGGCGGGGGGCGCGGTCGGGATCTGGTCGGTCATGGTCGCTCGCTCACTCCACTGGTTCGAGGCGGGAGAAGTAGTCGCGGACGAAGTCCTTCAGCGTGATCGGCACCTGCTGCCGATCGAGCGCCGATTGCGCGAAGTCGTTGTAGAGGTTGAAGACCGATGCGTACGGCACCACGCTCTCGTTGTCGAAGCCGACACCGGAGCCGGAGCCCGTCTGATCGGTCCCGCCGTTGCCGCCGGCGCCGGCGATGAAGTCCGGATCGCCCGGGCGGCCGAAGCGCTCGAAGTCGCTCAGGACGCTGCCCTCGTCGTCGGTCTCGAAGCCCTCGTTGCCCTGCGTGGGGCCGTCGAACGCGCCGGTGCGGAGGCCGCCACCGGGGATGCGCCGCACATTCGTGCCGCCACCGGCGCCCGGCTGGCCGCCGGATCCGGGATTGCTGCCCGGCTGTGACCCGGGCTGGTTGCCTGGTTGACTCCCCGGCTGGTTCCCCGGCTGGCTCCCCGGCTGCCCAGGTTGCCCCGACGAGCCGGGCTGGCCCGGCTGGCCCGACGCCCCCGGCTGCCCGGGCTGGCCGGACGCCCCCGGCTGGCCCGGCTGGCCCGACGCCCCCGGCTGGCCCGAGGATCCGGCGCCCGGCTGGCCCGACGCCCCCGGCTGGCCGGTCGACGCGCCGGTCGGCTGGCCGGCCCTGGCCACCTGGCGTGCGCCCTCCTGGAGAGCCGACTGCGCGCGCGAGACGTCACGCTGGAGCTGGCGGTCGCGCTCGGCTTCACGGAACGCCTCGGCGGCACGCTCGAGGGCCTCGGCGGCGGCCCGGCGGTCCTCCTCGCTGCCCGTGCGCGCGGCAGCGTCGAGGTCGTCGGCCGCCTGGGCGAGCGCCTGGGCGGCCCGCGGCTGCGATGCCGCACCGGCCTGTGCGGCCCGTCCGAGCTCGTCGGCCCTGGCGGCAGCCTCCTGCTGGCTGATGGTGTCGGCGCGCGCGGCCAGCTCCTCGAGGTCGGCGGCGGCCTCTTCGGGGTCACCGTCCGGGTTCGCCTCCTCGTCGCCGGTGGCCGCGCGCGAGGCCGCGCGGGCGAGCTGGCTGAGGCCGGCATCCTGCTCGGCTGCCTGCGGATCGGCCATGCGCGACAGCTCTTCCTGGACCGAGCCGATGCGCGCCAGGGTCGCCTCGCGGTCCTCGCCCTGCTCGCGAAGCTGCCGTGCGAGCTCGCGAAGCTGCCGCTCGAGCTCCTCGCGTCGAGGGTCGGGGTTCTCGACGTTCTCCTCGCCGATCTGGTCGGCCTCCTCCTCGACGCGCTCGGCGACGCGCTCCGCCGCCTCCCGCGACGCGCGACGCTGCTCGAGCAGGTCGTCCTGGGGGTTGGGCCAGGCGACGAGCAGGAGCGTCATGGCCAGGCCCGCCCCGGCAACGGCCAGCGGGCGCCGGGCGAGCCGTGGCCGGAACGCGTGCCGCAGGTCGACCTCGTTCAGGCGGGCGCGAGCGTCGGCCAGCTGGCGCGCCTCGAGTGGGTCGCGCGTCTCGTGGCCGGCGAGCTCGAGGGCGGTGCCCAGCCGCTGGCGCATGCCGAGCTCCTCGTCGGCGCGCCGAGCGGCGTCGACGAGCGAGGGCCGCCGCCGGACCGCGTCGATCATCCACGCCACGAGGCCGAGGCCTGCGACACCCGCCTGGACCCACGGGGCGGCCTCGATCGGGAAGGCACGGGCCAGCAGCTGGACGAGGGCAATGCCGAGCACCACGCCCGCGACGATGAGCAGGCCGGACCGAACCGCACGGCGCCACCACAGCCGGCGGCGGAGGCGACGCAGGCGGGCGAGCGCGTCGGCGCCGAGGCGCACGCCGACCGCGGCCGCCACCAGGCGATCGGTCATCGCTCGGGCTCCGGCTCGTCGTGGAGCTCCTGGATGATCGGCGTGCCCTCGGAGGCAGGATCCGCGCTCGGCACGCCCGCCGCGACCCTGCCACGCCTCGTGCGGCGGAACGCCCAGCGCATGCCGGGCGGCACCACGAACCGGGTCGCGGCCAGCGTCAGCACCACGGCGATGACCGCGAACGTGATCGCCACGCGTGGCCACCAGTAGCCGGAGCCGGTCTCGATCACGTCGTCGACGGGGTTGCCGAACTGGTCGATCGGTCGGCAGACGTCGCCCTCGCAAATGACGTTCCCACCGAAGTTCTGCGCCTCTCCCCGGAGCTGGGCCAGCATCTGGTTGATGCCGCCGAAGCCACCGGGCTCGGTGTTGGCCACCACGTCGAGCATGCCGACCATCGGGTTGACGTACATGATCTGCTCCGGCGCGCGCTCCGGCGGCCCGACGCCGAACCCGCCCACCGAGTCCTGGTTGATGACGACGCTCCAGAAGATGAAGAGCATCGTCGTGCCGACGGTCATGCCCAGGACGGTGATGTAGGTCAGCACGGTGGCGGCCTGCGTGCGCTTGATGAGCGCCGAGTAGAAGAGGCCGATGGCGCCCAGTGCCAGTGCCGTCGCCAACAGGACCACCTGCTGACGCACGATGTCCTCGACCGACGCGCCGCCGTACATGAGCACGATGGCGGTGATCGGGACGGCCGCCACGATCATGAGCACCACGAAGGCGAGCGCGGCCGCCAGCTTGCCGACGACGATGGCGCTCGGACGCATCGGCGTGCTGATGAGCAGGTCGAGCGTCTGCTTCTCGCGCTCGAGGCTGATCTGGCCGGCGGTGAACGCCGGGGCGATGAACGCGACGAGGACGAGCTGGAAGATCGAGAGCAGGGTGAAGATCGACTGGCCGATGAGCGCCGAAGCGTTGGCCTGTCCGCCGAAGCCACCGAATCCGCCGACGGCCACGCCCTGCGCATTGGGCTCGACGACCACGTACACGCCGTAAGTGATGAGCGCCAGGATGCCGAGATAGACGGTCAGCACCACGAAGGCGCGCCGCCCACGCATCCGCGAGCGGAGCTCCTTGACCATGATCGTGTTGACCGACGAGCCGAACTCGCGCAGCGCCGATCGGCGCGGTAGGCCCATGGTCGTACCGGCCACCGTCACGCCGCCACCTCTTCGCCCGTCTGGCCGGTCACCTTCAGGAAGATCTCCTCGAGATCGCTGGTTGCCTGGCTGAAGCCGACGACCCGGTGCCCGGCATCCACCATCGCGCGAAGCAGGTCGGCCTGTGCCTCGGGGGTCCCGTCGAAGGAGGCCTCGATGCGGACCGCGCCGTCGCCGTTCGTCGTGCCCCCAAGGACGTCGGCGATGCGTGGATCGGTTCCGAGCCACTCGCGGGCAGCCGTGACCGCGGCCTCATCGCCGAGCAGGTCAATGCGAAGGAGGGCGCTGGCACGCAGCGAGCGCTCGATCTCGTCGATGCTCCCGGAGCGCAGCAAGCGGCCATGGTCGATGATCGCGACGCCGGTGCACATCTCGCCGAGCTCGGGCAGGATGTGGCTGCTGACCAGGATGGTCTTGCCCATGGATCGTAGCTCGCGCAGGATCTCGCGCATCTCGACCCTGGCGCGCGGGTCGAGGCCCGACGCCGGCTCGTCGAGGATGAGGAGCGCCGGATCGTGGACGAGGGTGTGCGCGAGGCACAGCCGCTGGCGCATGCCGCGTGACATGGCCTCCACGTAGCCATCGCGCTTCTCGGTGAGGCCGACGATCTCGAGCAGGTCGTTGATCATGCCCGGCCGCCGGTTGGCCGGCACGCCGTAGCAGCGCGCGAAGAAGTCGAGGTACTCCCACACCCGCAGGTCGTCGTAGACGCCGTAGAAGTCGGGCATGTAGCCGATGCGACGGCGAACCTCGAGCGGGTCGGCGTCGACCGGGATGCCGGTCACATAGGCCTCGCCGGCGGTCTGTGCCAGGAGGGTGGCCAGGATCTTCATCATCGTCGTCTTGCCGGCGCCGTTGGGGCCGACCAGGCCGTAGATCTCGCCGGGACCGACGACGAGGTCGACGCCGGCCACCGCGACCTGGTCGCCGTAGCGCTTGACCAGGCCACGGGTCTCGACCACCGGGACCGCCGAGCTCATCATTCGCTGATCACCCCGGTCGCCTCCGCGCTGACGAAGACGCTCATCTGGCCGAAGTTGGGGTCGACCTCGACGCCGGTGATGCGGACCTCCATGCGCCCGGTGCTGCTGATCGCCGTCGCGGGATCGTCGATCTCGAATCGGCTCTGCTGGCTGATGTCGCCGACCAGCGTCCACTCGCCGGTCGCGGGGTCGCGGACCTCCATCATGAACCCCTGCGGCCAGAACCCGCCGAATCCCCCCTGATCGCTGAGGACCATGGAGGGGTCGGGGCCGACGATCAGGGTGAGCTCTGATACGCGCATGTCGGTCGCCTCCAGCGGCAGCGCGATGCTGTACGTCACGCTGCCCTCGCCGAGCATGACCATCCCCGGCCCGCCGTTGTTGGCGTCGCCGTCGGTGGCGAGCACGGCAACCGCCATCTGGGCCGGCGAGATCTCGACCTCCCCGGGGCCGATCGACGGTCGCACGCTGTGAACCTCGACCGACTGCGAGTAGCTCTGGGCGACGAGGTCGTCGACAGTGATCGGGACCGGCCCGGGGGCGTCCTGCCAGCCGATCACGTACGGCCCGCGCGACGAGCCCATACCGACCTCGATGCCCGGCATCCAGCCGCCGAAGCCGACGAGCGAGTCGATCACCTGGCGGCGCATGAGGATCCGGCGCTGCTCGTCGTTCTGCGTGTCGAAGCCGCCGAATCCGTAGACCTGGTCGGAGGCGGACGACCCGTTGAAGTTGCTCGCATCGAGCGTGAACTCGGCGCTGTCGCCGGGCGCAAGCTCGGCCGCGATCATGTCGCCGCCGCTGCTGCTGCTGATGTAGGCCACGTCGGTGAAGGCCGCGTCCGAGTTGTTCGTGACCGTGCCGACCGTCTGACCGTCGGTGGTGCGCCACGTGACGCTGAGGGCCGGCGCGTGCTCGACGATGGTGTCGGCACGGACGGCCTCGAAGCCGAAGACGCCAATGGCGAGCCCACGGACGTGCGCCGGGTCGCCCTGCTCGACCACGACGTCCGCGCTGCTCGCCTGTGGTCGGCCGTCGAAGGTGTTCGGCCGCAGCCGCGACATGAGCGCGTCGGCATCGACGGTCAGGTCGTAGGTGGAGCGGTCCGGCGAGAAGATCCCCGCGTAGCTCTCGACCGTGGCGGAGCCGCCGTCGGTGCTCGTCCGGATGAGCGAGACCTGGTTGACGATCACTGCGCTGCCCTTGAGCGACGTGCCGATCCCGAACGAGCAGGCGGTGAAGAGGACGACCAGCAACGGCGCGGTGACCCAGGCCAGCTCGCGGCGATCCATGCGGCGCAGCACGAGGTAGCTGATCGGGCCGATGAGGAGGATGTACCCGACGATGACGACCAGCAGCAGCTCGGCCGGGGGCACCTCGAGCGACGGCAGGTTGCTGAGCGCCGAACCCATCGAGTTGGCGGCTTCCTCGGCGACCGGGAAGCCGCCGAAGAACTGCTCGAGCAGCGCGCCGGACGGGAGAAGGCGCGCCCACAGGCGCGGCGAGCCCTCCCAGCCCCGGTACGCATCGGTCGCGAGGTCGGTGCCCAGGAGGATGACTCGCCCCGCGCCGATGGTTCGCATCGAGGCGAGGACGGTGTCGTCCTCCGCGCGGATCAGGGCCCGGGCATCGTCGCGCAGGGTGCCGGTCGAGACGGTGGCCGTCTCCGCCGGCGGCGAGTCGGCCCCCGCCCATGCGGCGAGCGGCGCGTGCGGCACCGCATCGACCGCGGCGAGGTCGTCGAGGGGCAGGAGGTCGGCGAACCCGGCGGTGCGGGCCTGCCAGTCGGGCCCGCCGACGACCACCAGCTGGCCGCCGGTGGCCACCCAGCGCTCCATCGCTCGTCGCTGGCCCTCGCTGAGCGTCGTGCTGTCATCGGCCCAGACGATGGCCGACAGCCCGTCGATCGGCTCCGAGCGCTCGGGCATATCGGACACCGCCAGGGCCAGCGGGGCGGGGAGGCCGAGGTCGTCCGCGGTGCTGAGCTGGGGGCGGAGCGTCCCGCCACCGTCCCCGACGATCGCGTACTGGTTCGACGACTGCTCCAGCACCCGGACCTCGACGACGGCCTCCGCGGTTCCGTTCGGCTCCCGGTACTGGATCGTGATGCGCCGCTGGAAGGCCTCGGGCTTGACGTACAGCATCACCACCTTCCGGGCACCCGCCGGCATCTCGACGAAGCGCTGCACGGCGCCCTGCTCGGTGGCGGCGGCGAGGTCGCCCTGCGTCGGCTCGCCATCGTTGACGAGGGTCACCGCGATCGCCATCCAGCCGCCGACCGCATACCGGCCTCCCACCAGCGCTCGGGCCTCGATGTCGATGGCGCTCGCCGCGCGCACCGGCACCGCGGGCAGGACGAGGGCCCCCAGGAGCAGGACGAGGCAGGCGATGGGCACGCCCCATCGGCCTGGGCGTCGCATGGCGGTCCGGTTCGTCACATGTCCCCTCGGGTGTGCTCGGGCGACCAGGTGCATCTGGCCACCGGTAGACGCGCCGAGCCGGAAGGGAGTTGCACGCGTCGGGCTCGGTGCGGCCGAGTGTAGGGGAGCCGGTCGGGCCGATGCTAGAGTGCGAGTGCTGCGCATGGAAGCCTCCACCTCCGACGGACGCCGGGAGCTCGAGCGGCATCTCGAGGACCAGATGCGTGCCCAGGAGCGTCAGCTCGTCTGGGTGCGCCTCGGCATGGTCCTGGTCGCCGTTCTCCTTCTCGTCGTCTTCGCGCAGGGCGTCGCCGCGCTGCCGGTGCTCCTGATCCTGCTCGGCGTCGTCGCGATCTCCACGCTCGCCATCCCGCTGCTGCTCCTGAAGTTCCCCGCGCGGGAGGTGGGGATCGTCAGCACTGCGCTCGACATGGCCGCCGTGACCGTGGCGGTCTACGTGTCCGGAACCGCGATCGACGCCTACCTGTTCTACGGGCTCGTCATCCTGGGCACGGCGCTGCGCTTCGGGCTCGCCGCCTCGGTATGGTCGTCGGTGGTGATGGCCGGCATGTTTGTGGCCGTCACCCTCGCGACCACCGCCCCGGACGACATGGCGCGCCAGCTGCTCCCCGCGCGCGTTGCCTATCTGATCGGTGCCGGGGTGGTCGCCGGCCTCTTCAGCCGCATCGTGATCGGCCGCGCCGCCGACAACGCGCGCCTCCTCCAGCGACTTGACGAGGACGAGCGCGATCGCGAGCGCGCACGCGAGCGAGACCTGCTGAGCCGCCTCGGCCGCGACTTCAGCGCCTCCCTGGACCGCGAGGCGACGACGCGGGCGATCGCCTCGGGCGCCGCTCCGCTGCTCGGCGATGCCACCCTGCTGTACGTCCTCGATGACGGGTCGGGGCGCCTTGCGCCGGTCGCGCACGGTGGGAACGACGAGGTTCTGGCGGAACGCTGGCGGGCGCACGCCGACCTGCGCCGGCCGCGCATCGGCGAGGGTGTCGCCGGCGGATCGGCGGCGACGGTGGCGGCGGTGGAGGGCGCCCGCGATGCCGTCGCGCCCGGCGATCCGGACGGCATCACCTCGCTCGACCAGGCCTGGGTACTCGGCGTCCCGATCGTGGCCGGTGGGCGGCTGCTCGGCGTGCTGGCCACGTCGGGCGCGGCGGGGACGCCGGTCACCGACCGACTGCGACGGATGGCCGAGGCGGTCGCCGAGCGCGCCGGGCCGGCGCTCCAGAACGCCCAGCTGTGGTCGGACCTCCAGGAGCGCATGAGCCGCGAGCAGGCTGCGCAGCGGATCAAGGACGACTTCCTGTCGATCGTGAGTCACGAGCTGCGGACCCCGCTGACGAGCATCCAGGGCTATTCGCAGCTGCTCGAGGCCCGCCTTCGCGCGGATCGCGACAACGAGAGCAAGGAGATGGCGCACCTGCGCGTCATCCGCTCGCAGGTCGGGCGCATGCGCCGGCTGGTCGACGATCTGCTCGACGTCAGCCGGATCGACCGGCGCGGAGGGGTCAGCATCGAGACCACCGACTTCGACCTGGCCGAGGAGGTGCGTGGCGCCGTGGCACGCATCCACCGCGAGCACCGCGACCGCAACATCGACGTCCATGTCCCCGAGTCGCTCAACGTTCACGCCGATCGCGATCGCCTCGACCAGGTCCTCAGCAACCTGCTCGAGAACGCGGTGAAGTACTCGCCCGACGGCGGGCCGATCGTTGTCACGGCCGAGGGGCGCCGCGGCGAAGTCGAGGTGCGCGTGGCGGATGTCGGGCTGGGCATTCCCGCGGAGCACCGTGAGAACGTGTTCGAGCGCTTCTACCAGGCCGATGGCGAGGCCGGCCGACGTCGCTTCGGTGGCCTGGGGCTGGGGCTCTATATCAGCCGCGCCATCATCGATGCGCACGGAGGTCGCATCTGGTCGGCGCCGAACGTGGAGGCCGGCCGCGGCTCGGTCTTCGGCTTCCGCATCCCACGCGTGGCGATGCCACTCGCCCCGGTGGGCATCGCGCCGACCGGCGAGCCGCCACCGTTCGTGGTTCGCCGCCGCGACGACGAATGACGCGGGCCGTTCTTGATCAGCTCGCGGCCCGTCACGGCCTCGACCTGGTCGGCGTGACCGATGCCTCGCCGCTGCCCGAGGCCCGGGCACGGATGGAGGAGAGCGTCGACGCCGGACGCATGGGGCGCATGGGCTGGATGGGCGGCGAGCGGCCGGCCCGGTCGACTGAACCACGAGCCCACGATCCCGGCGCGCGATCGGTGATCGTGCTGGCCGCGCCCTACGTCGGCGCTGCTCGAGCACGCTGGGAC
>CAYVCE010000174.1:0-18284 GCA_964449915.1 uncultured Steroidobacteraceae bacterium | reverse complement strand
GGCTGCCGAGTCGACGGCCTGCGTCTGCTGCGTCGTCGCGATCTGCTGTCCGTCGCGGCTGACCACATAGCCGGTCACGCCGAGGTTGTCAGTTGCCGGCAGCCAGTTGAGCGACACTGAGGTCGGCCCGACAGCCGTGGCCGTGACGCTGCCCGGCGCGCTCGGCGCGGTCGTATCGGGCACGAAGACGCTGACTGCTGTCGGCAGGCTGGCATTCGGCCCGCGATCGAGCGCGACGACCGAGTAGCTGTGGGTGATCCCCTGTGGCGGAGCGAGGTCGACGAACACCGGCGTCGTCGCTGCGCCGAGCTCGACGCCGTTGCGGCTGACGCGGTATCCGGTGACGACCAGGTCATCTGAGGAGGCCGACCAGGTCAGTTTGACCGAGCTGTCGGCGCGCGCCTTGGCGGTCAGGCCCGTCGGCGCGGTGGGTGGCACGATGTCGGGCCCCACCTGAACCAGCACCGTCGCCGCGTCCGGCGCGATCGAGAGTGTCGTCACGTAGATCTGGTTGATCGAATCGCTGAATGTCTGGCCGACGGCAACTGCCGAATCGGAAAAGGCTGTCGTGGCCGGGTTGGCGTCGAGCAGTTTCGACTGGACGCGCGCCAGGTGCGGCGCGATGCGGATGCTGACGCCGTTCACGACGGCTGCCGTCGAGCTGAAATCGTCGAACGGCGCGTACGGCTGGCGGAACTCGAGGTAGTAGTAGTCACCCGACGGCCGCGCCACGCGCAGGACACGCGGGACCCCGTCGGCGAACTCGGCCGTCGCCACGCGGTACGTGCCGTGCGCGGTGACCGTCTGGACGTCGGAAGAGTCGAAGAAGCCGATCTGCCAGCGATGCCAGTTGTTCATGTGGCGCTGGCCCTTGTAGCCCATGATGTCGAAGGGGTCGCCGTACTCGTCGGTCGTGCAGTTGGACGAGTACTGGACGCGGCTGCCTCCCGACCTGCAGGTCAGCGTCGAGGCGTGATGTACGCCGAAGTTATGACCCAGCTCGTGGCTGGTGATGAACAGCGACGTGGTGCCGTTGAGCCAGCTGTTCTTGCCGGGCAGGTTGGCGAGGCCGCTCCACCAGCAGCTCTTCTGTTTCGGGAAGGCATAGACCAGGTTGGTGTAGACGGACAAGTCGACTCCTGCCGCCGCCGCCGCCTCGCGTGCCGCGCTGCTCCACTCCGAGTAGTCACACGTGGAGGTATTGGCGGTCAGCGTGTACCAACCGTGAACGTCGCCGCTGATCGCCATCTTTCCTTCCGACAGGTCGTCGTAGTACGAGGCGACCGATTTCGTGTTGGTGAAGTACACGCCGCGAACCGCTGCCTTCGTCCACGGCTCGGGTGGTGGCGGCGTGGGTGTCGGGGTTGGTGAGGGAATCGGCGACGGCGTCGGGCTGGGCGTGGGGCTCGGCGTCGGCGTCGGGGCGGTCGCCGTCATCGCCAGGGAGATCGGGTCGAGGAACGTGCTCCCCGTGCAGTCCACGCCCTGGACGACGTTGGCCGCCCACGCGTAGGTGCCCGCCACATCGGTCCGCACGGTGACCGTGAAGTCCACCCAGTCGTCGAGCTTGAGCTTGCCGTTGCCGTCGGCGTTGTAGACGCGGACCGTCGTCGGACCGGTGCCGGTGCGCGTCGCGACCCACGCCGATGGGGCGCTCGTCCCGGTGACCATGGCGCCCGTGACGGTCGAGGCGGCCGGGATCGTCATGCGCAGGCAGCCGATGTCGCCGGATCCGTCGGTATCGGTCAGGCGCAGAGCGACGGTCGTCACCTCGGTGGCGGGCATCGTCATCGGCGATGCGGTCAGGGACCAGCCGTCCACCTCTGCGGCCGTCATCAAGGGTGCGTACGCGAGCATCAGCGAGATGGCCATCACCAGGGCCACGAGCGCGGTCGGAACCGGCGTCCTCGCCAGTCGACCGTCGCTGCCCACGGCGGCACGCGACCCGGTCGGCAGGTCCTCGTATGCAAGCCGGTCCATCGGTGATGTGAAGCGCGACATGGCCGGAGGATGGGCCGAGCAAGCGATTCCGACGATGGCCTGTTCCTCCCCCGGGGTCACATGTCGCGCCGATGCACCATGCCGCGCCGGGAGCGAAATGCCGGCAGGTGCGGTCCGATGCAGTACCCCGACGGACCGAGGTACGGGGTCGATGGTCGGAGTGGAGCAGCGGACTGCGGTCCGGGGTGGCAGAGGCTGGGCTACTCGGCGGGCGGCGCGATGCGGTAGATGAAGCCCGCCTTGTCGTCGCTGACGTAGAGGGCACCGTCGATTCCGACCGCCAGGCCGGCCGGTCGGCCCGACGCGTCCTGCGCTCCGTCGGGCAGGAACCCGGTGGCCAGGTCCTCGATCGCACCGGCCGGCCCGTCGTGCCACGGAAGCCACACGAGCTTGTACCCGACCTTCGAGGACGAGTTCCACGAGCCGTGCAGCGCGATCACCAGGTGGTCGCGCCAGCCGACCACGGCGAGGGGTGCCGTATGGGCCGGCAGCGAGACGGCGGGAGTCGCGACGCCGGCGCAGGCGTCGGGCGCGTCGCCGAAGTCGGGATCGGGCAGCGTGCCGGCATGGCAGCGCGGCCAGCCGGCATCGGCCCCGTCGACGACCTCGTACACGGTCTCGGGGGGCCGGTCGTCGCCCAGCAGGTCGCGGCCCATGTTGGTTGCCCACGTCCGACCCGTCTCGTCGTCCACCCACAGGCCGACCGCGTTGCGCAGCCCGATCATGTAGGGCCGAAGCTCACCTCCCGCGATGGCCTGGACGGTCGCCCGGCGTGGGTCCTGCTCTTCGCAGACGTTGCAGGACGACCCGATGGAGACCAGGATCACCCCGCTCGTCACGACCTCCACCGTCTTCGTCCCGTGTCCGCCGGTTGGCAGCCCGTCGACCACGGTCCGACGCCCGGTCTCGCGCAGGCCGTCGAGGGTGATCTCGTGGAGCGCCTCCTCGCCGGCGACCAGCAGCGTCCCCGCCTCGGTGAACTCGATGTCGTGGGCGCTGCCGTAACCGGCGCCGACCTCCGCGACCTCGTCGGCGGATCCGTCGCGATCGGCGTCCGGCAACGCCACCACCCGGTCGGCGCCGCGCTCGGCGACGAACAGCACCCCGTCGGGCGACACCGCCATGAAGCGCGGATTGCTCAGCCCTTCGGCGAACACGCTCGCCTCGTATCCGGTGGGGACGTTCAGCTGCGCCTGGCCTCCCGGTCCGCTGTCGAGGTTCACGCCCAGCGCCGGCGCGAGCTGCGCGCGAAAGACCCAGATGACGCCGGCGGCCAGCGCCAGCGTCACGATCCCGAAGATCGCCAGGTTGCGGATGCGCTTCACCGGCCCAGCCTAGACGAGCGGCCGGCCGTCGGCCCCCGATGGGGCCGAGATGTGAAGGACTGGAGTTCGAAGTCCCAGGGGGCTACAGGTTGCCCCGCCGGGCCTGCTCGATCTCGATGGCCTCGAAGAGCGCCTTGAAGTTGCCGACCCCGAAGCCGCGCGAGCCGTGGCGCTCGATGATCTCGAAGAAGAACGTCGGCCGATCCTGCACCGGGCGGGTGAAGATCTGGAGGAGGTAGCCCTCCTCGTCGCGATCGGCCTCGATGCCGAGCTCCTCGAGCGTGTCCATCGAGACGCCGACGTCGCCGACGCGATCGGGCAGCGACTCGTAGTAGGCGTGCGGCATGCCCAGGAACTCGACGCCGCGCTCCCGCAGGGCGCGAACGGTGCCCACGATGTCCTCGGTGCGTAACGCGACGTGCTGCGTCCCCGCGTCGAGGTAGTAGTCGAGGAATTCCTGGATCTGGCTCTTCCTCTTGCCCGCCGCCGGCTCGTTGATCGGGAACTTGACGCGGCCGTTCCCGTTCGTCATGACCTTGCTCATCAACGCCGAGTAGTCGGTGTGGATGACCTTGTCGTCGTAGTGGATGAGCTGCGCGAAGCCCATGACGTCGCGGTAGAAGTCGACGAAGCGGTTCATGTCGCCGAGCGCCACGTTGCCGACGCAGTGGTCGACCTCGAGCAGGTTCTGCCCGGTCGCCGCGGCCGCCGGGTTCGTCGCCCGGTGATAGCCCGGAGCGAATGCTCCGTGGTAGTCGGAGCGATCCACGAAGGAGTGGATCACGTCGCCATAGGTGTGGATGGCGCTCCTGCGCAGGGTGCCCTTCTTTCCCTCGAGCTCGGTCGGCTCCTGCGCACTTCGCGCCCCCCGCGTGGTCGTCTCGCGCCAGGCGGAGCCGACGTCATCGACCGCGAAGGCGATGTCGCGCACGCCGTCGCCATGTCGCGCCACGTGCTCGGCGATCTCACCGTCGGGACCGATCGGCGCAGTGAACACGAACCGGATGTCGTTCTGGACCATCACGAAGCTGGACCGATCCCGCACGCCCGTCTCCAGCCCGGCGTAGGCGACCGGCGTGAACCCCCACAGGGCGCGGTAGTAGTGCGCGGCCTGCTTGGCGTTTCCGACCCAGAACTCGACGTGGTCGATGCCCTTCAGGGGCAGGAAGTCCTGCGCCTCGGCGGCGGCGTTGGCGTTGATGATCGCGCCGGCCTGGTTGGCGGCCCCGCGCGTGAGCGTATCGGCCATGAACCGAGTCTACCGCAGGACCGATGCCGCCTCAGGTCGCGCGCCCCCCACGGCTCCCTGCAGGGCGATATCGGTCATGCGCTCCACCGCTGCCGCGAGTTCATCGGCGGGGATGTAGGCGTCCGCCCCGGGCGTGATCTCCTCGGAGACGATGTCGCTCACGGTCAGGAGACACGCGGCCTCAGTGCCCGATCGAGCCGCCAGGTAGAACAGGGCCGATGCCTCCATCTCGACGGCGATGACGCCGCGTTCGCGCCATGTCTTCGCGTAATCGGGGTCGGGGTTATAGAAGACGTCGACCGACACGATCGGGCCGGTACGGACCGCGATCCCGGCGGCCTCGGCCGCGTGGACGAGCTGGTGCGTCAGGTTGAAGTCGGGCGCGGGGGCGTATGCGTCGCCGCCGAGGTAGACGCGCGTCGCGCCATCGGTTGGGCACGCGGCGGTTGCGATCACGAGGTCTCCGAGGCGGAGGTTCGACGCGAACCCACCACATGTCCCAAGTCGGACGAAGCGTCCGGCCCCCAGATTCAGAAGTTCCTCGACGACGATGCTCAGGCTCGGCGTGCCCATGCCGGAGGTCTGAACGCTGACCGGCTCACCGTGGAAGGTACCGGTGAAGCCGAGCATGCCGCGATGGTCGTTGACCAGGCGAGCGCTCCCGGGGTCGAATCGCTCGCTGATCGCACGCGCGCGGTTCGGGTCGCCGGGGAGCAGCACGGTGGGCGCGTAGTCACCGGGCTCGGCTTTCAGGTGGAGCTGTGGCATGCCCCTAGCCTAACCGAGCGTGTTCGTGAGCGAGCGTAGCTCCTGAAGTGCGATGTGGCGGGCGGTCCGGGCAGATGCCATCACCTCGCCCGCGAGTATCGATGATGCGAGCCTGAGGTGGGCATCGTCGAGTGCCGCGTCACTGGCCTGGGTATCCGCAATGGGTACCAGCGCTGCCGCGAGCCGCCGTCCGATGCGCTCGTACAGCGAAGGACCGATCTCCAGGCCGCGCGCGGACAGGGCCACCGTCCGATGGAACGCGAGGTCGGTCTCGATGAACCGCCACGGATGGCTGAACCGGTTCGCGGAGCGTTCGTGAACGAGGAAGTTGATGTCCTGCAGGGTGCGTGGGATGCGACCGATCGGCTTGTCCCGAACGTCTCTCGCGACGAGTGGCGGGACGAGTGTGTCGATCGCGGCCCGGACGGCGGCCAGCTCATCATCGGACGCCGTGCGCCAAACGTAGCTGAGCAGGCTCATGTGGTCCTGCGGAAACGCGACAAAGGTGCCGATGCCGTGCGAGACCCGCACGAAGCCGAGTGATGCGAGCGCATGGATGGCCGCTCCGACCGTTGGCGTACTGACGCCATAGATGCGGGCGAGCTTGCGGACCGATGGCAGTTGGCTTCCCGGGCGCAGGTCCCCGGTCACGATCCTCCGTCGGATGTGATTCGTGATCTGCCGCGCTAGCGAGTCGCGTGTCGGCCGCCGGAAGATGGCGGCCTCGGTCCATTGGGTGTGCAAGAGACTTACACACTCGCATACCCGCCCTTACTAGCCGCTTAACGGCTGGTTACCGGCACGCGACGTCAGCTCTGGCCTGCCGATTGCTCGGCAAGCCGCCGATGAGCAAACACGAACCATCGATGCGGCCTCCCGATGGGATCGGCGACAAGCACGTCCGACCGGTCAGAGGATGGCGGCGCCATGCGAGCCCGCTCGCGCTGGCGATCTTCGGTGGCGTGGTCGTACTCGCGCTGACGGGGATGCTGGGTCACGAGCGGGACTGGCAGGCCGAGGTGGCGGGGACTCTCCTGGCTGTCCACGCTCCGGAAACCATCCGCAACGGCGAGTTCTTCGAGATTCGGACGACGGTCGAGTCGGATGAGCCGATCGACGAGCTCGTCATCGGCGTGGCGACGTCGCTGTGGGAGGACATGACGGTCAACACGATCATCCCGGCCGCGACCAAGGAGGTCGGCAAGGACGGCGAGTTCCGCTTCACGTTCGATCGGCTGGATGCGGGATCGGTTTTCGAGCTGAAGGTCGACCTCCAGGTCAACCCAGACATCCTGGGCGGAAACGAGGGCGACATCACGGTCTACGACGGCGAGGACGCGATCACGAACGTGACGATCGGCATGACGGTCCTGCCCTGATGGACATCGCGCTGCGGGCGACGGTCATCTTCGTCGCGCTGTACCTGCTCGTTCGGCTGATGGGCAAGCGCGAGCTGGGTCAGATGACACCATTCGAGCTCATCGTCCTGGTCGTCATCGGCGACCTCATCCAGCAGGGGGTCACGCAGAACGACTTCAGCCTCACGGGTGCCGTGATCGCCGTCTCGACGATCGCGTTCCTGGCCCTCCTGATGAGCTGGGCTGCCTATCTGTGGCCGCGGGCGGAGCGGCTCCTGGAGGGCGAGCCGCGGGTCATCGTTCGGGACGGGGAGCTGTTGCAGCACAACCTGCGGCGCAATCGGCTGACACTGAGCGAGATCGAGTCGGAGATGAGGCTGGCGGGGATCGGGCGTCTGACCGACGTCGCCTGGGCCATCCTTGAGCCGCGCGGCAAGATCAGCTTCATCCAGCGCAGCGAGGACGGCGAGGAGAAGCCGCCCCCGAACCCGATGTCGCAGGACGAGGGATCAGCCGCCTGATCCGACCAGCCGCTAGCATCGGCGTCTGACATGAGCAGCCGATGGGCCGATGAGCTCGCCTTCGCCACCGATCTCGCGCGCCGCGCGGGCGCCGTGTTGCTCGACAGCTATGAGCGACTCGAGCGCATCGACTACAAGAGCAAGCGTGACGTGGTCACCAACGCCGACTACGCCTCGGAGCGGCTGGTCATCGACGCCATCAGGGCGCGCTACGCCGGTGACGCGATCCTGGCCGAGGAGTCCGGCGAGCACGCCGGCGTCCTGCGCGACGACGGGTCGCACAACGGGCGGACGTGGGTCATCGACCCGCTCGACGGCACGGTGAACTACGCCAACGGGATCCCCTACTACTGCGTCAGCATCGGTCTCATCGTCGACGACTCGCCCAGCGTGGGCGTCATCTTCGATCCGGCGCGCGACGACCTGTACGCTGCCGCGGTCGACGGCCCGGCCACCCTTCGCGGTGCGCCGATCCGGGCGTCGACCAAGGAGGCGCTCTCCGACTACGTCGTCAGCCTGGCGGTGATCGGGCGTGGCGGCCTGGCTCGCGAGCGCAGGATCGCGCCGCTGATCCGCATCCATCGGCGCATGGGCAGCGCCGCACTGGCGCTGGCATACGTGGCCAACGGCCGGTTCGACGCCTTCGTCCAGAACGGCGGCCTCTCGCCGTGGGACGTTGCGGCGGCCGGACTCATTGCCGAGCGCGCCGGGGCGGTGGTCACCGACCTGCGCGGCGGTCCGTGGTGGAACCCGTCGATCAAGGGGCCGCGCGCGAACGTGGTCGCCGCGCCACCGGCGCAGCACGCCGGGCTGCTCGAGCTCCTCGGTTCGCTCAAGACGACGCTCCAGACGCGGCGCTAGACGCTCGTCGCGGCCGCGTCCAGGACGTGGGCCAGCATGCCCAGGGTGATCGCCGTGGCACCCCACACGCGCACGCCGCCGTAGCGGTATGCGCCGGCGCTGACCGTGAAGCCGCGCCCGGTGAACTCCTCGGTGCCGATGACGTCTGGGTCGAACAGGGCGGCGAGCGGCAGCTCCACGATGGCCGCGACCTCCGCGTCGTGCGGCACGAGCTCCGGGCGGCGCGCGACGGTGCCGACGAAGGGCCGCAGCTCGAAGTTGCTGACCGGGATCCACACGTCGTCGAGCACGCCGGCGATCCGGACCAGCTCCGGCTCCAGGCCGATCTCCTCCCACGCCTCGCGCAGCGCGGCGGCCTCGCGGGACGCATCGGCCGTGTCGACCATGCCGCCCGGCAGCGACACCTCGCCGGCGTGCGAGCGCATGTCGGCGTGGCGCACGGTGAGCGGGATGACGAGGCGGCCATCGTCGCCGGGGTAGACGGCGAGCAGGGTCGACGCCGGGCGCGCGGGCGGAAACGTGCCGCGATCGAACCGGCGTCGGGTCGTCTGGCCATCCGGGCCGCGTGGCAGGAGCCGATCGTCGAGCGGGATGGGCCGCGCAGCGGTGCGCAGCGCATCGGCGACTGCCGCCTCCCAGTCAGGCCCAGCGCGTAGTATTCGGTCCATGGCCCTGGTCAACCCCGATCGAGACAGCCGAGTCGGCGACGCGCTCCACCGGACGCGCCTGCTCGTCAACCGTACCCCGCATTTCAGTCGCTCGACGCGCAAGGAGGCAAATCGGGCGCTCGATATCCTCGAGGGCCAGCTCGGGCTCAACCAGGTGAACGCGGTCGATGCCGGGCGCGGGATCGAGCTCCTCATCCGCGCGCATTCCTCGCTCGCCTTCGGGCTGATGCGCAACCAGGACTTCGCGGACCGCTTCGCACCCGCGCTGCGCCGCCTCGGGCTGCGCGGCATCACCGACCGCCTCGACGAGGTGCCGCAATCGGTGATGGCCTTGCCGATCCCCGGCCCGATCGGCGACCGCGAGCATCGCGACGACCTGCCCAGCGGCGAGCGTGTCGACGCCGACGGCAACCCGCTCCCGCCGCCGCCCGGCTTCTACTGAGAGGCGTGGCGGTACCGACGCCGTCAGCCCGTCCCGGCACCGAAGGATCGTAGAGGCCCCACCTGATTGCCCCCCCAGGCTGGATGGCGCCGATCGATCGGTGTGCCCCTCGCCCGACGCCAACCGTCAGGTGGTGCTCAGGCTTGTCACGCGCCGATTGATCGTAGGGATCCCATCTGATTGCTCCCCCGGGTTGGATGGCGCCGATCGATCGGTGCGCACCTCTCCGCAGAGCCGGCCGTCGGGTGGTGCCCCGGACGAACGTGGAGGGCGTCGGGGTGGCGGACCCGATCCGCGCAGCGCCCTTCGCTACCCGCCTCGAAGCTCGCGGGCTGCGTCTCGCAGCGCCTCGATCAGGCTCCCGTCGGTGGGCGTGGAGCCGGCGCCGAGCCGGTCGCCGACGACCGAGGCCAGCGGTGGCTCCAGGTACGTCGAACGGAGCGCCTCCCAGGCGTTCGAAGCGAAGACCTCCCGCGCCGTCCCGTCCAGGATCACGCGGCCGGCGCGCATGACCACCACCCGCTCGAACGTCTCGGCCACGAAGCGCATGTCGTGGCTGATCGTCAGCACGGTGCGCCCCTCGGCGGCCACGGACTCCACCACGGCTCGCACGCGCTCGACGCCTCGCGCGTCCTGGCCGGTGGTGGGCTCGTCGAGCACGAGCACCGGCGTGCGCATGGCAAGCACCGATGCGAGCGCCAGCAGCTTCCGTCGTGACTGGCCGAGGTCATACGGGTTGGTGTGCTCCTCGCCGACGAGGCCGGTCGCTTCGAGCGCCTCGGCCACTGCGGCGCGCAGCTCCGAACCGGACCGCCCGAGGTTGCGCGGTCCGAATTCGACCTCTGCCCGCACCGAGCCGGCGAAGATCTGGCGGTCGGGGTCCTGGAAGACGAGGCCGACCCGCGACGCGAGTCTGGCGACGGTCAGCGACGCCGCGTCGGCGCCGTCGATCGTCACGCGCCCCTCGGTCGGGCGCAGCAGCCCGTTGAGGTGGCGGACCAGCGTGGTCTTGCCGCTCCCGTTCTGCCCGATGAGCGCCACCCGCTCGCCGGGCGCGATGCGCAGGTCGACGCCGTCGAGGGCGCGCACGCCGCCATCGGCGTAGACGTGGACCAGCCCGCTGGCGGTTACCTCAGCCATCGGCCAGCGCCGCCGCCAGCCGCGGACCGCCGACGCCGGCAAGCGCCGCGGCACGTCCCAACCTGACGGCCGACGGCTCGGCCACGCCGAGCTGCGCCAGCGTCACGTCGGCGAGGACGTCGGCGGTTCGGCCCGCGAGCGCCACGCGACCACCGTCGAGCACCACGGTCCGCGCGCAGATCGCCGCCAGCAGGTCGGTCTTCTGCTCGGCCACGAGGATGGAGGCGCCCTCGGCGGCAAGGCGCGCGATGGCGTCGGCCACCAGCCGCGTGCCGGCCGGATCGAGCTGCGCGGTGGGCTCGTCGAGCACGAGATGCTCCGGCCGCATGGCGAGCAGCCCCGCCAGGGCCACGAGCTGCTGCTGGCCGCCCGACAGCCGCCGCGGGTCACGCTCGGCGAGGTCCCCGATGCGCAGCAGCTCCAGCGCCGCGAACGTCCGCTCGAGCACCTCGTCGCGCGGCAGGGCGAGGTTCATCGGCCCGAAGGCGACCTCCTCGAAGACGGTGTCGGGGACCAGCGACAGCTGGGTGGTGGGGTTCTGGAAGCCGATGCCGACGCGCTGGCTGAGCCGGTGCATCGGCCAGGCGTCCACGTCCTCGCCGTCCAGCGTGATCCGGCCCCGGATGCGGCCGCCGACCGTCCGTGGCGCCAGGCCGCCGACCACCAGGCACAGCGTCGTCTTGCCGGCCTCCGACGCCCCCGCCACGCCGAGCACCTCCCCGTCGCGCAGCTCGAGGTCGACGTCGAGCAGCGCGGGGTGCGTCCCCCCGGCGTAGCGATAGCCGACGCCCTCGAGGCCGATCGTCATCGCAGGATCCCGCCGATGCGGGCCGCGACGAGCGCCACCAGCCCGGCGAGCAGTGCCCAGCGCAGCACCGCCTGTCGCGCGCTGTCGGCGGGGGCCCACAGGAGCGTGCGCCGGCCGGGCCGGGTGAAGCCGCGCGCCTCGAGGGCCATCGTCCGCTCCTCGACCTCGGCGATGGAGCCGAGGATGACCGGGCCGACGATCGGCACGATCCCGCGCACGCGGCGCCAGAGGCTGCCCTCGGTGTCGAGCCCGCGCGCCCGTTGGGCCGCCGTGATCTGCGCCGCGCGCTCGACCATGGCCGGCACGGTCTGCACCGACGCGTTGGCCACGAATCCCACCCGCGGGCTGATGCCGCGCCGCTCGAGGTCGACCACCAGGTCGGCGGGACGGGTGGTCAGGTAGAACAGGGTGATCGCGCCGCTGATGGCCATGATGCGGGCCAGGATTTCCATCGCGAAGCCGAGCCCCTCGGCGGTGGCGGTGATCGGGCCGATGCGCAGCAGCACCGTCTCGCCGCCGGGGAAGAAGAAGACGTTCACGAGCAGCGCCGACAGCGCGATCGGCAGCGCGAGGAGGAGCGACAGGCGCGCCAGCCGGCCGAGCACGCCGGCGGCGATGGCCGGACCGATGACGGCCAGCGCCACCAGCAGGGCCGGGCCGACCAGCCCGCCCAGCACGACCGCCGCGACTGCGGTCACCGTGGCGAGCGTTGCCTTGGTCAGCGGGTTGAGCCGGTGGAATGCGCTCGGGCCGGGACGCCCCAGGAACTCGGGGACGCGCCGCTTATCGACCGATGTGCCCTGCGAAGGACGTACCGGAGGTTCGACCTCCGTCGTGCTCTCAGCCGAGGACATTTGGTCGATGTCGCGTCACGACCGGTGTACGGGTGCGCACACTCCGGGGTACGGACCCCGATGTGTCGTTCCCCGGGCACACCGAAGCGTGCGCCTGCGACGTCAGGTGGGCGCCCCCCGCCACTCGCCCTCCTCGGTCGCCGAGACGTCGCCCGCATCGATGAGCCGCTCGCCCTGTGGGAAGCGTGCCTTCGTGCGCCGCGCCATCGCGTTGAGCACGAGGTACACCACGAAGAAGGTGACGACCTTGTCGACCGGGTCGGAGAGGAGGCCCTGCTGGAAGGTCGCGGCCTGGATGTCGGAGCCCGCCTGCCGGAACGCGGCGACCAGGAAGTCGGTACCGGCCCCGGTCACGCCGCTGAACAGGTTGGCGCTGATGGGGGCGCTGATGAGCGCGGCGACGACGCCGGTGAGAACGCCGGCCACGATGACGTAGGCCACCGTGAGGTCGCGCCGCACGAACAGCAGGGCGAGGAAGCCGACCACGAAGATGACGAAGATCAGCGCGACCAACCAGGCGAGGATCGTGAAGACGACGTTCGTGTTGTCGGGGTTGAAGAACTCGAACGTGGCGCCGTAGAAGCGGCTGTAGGCGTACACCGCCAGGCCGGCCACGACGACGAGCGCCAGCAGCCCGCCGCCCGCCAGCTGCCCCAGCGACCGATCCGGCCGCGGACGCAGCCAGCCGGCGCGCACGAAGAGACCGGCCATGAGGCCGATGACGGCCGCGACGATGGCGAAGGCGGCCGCGACGGTGCCCTGGAAGGGTGGCGGGATGATGTACTGCCAGATCAGGTTGGCGACGAAGCCGGTCAACGCGCCGGGGATGGGTCCAGCCAGGGCGCCGACCAGGATGGTGCCGATGCTGTCGAGGTAGATCGGGATCTTCAGGGCGTTCGCCACGGCCGCACCGAGGATGATGTTGATGGCAATCGCGGCCGGCATGAGGGCGAGGGTGCGCACGTCGAACTGCGACGCGATCGAGGCGAAGCTTCGTGTCTGCGCGTACTCGACGCCGGCGTAGACCGCGAAGGCGACGAGCAGTGCCAGGGCGGCAACCAGCGCCCACGAGTTGCCGGCGGCATCACCCTCGAAGTCGAAGCCGATGATGCCGACGGCGGCGACGATGACGAACGCCGCCAGGGCGGCGATCCAGCGAACGACCATGGGTTGACCCTCCTCCGAACGGTGTGCGCGCGTCAGCTGTGCGGGGCGCCGACCGCGCGCCCGAGGCGCGCGATGAGCTCGGCCTTCATGCCATCGGCGTCGATGGCGGTGGCGACCGAGGCGGTCGGCCGGTCACCGGCCTCCGACCGATACAGGCTGCCGGCCAGGTAGGGATCCGAGCTGGTGTCGCAGGCGAGCGCCTCGGTCACGGTCTCCGTCACCAGGTCGGGGCGAAGGAGCGAGCCGATGAGCGCGACGGGGTCGTGCAGGTACGCGCCCTCGATCCCATCGGCCTGCTGGTGGAAGCCCACGTAGAAGCGCACGGCGTCGCGGACGATGCCGGCGAGGTGCGTGTCGGGCAGCTCGCGCAGGTCGTCCATGGTGAAGATGACGTCCTGGGTCGCATCGAGCGGGAAGATCCGGTGGATGGCGCCGGCTCGCAGGCAGGCCTCGGCCGCCTCCGGATCCACGCAGGCGTTCCACTCGCCGGTCTCGGTGGTGTTGCCGCGCTCCTCGAGGGTGCCGCCCATCCAGACCACCTCGCGCGTGGAGCCGGCGAGGTCGATGCCCTGCTGGAGCGCGGCGGCGAGGTTGGTGAGCGGCCCCAGCGCGACGACGGACATCTCGCCGGGATGGCGGCTGATGTGCGCGCCGAGGTAGCGGCTGGCGGGAATGGCGGTGTATTCGGTGGTGCCCAGCTGCCGGTCCTCGCCGCGCAGCTCGACGTAGCCGGTGCCGGTCGGGCCGTGGGTGTCGGGCGCCGTGCGCAGGCGGCGCTGGAGCGGTCGCGCCGCACCGATGCTGACCGGCACGTCACCGCGGCCGACCATGCGCAGGATCTTGCCGGTGTTACGGGCCACGTGGTGGATCTCGACGTTGCCGGCGACGCAGGTGACGCCGCGCAGGTTGAGCTCGGGGCTGGTGGCCGCAATGAGCAGCGCGATCATGTCGTCGATCCCGGTGTCGACGTCCAGGATCAGCGGGCGTGGTTGCGAGTCGGGCACATGCGGGGGCGCTGCGTCTGCGTCGGCGTCCATCGGCCGCCTATGGTACGCGCCAGCCGCCCGCCTGGCCCACCTTTGTGCTCAGGGGGCGACCGAGCGTCTGGCTGACGTACCGCGCCGCCGCGATGAGCGCGTCGAGGTCGACGCCGTGTGCCATCCCCTCGCGATCGAGGAGGTAGACGAGGTCCTCGGTGGCCAGGTTGCCGGCGGCACCCGGCGCGTACGGGCAGCCCCCGGTGCCGCCGGTCGAGGCGTCGAAGCTACGAATGCCGAGGTCGAGCGCGGCGGCCACGTTGGCCAGCGCCGTGCCGCGCGTGTCGTGGAAATGCATCGCCAGCCGATCGGCCCGGAGTCCGGCCGCCAACAGCGCCCGCACCACGCGGCGCACGTCGGCCGGCCCGGCGACGCCGATCGTGTCGCCGATGCTGATCTCGTCGACGCCGAGGTCGACCAGCTGCCGGGCGACGCCGACGACGGCGGCATCGCCGACCTCGCCCTGGTACGGGCAACCGAAGGCGGTGCTCACGTAGCCGCGCGACCACCAGCCGTGCCGGCGCGCGGCGGCGACCAGTGGGCGAAAGGCGTCGAGCGACTCGGCGATCGTCATGTTGATGTTGGCCTTCGTGAACGGCTCGGACGCGGCCGTGAAGACGCAGACCGCGTCGACCCCGGCGGCCTTAGCGCGGGCGAGGCCGCGCGCGTTCGGCACCAGGACCGGGTAGCGCACACCGGGCCGCCGGTCGAGGCGGGCCATCAGCTCGTCGGCATCGGCCAGCTGGGGCACGGCGCGTGGCGCCACGAAGCTGGTCGCCTCGATCTCGCGCAGTCCGGCATCGGCCAGGAGGTCGATGAAGCGCAGCTTGTCCTCGGTCGGGATCGGCGCCGCCTCGTTTTGAAGACCGTCGCGAGGGCCGACCTCGTAGATCCGAACGTCGACGTCAGGCATCGTCGAAGACCACCTGACCTCGCTCGCCCAGCCGGCTCTTCATACCCTGCAAGTATGACGCGGCAGGTATGACTGCTGAGCGGGATCTCCTATCCGATTTCGGCCAGCGCCTCGCCGCGCGTGACCTGCTGGCCCTCGCGCACCGCGATCCTGGTCAGCGTGCCGTCGATGGGAGCCAGGACGGCATGCTCCATCTTCATGGCCTCGATGATCACGACCGGCTGCTGCGCGCGCACGGCTGCGCCCTCGGAGGCGCGGACGGCGATGACCCGGCCCGGCATCGGCGCGATCAGGACCGCCGTGCCCTCGACGCCCGCCGCCGCGGCGTGGCGGACGGCCTCCTCGATGGTGGGGGGCGGTGCCAGCGTGAACTCGAGCGACTGGCCGTCCACGTCGACGTGGACGACGTCCTCCAGCCGGACCGCGTCCTGCCCGGCGCCGGTGGGCGCCTCGACCCGGATGGTCCGCTCCTCCCCGGCGTGGCGAAGCCGGCGGGCCGGAGGAGCGTTGAGCCGCCAGCCATCGGACCACGCATCGCCACCATCGGGCCCGAGGAGGGCGGCGGCGGCCGCCCAGTGGTGCTCGGTCGGCGTCGGTGCGGGCGGCAGTACGAGCCCGGCAATCGTATCGGTGCGCACCTCGCCGTTCCGCATTGCGGGCTGATCAGCCAGCCAGCGCAGGAACCGCAGGTTGGTGCGAACGCCCAGGATGCGCGTGCGCGCCAGCGCCGCCTGCAGGCGGTCGAGCGCATCGCGCCGCGTCGGTCCGTGGGCGACGAGCTTGGCCAGCATCGGGTCCCAGCGGTCGGAGACCTCGTCGCCCTCGCGGAGCCCGTGGTCGACGCGCACGCCGTCCGGCCACGAAAGGCGCCCCAGGCGGCCGGTGGCCGGCAGGAATCCCGACTCGGGGTCCTCGGCGTAGAGGCGGGCCTCGATCGCGTGCCCGCGAACGCGGGGCGGGTGCGCCAGCCCGAGCTCCGCCAGCGTCGCGCCGCCAGCGATCCGCAGCTGGTCGGCCACCAGGTCGCGCCCGGTCACCGCTTCGGTCACCGGGTGCTCCACCTGGAGCCGCGTGTTCATCTCGAGAAAGAAGAACTCGCCCGCATCGGTCAGGAGCATCTCGACCGTGCCGGCGCTCATGTAGCCGGCGGCGCGGGCGACGGACAGCGCAGCCTCGCCCATCCCTGCACGCAGCTCCGGCGTGACCGATGGCGCGGGCGCCTCCTCGACGATCTTCTGGTTGCGCCGCTGCGCGCTGCAGTCGCGCTCGCCGAGATGGACGCCGTTGCCATGCGCGTCGAACAGGACCTGGACCTCGACGTGCCGCGAGCCGGCCAGGAAGCGCTCGAGGATGAGCCGATCATCTGCGAAGGACCGGTGCGCCTCACGGCGCGCCGCCGCCAACGCCTCCGGCAGCTCCTCCGCCTGCCCGACCGCCCGCATGCCCTTGCCGCCACCGCCGGCGCTGGGCTTGATGAGGAGCGGGTAGCCGATGCGCTCGGCCTCGGCGCTGAGCGTGCCGTCGTCCTGCGCGTCCCCATCGTAGCCCGGGACGGTCGGCACGCCCTGGGATGCCGCATGGTGCCGCGCGGCCGCCTTGTCGCCCATGGCGGCCATGGCCTCGGGCGGTGGCCCGATCCACGTCAGCCCTGCATCAGCCACCGCGCGGGCGAATTCCGGGCTCTCGGCCAGGAAGCCGTAGCCGGGGTGGATGGCCGTGGCGCCGGCGCGCCGGGCGACCTCGAGCAGCTCGGTGCCATCGAGGTAGGAACCGATGACGTGCGTCTCGTCCGCGCCGTCCGGCGCGCGCTCATCCGCCGCGTGGACGCCGATGATCCGGATCCCCAGGCGGTGCGCGGTGCGCGCGATGCGGACCGCGATCTCGCCGCGGTTGGCGATGAGGAGCGACGCGATCGACCCGGGCGGTTGCGGCGCGCGCCGATCAGTGACCGATGTCAGCGACGAACGCGACACGCGCACGCGGCTCCCGATGCGTGTGGCGTCCAGGCGTCCGTTTGCGATCCAGCGCTGCACGGTGCGCACCGTGACACCGAGCTCATCGGCCACCTGCCGGGGCGTCAGCGCTTCGTCACCCACGTCGCGATTGTCGCATCCGGTGCGGGCTAATACCGAACGTGGATGGTTCGACTCGGGCCGTCGATGCGCATCAGGCCGCCGTACGGGACGATCCACTGGGGATCGGTGTGCCCGATGTCCACGCCGAACACGGCCAATGCCCGTGGGTTGTACGCATCGAGCATGCCCAGGATCTCCTCGCGCTGTTCGGCGCGATACGCCTCTCGCTGGTCGGGGCTCCTCGGCCACAGCCGGCTCGACGCTTTCGGCCGCCCGACCACGACGGCCACGAACTGGCCGAGCAGGCCACGCTCGCCCATGTTGCGCAGCATCCGGGCGACCTCGACGGCTGACGGCATCTCCTCGGATGTCTCGATCAGCAGCACGCAGCCCGCATAGTCGTCGCTCGGCCGGATCCATCGGCCGGCAGCGAGGTTCCAGTGCAGGATCTCCAGGTTTCCGCCCCAGGTCGGTCCGGAGACGATCTGATCGGCGTTGTGCCACGACCAGTCGCCGGCGGGCAGCATCGGTCCGGTGGTGGTCAGCGCCTCAGGGCTGCCCCAGTCGACCTCGTCCTCGTTGAACGCGTCGATCGACGTCAGCTCCACCTCGTCGCCGGTGAACAGCGCGGCGCGCAGCGAGCCTGCCGAGACCGGATGCAGACTACCCCCGCGACCGAGGTGGACCATCGTCGAGCCCCCGTGGTAGCCGACGATGCCGAGGTTCCAGAGCCAGTTGAGCAGGTTCGTGTTGTCGCTGTACCCGACGAATGGCTTGGGATTCGCGCTCACCACCGCCGGGTCGAGGTGCGGCAGGACGGTGATCTGGTCGTCGCCGCCGATGGTCGCCAGGATGGCCCTGATCTCCTCGTCGGCGAAGGCCGCCATCAGGTCGGCCGCGCGGTCCTCCGCCGATGCACCCGCGCGACGGGTGGTGGGGAACTCGACCGGGATCAGGCCGAAATCGGCCCGGAGGCGATTCATCGCGAGCTCGTGGACGGCCGGGAACAGGGCCGGTCCTGCCCACGAGGGCGACACGATCGCGACCCGGTCGCCGGGGACGGGCTTTGGTGGCGTGCTCAGCGCAGGGCGCGCCAC
>CAYVCE010000173.1:0-3497 GCA_964449915.1 uncultured Steroidobacteraceae bacterium | reverse complement strand
CCCCGGCGGTAACCAGGATGGACCGATACGGCGCGCTCGCCGCCCAGCCCTGCGTGCCATCACCGACCACGACCACGACCCGATCGGCGTACCCCGCGCGTCCCAGACGCTCACGCGCGTCGGCGGCCAGGGACGGGTGACGCTCGATGCTCGTGACCCGCGCCCCAAGCTCGGCCAGGATGGCCGCCTGGTATCCGGACCCGGTACCGACCTCCAGGACCGGAGCGCCAATCCACCCTTCGTCGGGCCGCGCGGCGGCGGTCATGATGGCCACCACGAAGGGCTGCGAGATGGTCTGCCCCGATCCGAGGGGCATGGCGTGGTCGCCGTATGGCTCATCGCCGTCCACGAAGGCGTGGCGCTCGACCGTGCCGAACGCACGAAGCAGCTCGGGATCGCGGATGCCGCGTGCCTCGAGCTGCTCGGCGACCATCCTCGCCCGGTCACGGGCGTGATCGTCCGTGCCGGATTCGCGCGGCTGCCGCTGGAATCGCGGCCACCGCATCGGTCTGTCAGGCGGCGCCGGTGGTGCTGGCGCCCGCGCCCGTCGCGGCCCGGCTGCGGCCGCCGTTCGAGCTGCGGGTGGTACCCGATGCGTCGGCGTCCTTGTCGGCGCGCGCCGTATCGGTGGCGGCCTCGCGTCCGCCGGTGGCCGGCGTGCCGAGGCTGGCGGCGTCGAGCACGTCGTTCAGGAGGCGGTCCGCCTTCTCGCGCAGCATGCGTCGGGTTGCCTCACCGCTGCGCGGAGCGAGGAGGACACCGACGGCAAGCCCGACGAAGAAGAATCGGATCGCGATGCGTACGCGGCTGAACATGGGCAATCTACGTCCTTGGTGCGTGTGCGTGACGGTGGAAGAAGGGCAAGAAGGATACCACCGGACGCGGCTACTCCCCCAGGCCGTACTCCTTGATCTTGGCGTACAGCAGGCGCCGATAGATGCCGAGCTCCTCGGCGGCCCTGGTGCGGTTGCCGTCGGCGCGGTCGAGGGCCTCCTTGATCAGCTGCCGCTCGAGCGCCGCGACCTGGTTCTTGAACGAGCCGCCCTTGCCGTTGGAGACATCGCCGGCGCCGTCCCCATCGGCGCGCTCGCGGTCGGCCTCCTCCTCCTCGTCGTCCAGCCGGGTGCGGCGGCCTGCCAGGCGCCTGCGGTCGGCGGCCTCCCGCCTGTCGTCGAAGGGGAGGTGCTCGACCGTGATCGGGTTGCCGCGCGACAGGACGACCGCGCGCTCGATGGCGTTCTCCAGCTCGCGCACGTTTCCCGGCCAGTCGTAGTCGACCATGCGCTGGAGGGCCTCCTCGGTGATCGAGGTCGGGATCGAGCCCGGCTCACTGCGGTACTTGATGAGGAAGTGCTCGACCAGCAGGGGGATGTCCTCCTTGCGGTCGCGCAGGGGCGGCATGTGGATGTGGATGACGTTGAGCCGGTAGTAGAGGTCCTCTCGGAAGCGCGACTTGTCGACCTCCTCGGCGAGGTTCCGGTTGGTGGCCACGATGACCCGGATGTCGATCTGGATCGGCGTGTTGGAGCCGATGCGCTCGAACTCCCGCTCCTGGAGGATGCGCAGCAGCTTGGTCTGGGTGCCGAGCGTCATCTCGCCGATCTCGTCGAGGAAGATGGTGCCCTTGTTGGCGGTCTCGAAGCGGCCCTTGCGCATCGTCATCGCGCCGGTGAACGAGCCCTTTTCGTGGCCGAACAGCTCGGTCTCGAGCAGGGTCTCAGGCAGCGCCGCGCAGCTGACCTTCACGAGCGGGTGCGGGTTGCGCTTGCTGGCCCGATGCAGCGCCTCGGCGATCAGCTCCTTGCCGGTCCCCGACTCGCCGGTGATGAGGACGGTCGCGTCCGACGGAGCCACCTTGCCGATGAGCTTGTAGACCTCGAGCATGGGCTTGGACGAGCCGACGATCCGCTCGCGCTCCGCCGCGCTCTTGCCGAGCTCCAGGCGCAGGGCGCTGACCTCGTTGCTCATGTCGGCGTGCTCGAACACGCGGCGCAGGGTGGCCAGCAGGTCGTCGATCTCGAACGGCTTGGTGACGTAGTCGTACGCGCCGTGCTCCATGGCTTTGATCGCCGTCGACGAGCCGCCGAAGGCGGTCATCACGATCACCTGGAGCTCGCCGTGTGCCCGCTTGAGCTGTCGCAGCACGCCGATGCCGTCCTGGTCGGGCAGCTTAACGTCCATCATCACCAGGTCGGGGAGGTCCCTGGCGACCTCCGCCAGCGCCTCCGTCCCCGATTTTGCGGTGCGCACCTCATAGCCCGCCTCCTTGAGAAGGTCGGTGAGGAGCGCGCGAATCTCGGCCTCGTCGTCGACGACGAGCACGGAGCGCTGGGGTTCGCCCAAAACTGATTCCCTCCGGACGGCAACTGCCTGGTGGCTCGGTGGCAGGGCGAGCAGTATAGGACAGGTCGTCCGATATCCGTACAGGCCGCCGATTCCGCCCTCCATCCGCCGATAGCCCCTTGCCCTTCGTGCGCCGATATTTCGGTCCGAGTGCGCGCGGGCCCTCGCCTGTGCCGGGCCAGACCGATATTTCGGTCCGAGTGCGCGCGGGCCCTCGCCTGTGCCGGGCCAGACCGATATTCCGGTCCGAGTGCGCGCGGGCCCTTCCATGCGCCGATATTTCGGTCCGAGTGCGCGCGGACCCTCGCCTGTGCCGGGCCAGACCGATTTTTCGGTTCAGGGTCGGCACGAACGCGGTCCGAGGGGCTGCACACGCCAATCCTGAGCCGATATTTCGCGCCCACGCCACCCGCCCCACCGCTCGTGCTGGACTCGACCGAAATAACCGACGCGTAAGCCGCCGATAAGCCCGGTTCGTCATCCTGTGCCGATGAACGCGACTCGACGCCACGGCCCACCCCGTATCGGCGCGCGACGAGCACGCGCGCAGGCCGCTTCGATGGGATCCGACATCGCCCTCGCACGCCTGGAGCACGGGTGGAACCGCAAGGAGGCGAGTCGCCGTGCGGGCGTGGCCCCCGACACCCAACGCCGGGTCGAGGAGGGGGACCCGGGTGCGAGCGTGCTGACGCTCTGCGCGATCGGCGCTGCGGTCGGGATCGATGTGGTCCTCAAGGCATACCGAGGGCGGCAGCCATCCCTGCGCGACAACGGCCAGCTGGCGATCGCCGAGCAGCTCAGCGCGTTGGCCCATCCCTCGTGGAAGGCCGCGTTGGAGCTACCCGCCGGGGACCATGGGGAGGCGTGCGACATCGGCCTGTTCGGGCCACACGAGATCATCGACGTCGAGATCGATCGCCTGGCATTCGACTTCCAGGCGCAGCATCGGCGCAACGTGGGCAAGCGCGACTACCTGGCGGCGCGTCATCAGCGACCGGTTCGGCTGGTCATGGTCATCGAGGACACGGAGCGCAATCGGGCTGCCATGGGACCGCATCTCGGGCTGATCAGGACCGTGCTGCCGGCTTCGACGCGCCAGGTGCTCACCGCCCTGCGCTCCGGAGAGCCTCTCGGCCAGGACGGCCTGGCGTGGA
>CAYVCE010000172.1:0-9993 GCA_964449915.1 uncultured Steroidobacteraceae bacterium | reverse complement strand
GGCCCGAAGGGCCCCCGCGCCTTAAAGTTCAAGGCCGCCTCGCATAACCGAAGCCGCGCCGCCGGAATCCCACGGACCGGGCGCCGCGCTTCACATCATGGACACGCATGAAGATGCCACCGTCGTCACCACCGGATCGAGCCACACCGTGACCGAGGAACGGCAGCAGCCGGCCTTCTCGACGAGCACCCAGCACCGGTTGGGGCTGCGAAAGAACGACCTCGATCTCGTCCAGGGCGCCAGCGCCGCGATCGCCGATCTCGGCGCCGAGCTGGACCGGAGCCTTGCGCGCGAGAAGCGCGAGTCCGAGCGGCTGCGCATGCTTCGCGAGACGACGAACCGGATCACGCGCACGGCCAATGATGCCGTGCACGCCTACCGTCGTGCCAGCCGTGCCATCAAGACCGAGCTCGAACGGCCCGACGCGAACGTGGCCGCCGCGAAGGAGATGCGCCGCCGGCTCGACAAGGCGCGCGCCGAGGTACTGCGTGCCCTCGAGGTCGCCCAGGAGCGGTACCCGCAGGTGACCGAAGACGGGCCAGCCGCCGAGGAATCGAACCCGGGCTGAATTGATGGTCGGGGCGAGAGGATTCGAACCTCCGACCCCTTGGCCCCCAGCCAAGTGCGCTGCCAGACTGCGCCACGCCCCGACGATCGGCGCCCAGTATAGCGGCCTTCTGCTCAGCCCCCGGACCCGGTTCCCAGCTCGTCCTTCGGCGTGCGTGCCATGAGCTCGGCCACCGCCGCCATTGGCCCCCGGTGCTCGAACACGACCGCTCGGACCTGTTCGGCGATCGGCAGCTCGACGCCGTGGACGGCCGCCAGCTCCAGCGCGCCGGCGACCGTCGCCACGCCCTCCGCGACGCCGTTGAGCCGCTCCCCCGCCTCCGGCCACGCGACGCCCGAGGCGATCAGCTCGCCGCAGCGTCGGTTACGCGACAGCGGCGACATGCACGTAGCGATGAGGTCGCCGACCCCGGCCAGTCCCGCGAACGTGAGCGGATGTGCGCCCGCGGCGACGCCGAGGCGCGTCATCTCGGCGAGACCGCGGGTGATGATGCCGGCCTTGGCCGAGTCACCGAAGCCGAGCCCGTCGACCATGCCGGCCGCCAGGGCCACGACGTTCTTGAGCGCACCCGACAGCTCGACACCGATGACGTCCGGGTTGGTGTAGACCCTGAATCGATCGGACGACAGGACCGATGCGAGCTCGGCCGCCAGCTCGGCGTCCGCCGAGGCAACGACCGATCCAGCCGGCTTGCCCGCCGCGACTTCGCGCGCCAGGTTCGGCCCCGACAGGGCGGCAATCCGGCGTCCCGGGAGCTCCTCGCCGATGACCTCGGTCATGCGCAGGTGGGTGCCCTCCTCGATGCCCTTGACCACCGAGAGGATCGGCGCGCCGGGATGCAGGCGCGGCCCGACTGCGCGCAGCGTGGCGCGCACGTGCGACGACGGCACCGCGAGCAGGTAGAAGCGATGGGGCTCAGCGAGATGGTCGTCGTCGGTCGCGACGCGGAGGTTCGGGGGGAACGTGATGCCGGGCAGGTAGCGCTCGTTCGTGCGCGAATGCGCCAGGCGCTCGGCATCGTCGGCGGTGTGGGTCCACAGGCTGACCGGGCGCTGCGCATCGGCGAGGAGGATGGCCAGCGTTGTGCCCCAGGCTCCGGCGCCGATGACTCCGATCTGGTCGGTCACGTCGCCGAGGATAGCAGCGGGCGGCGGCGGATCAGGAAATCCTCACCGCCGGTTCACCGATCTCTCATGAGCAGGTGGTCGAATGGACGCCGTACCAAGGATCACGGTCATGCAACCCGAGCCGAACCACGACGACCTCCTCGACACCCTGTGTTTCTACCGCGGGCTGTATGCCATGCAGGGGCACCGGGATCGGGACACGGCCATGAGCATCCAGGCCGCCGTTGTCTACGGCGAGGGCCTGCTGCGCGTCGCGCGCCGGCGGGAGGAACAGGCCGCCCGGCGCAACCCGAACCCAACCGGCTGAGCAACGCCGGGTCGGCCGATCCTGCCATTCGTCGCCGTGAGCGACCGTAGGCGTTGTCCGCTTGCTGTCTGCGCCCCGAGCGAGCCGGCAATGAGCGTGGAGGCCGCGCTCGCGACGGCTCGCCAAGCTGGCTCACTCGCCTAAGGTCGGCAGGAGCGTCAATTGGCGGGAGGCCCAGGAGTCGGCCCTACGCCCGTCGCCGTGCGACGCGACGCGGCCGCGCCGACGTGCGTGCCGCCTCCTCCGACTCGCGCTTGCGGAGGATGAGCCGGATCGGCGTGCCGAGGAAGCCGAACGTGTCGCGGATCCGGTTCTCGAGGTAGCGCTTGTAGCTGAAGTGGATCAGCTCGGGGTCGTTGACGAAGATCACGAACGTCGGCGGCGCCACGCCGACCTGGGTCGCATACAGGATCTTCGGTAGCCGGTTGCGGACGTGTGACGGGGGGTGGGCGCGGACCGCGTCCATGACGAGCCGGTTCAGCTCTCCGGTCGGCACGCGACGGTAGCGCTCCTCGGCCACGCGCAGGGCTTCCTTGAGGATGCGCTCCGCCCGCTGCCCGGTCAGCGCCGAAGCGAACACAATGTCGGCCCAGGCCAGGTAGGGCGCCTCGCGGCGCAGGCGCTTGAGCCACTTGTCGGCGGTGTGCTCGTCCTTCTCGACCGCATCCCACTTGTTGAGCACGAGCACGATCCCCTTGAACGCCTCGAGGACGTAGCCGACGACGTGGGCATCCTGGGCGGTGTAGCCCTCGGTGGCATCGGTCATGACGACGGCGACGTCGGCCGAGTCGATCGCCTTCATGCTGCGCAGCACGCGGTAGCGCTCGATCCCCTTCTCGATGCTCCCGCGGCGCCGGATGCCCGCCGTGTCGACCAGCACGAGCGGCTGCCCGTCGAGCTCGATGGCGGTGTCGATCGGGTCGCGGGTGGTGCCCGGCACGTCCGACACGATCATCCGATCGGAGCCGAAGACCTTATTCACGAAGGTGCTCTTGCCGGTGTTCGGCCGCCCCACGATCGCGACCCGCGGCGGTCCGAGGTCCGACTCTGCCAGCTCGGCCAGCTCCTCCTCGGTCATGTCCTCCGGCTGGACCGATGCCGCCGCCTCGCCAGGAGTCGGCGGTGGGAGGTTGTCGACGATGAGGTCGGCCAGGTCGCCAGTGTTGCGGCCGTGCTGCGCGGAGATCGTGATCGCCGGGTCGAAGCCCAGGGCGTAGAACTCGACCGCATCGGCCTCGCGTGCGGGGTTGTCGCCCTTGTTGATGACGAGGATGACGGGCGCATCGGCCCTGCGCAGGCGGTCGGCGACCTCGTAGTCGAGCGGCGCCAGCCCGGCATGGGCGTCGACCACGAACAGGATCAGGTCGGACTCCTCGACGGCGACGCGCGCCTGGTCCTGCACCCGCTCCTCGATGTCGGTGCCGGGCGAGAGCTCCAGGCCGCCGGTGTCGACCACCGTGAAGGTGCGGCCGTTCCACTCGGCGGTGCCATACACGCGGTCGCGGGTGGTGCCCGAGACGTCGGAGATGATCGCCAGGCGCTCGCCGATGAGGCGGTTGAAGAGCGTGCTCTTGCCGACGTTGGGGCGGCCGACGATGGCGACGACCGGCAGGGATGACATGCCCCCGAGTGTAGGGACCGCTCCATATCGGCGCTTGTCGGCGCGATTCGTGCGAATTCCGGCAGATTCACGCCGACCTCTCCTGGATCCGGACGCCGGGCATCGAGTGCGTGATCGCTCCGCCCTAGCGCGCGCCGGGCGATACGATCGAACCGTGAAGATCGGAATCTTGGCCACCCGGCTGGCCGGCGTCGACGGCGTGACGTTCGAGACCGCCAAGTGGGAGGCCGTGCTTGACGGCATGGGCCACGACCTGCGCCTGTGTGCCGGCGAGGTCGACGCGCTGCGCTACCAGGCCCGCCTCGTGCCGCCGATGCACTTCAGCTACCCGCCGGCGGCGCGGGTGACGGCCGCCGCATTCGATGAGGGCAGCGACCCGGTCGCGGTGCGCCACGAGATCGATCGGCTGGCCGAGCTCCTGCTCCCCGTCCTGCGCGACTGGGCCAATCTCCATCGGCTGGACGCGCTGATCGTCGAGAACGCGTGGGCCATCCCGATGCACCTGCCGCTCGGCGTCGCGCTGCGCCGGCTGGTCGAGGAGCTGAAGCTTCCGACCATCGGCCACCACCACGACTTCTGGTGGGAGCGCGAGCGGTTCGCGACCTGCGTCGTGCCGGAGGTCCTTGAGGAGGCATTCCCTCCCGACCTGCCGTGGGTGCGGCACGTGAGCATCAACAGCCTCGCCGCGCGTGCGCTGCGCGACTACCGCGGCCTCGTCTCGACGGTGGTGCCGAACGTGTTCGACTTCAGCTCGCCACGACCGCGGCGCTCGGCCGCCATCCGCCGTCAGCTGCGCCGCGAGCTGGGCATGCGCGAGCACGGACTATTGGTCGTGCAGCCGACGCGCGTCGTGCCACGCAAGGGGATCGAGCTGGCGATCGAGCTCGTCGGGCGACTCGAGGATCCCGACGCAGTCCTGCTGATCACCTCCCCCGCCGGCGACGAGGGGCTCGACTACCTCATGCAGCTCGAGCGTCTCGCGGAGCGTTACAAGGTGCACCTGCGCTACGCCGCCGATCGCTTCGCGCCCGACCATGAGGGCAAGCCGATCCGCCCGGCACACTCGCTCCATGACGCGTACCTGGCCGCCGACCTGATCAGCTACCCGAGCCTGTACGAGGGCTTCGGCAACGCCCTGGTCGAAGCGCTCTTCTACGGCGTCCCGGCGCTCGTCAACCGATATCCGGTGTACGTTGCCGACATCGCGCCGCTCGGGCTGCGCTTCGTCGAGATCGAAGGCATCATCACCGATGACACCGTGCGCGAGGTGCGCTCGCTCCTCGCCAACCCGCGCCGCCTCCGCGAGAACGCGCGCCACAACTTCGACATCGGCAGGCGCAGGCTGTCCTACACGGTCCTGCGCCGCCATCTCCGGAAGCTGCTCAACGACGTGGCGGACTAGGTCGCTCTCGCCATCAGCTCGTTGGCGCGTCCGGTCTCCCGGGGAGCCTCGAGCGTGGTGAGCGTGGACAGCGCGGAAGTCAGAACGTCGGCCGCCTCCCTCCTGTCGTCCGCTTCGATCAATGCGGCGGCCAGGATGAGCTCGGTCCGCGCGCGGTCCCACGCCGCCTCGAGACGCCTGGAGGTGTCGCGGGCTCGCCGAAGCCGCGCGAGTCCGAGCCCGACGTCCCCGGCCGCCAGCGCCGCCTGACCCTCGAGCCGGTCGGCAAAGGCCGGCAGCGCGAGCAGGCCCGTCGTGTCCGCCCACACACGAGCATCGGCCACGATCGGCGGCGCCTCGTCCCACGAACCCTCCGCCGCAATGAGCGCGGCCCAGGCCTCGAAATCGAGATCGCGGTTCTGCACCTCGCGAACGGGGTCGGCCTCCCCCAGGCGCGCCCTGGCCTCGGCAAGGCGTCCGCGGCGGACGAGGGTCTCTACGACCCAGAGGCGTGCGCCGGACACCCCCACGTGTCCACGGCTGGCCTGGGATCGATCGAGCTTCGCGAGCAGCGAATCGGCAGCCGCAGAGTCTCCCGCGACGTCCTTCAGATAGGCGGCGACCCCGTACAGGCGCATCATGTGATACGAGAACGGGCGGTCGTCATCCATCGCTGCGTCGAGCAAGGCGTATGCCGACCAGAACCGATCCCACTGCGCGAGCCGGAACCGCGCGACCGCGTGGAACACGTAGTTTGTCCGATGGCCGACCGCCGGGATCATGGTCGCGAAGGTGCTCCCCTCGTCGCCCTTCGGGAGCTCGGCAGCGCGCCGGTAGTCGCCGATATGGACCAGCTGCCAGGCGACGGTGCCGTAGATGTCCGCGATCTCGGCAGGGTCGTCAAGCTGAGTGACGAGGAGCAGCCGCTCCTCCTGGAACACCTGTGACGCACCGTAGCCGCCGGCGTTCCCGGCGGCAGCGCCGGCAGTGTCGAGCGCGGCCGAGATCAGGTCCGGCCGCCCCAGCCGACGGGCGAGCTCGACGGCCTCGCGTGCTGCCGCCGCATACTCGGCATTCCGTGCGGGATCCGAGTCGGACTCGCCGAAGCCCCATCCCCAGGCAGCCAGCGCCATCAGCATGCCGAGGCGCTCCTCGCTGTCGCCATCGTCGAGCATCGAGAAGCCCAGGTCGCGGTACGGGTGAGCCTCCTCCCGCGAGGGCAGGTGGCGCATCAACCCCGGCCAACGCGTCGGGATCGACAGAAGCAGCCCGCACAGGCGCGCGATGGCCCTGCGGTCGACTGGATGCTCCGAGCTTCCGACGCGGAGGTCGATCGCCTCACGTGCCGATTGCCACGCAGCATCACCCTCGTCCTGCCAGAGCAGCAGGCGTGCATTCGCTTCCATGCCGCGCGCGCGCTCGATCGGGCCCTTGGCCAGCTCCAGGCCCGTGTCCAGCCGCTCCCGGGCGCGATCGACCGCGAACAGCCGCCCGGCCTCCTCGGCCGCGTCGAAGAGGAGCTCCACGGCTCGCGACCGGATCTCCTCTTGCCGATCGGGCTCAACATGCCCCCACGGCACCGCCCGCTGCGCCGCCGTGTAGTGGTGCGCCAGCAGCTCGACGACCTCGAGGCGCCGCTCGCCGGCCGTCTCCTCGATCCACCGCGCCGCCTGCAGATGCGCCATGGCTCGGTCGCGCTTCGGGATGCTCTCGTAGGCCACGTCCCGGACGAGCGCGTGCTTGAAGATGTATTCCGGTTGCCCGGCCATCGAGGTGCCGAGCCTCGCAAGCACGAGATCACGCGACTCCAGCCCTCGCAGCAGCTCGTCGACGCGGGCCGGGGCGGCGTCCAGGGAGCGCCCGACAGGCTCCGGCCAGAAGACTCGACCGACGACCGCGGCCGCCTGCAGCGCACGCTTCTCGTCGGGGCCGAGGAGGTCGACGCGGGCCGCAAGGACGGCCTGGACCGTGTCGGGGATCTCGACTGCCGTGAGGCCGGGCTCCGCTCGCCAGCCATTCGGTGTGCGCGCGATCTTGCCCTGGTCGATGAGGTGGCGCAGGATCTCCTCGACGAAGAACGGGTTGCCTCCGGTTCGCTCGACGATGCGCGCGTGCAGGTCCGGCGGCAGGTCCTCGACCGCGAGCAGCAGGCCCACGAGTCGGCTCGTGTCCTCCGGCTCGAGCGGATCGAGGAATACCGCGCTGAAGCTCCGCCTGCCGCCCCCCCAGCCGGGTCGACGATCGGTCAGGTCGGGCCGCGCCGGGCAGAGGAAGAGCACGCTCCCCTGGACGCGTGCGCCGAGATCGTCGAGCACGTCGAGGAGCGCCGTATCGGCCCAGTGGATGTCCTCGATGACCGCGATCAGCGGTCCCTCTGCGGCGAGGGCCGAGAAGAACGCGCGCCACGCCTCCACCAGCTCGATGCGGATCTGCTCGGGGTCGATGCGGCTGAAGTCGTAGCCGGGCATCGCGATCCCGACGGTGAAGCCGAGCAGCGCGGTCGTGCGCGACGGATCGTCGGCAACCTGGGAGCCGATCAGCCGGGCACGCAGACCGTCGAGCTTGTTCACCGCCTCACCGGGCTGGTCGCTGTCGAGGATCTCCGCCTGCGACTTCAGGATCTCGGCAAGCGGCCAGAACGTGACCCCCGACCCGTACGAGAGGCACCGGCCGCGCACCACCCGCGGCCGTCGTTCGCGCTTCTCGAGCGTCGCGAGGAACTCCGCGGTCAGCCGGCTCTTTCCGACCCCGGGCTGTCCGTAGAGCGTGAGGAGGTGCGGACGGTGGTCCGTGGCCACCCGCTCGTAGACCGACGTCAGCAGCGCCAACTCCCCCTGGCGTCCCACGAGCGGCGCCCGCAGCAGGGCAACGCCGGGATCGGCTGACCCGATCGCCTCGCCGACGAGCTCGCTGACGTCCACGTCCGTGGACTTGCCGCGGATGCCGTGTCCTCCGAGGCTTCGGTACCGGAACGACGACGCCGCGGCGACCGTGCGCTGGCCAACCAGGATCTGTCCAGGCTCCGCCAGCTGCTGCACGCGGGCGGCGACATTGACGGCGTCGCCCGTGACCATCACCTCGCCCAGGCGGGGGGCGGTGGTCGAAACCACGTCACCGCTGTTGATGCCGATGCGGACCTGCAGCTCGGGCCGGCCCTCGGCCTGGAGCCGCCGATTCAGCTCGACAAGGCGCTTCCTGATCGCGAGCGCGGCGCGGAGCGCCCGGGCGGGATCGTCCTCGTGCGCCACCGGAACGCCGAAGACGGCCATGACGGCGTCGCCGATGAACTTCTCGACCGTCCCGCCGCGCGCCTCGATCTCCTCGCGCGCGAGGGCGAAGTAGGCGCCCATGAGCTCGCGCACGACTTCGGCGTCGAGCTCCTCGGCCAGCCGGGTCGATCCAGTGACGTCCGCAAAGAGCAGCGTGACGAGCTTTCGTTCTTCGCTCGCGCTGGCGGCAGGCACCAGCGAGGCGCCGCAATGCGGGCAGAAGGCATAGCCATCCGCGAGGTCACGGCTGCAGCTCGGACAGGCGGCCACGCGGCCAGTCTACGCGGCGGTCAACCGGAGGACGGCTCGGCTCGCCCGCGCGCCGCCCAGGCACGAGCGGTGAGCACGAACGGGGCGTCCGGAAGCCTCATGCGGCACCGCTCGCGCAGTTCGGCTCGACCGTCGGGGTCGAGGCTCGCCACGTGGGCGCCGGCCGGGCCGACGCCCAGGGTGAAGGGCTGCCACCAGTCGTCGAAGGTCGGGTGCTCGAGGCTGACGGACAGGGTCGCCTCCTGGATCTCCGTCAGTCCCGCGGCCGTGAACAGCTCCGCCAGATGTCCCTCGCGTGTACCGGCCATGTGCGACTCGTCGCCGACCCCGGGATGGAGCTCGCGCGCAGCCGCCCAGAAATCGCCCAGCGGCCGTCCCCCGCCCGCGTGATCCCATACGCACGCAGCGAGGATGCCGCCGCGCCGGGTCACGCGCGCCATCTCCGTCAGCCCTTCGACCGGGTTGGACATGAAGTGGACGACGAGCTGTGCCAGCACGACATCGAACGCCCCGTCTTCGAAGGGAAGCGCCTCCGCGGGCGCCCGCTGCACGTCCACCCCGGGATAGCGCTCGCGAGCCGCGGCGACGAACGGCTCGGACGGATCGACCGCCGACACGCAGTCAGCTCCGAGCCGCGCGACCAGCTCGGCGGTGAGGGCTCCGGTCCCGCATCCCACGTCGAGGGCGTGCTCGCCGCCGCGCACTCCGGCGAGGTCCGCCAGCTGAGGCGACAGCAGACGTGAATATCGGCCCATGAAGCGGTCGTACGCCTCGGCGGCGACCTCGAAGCTCATGCGGTCGTCAACGCGTAGATCCGCTCACGAACCTCTTCCAGGTCGACCTCTGGCGTGGACGTGCCGCCGGTGACGCCGATGCGCGCCTTGCCGCGCAGCCAGTCGGCGTGCTCGGCGGCGAGCTCGTCGGCATCGGCGACGTGGACGGTATCGGGCAGGATCTCGGCGCACTTCACGGCGAGCTCCTTGGTGTTCGAGCTGTTCTTGCCGCCGACCACGACCATGGCGTCGACCTCGCGCGCCAGCGCCACGCTGTCGTCCTGGCGGGTCAGCGTGACCGGGCACACGGTGTTGACCACGCGCAGGTCGTGGGCGCGGCGCAGGCAGAACGCGGCGAACTCCTCGAGCTTCTGCGGCAGGATGGTCGACTGGCTCAGCACGCCGATCTTCTTCGTGCGTGGCACGCGCTCCCAGGTGGACCGATCCATGTCGTCGACCACAACGTGCTTCTCGCCGGCGTACGAGCGCACGCCCTTGACCTCGGGGTGGTCCTCGTGGCCGATGATGCACACGGTGTAGCCGGCCTCGGCCAGCTCCCGGGCGGCCTTCTGTGACTGGAGCACCCAGGTGCAGGTGGCGTCGATGACCTCGAGGTCGCCCTTGCCCGTGACCGCCTCGAACTCGCCCTTCGGCACGCCGTGGGCGCGGATCACGAG
>CAYVCE010000171.1:0-54995 GCA_964449915.1 uncultured Steroidobacteraceae bacterium | reverse complement strand
GTCGAGCACGACCCCGACCGCATCGCCGGCACGATCACCGCCGAGGAGCGCCTCACCCAGCCGCAGGTGGATCGGATCGTGGCGATCCTGGATCCGCGTCAACCGCTGCCGCGGCTGGTTCAGGCGACACCCGGCGGGTGACGCGCGCGTAGAGGAGCACGAGACCGCGCCGGCGGTCCAGCCGGCGAGGACGTCGGTCGGGTAGTGCACCCCGAGCCACACCCGCGACAGCCCGATCAGCAGGACCACGATGCCCAGCGCGGCGATCACGCTGCGCCGCACGACGAGCGGCAGCCGCGTGCGCATGACCAGCACGGCCAGCACGCCCCAGGCGACCATGCCGAGCGCGGAGTGGCCGGAAGGGAAGCTGAAGCCGCGCTCCTCCACGATCGGGTCCAGCAGGTCGGGCCGCCCGCGCGCGATGACCGCCTTGAGCGCTTCGTTGCCGGCGGATGCGAGGCCGATGAGGATGGCGCCGATCAGCCCGTGCAGCCACGGCCCGACGAGGACGCCGACCAGCAGCGTCAGTAGCGCCACGACCGTGACGGCTCCGGTCGATCCGAGCTCGGTGATCGCGCGCAGTGGCGACAGGAGGTCGTGCAGCTCGCGCGCGCGGACGACCTCGATGATCGATCGGTCGAACTCGTCGCTCAGCCCACTCGTCACCGCGATGGCCAGCAGGACGACGATGCCGATGCCGCCCGCCGCGAGCATGACGGCGGCCGCCGACGACCTCACGTTCTCAGTAGCTCACGAAATCGACGACCGTCACGGCCCACACGCCATAGGCGTTGACCGCGATGCCGACCGCGATCGCGACCCTCGCCTCGATCGAGATCCGTTCGCGGAACACCCAGCCGAGCATGAGCAGCATGATCGGCAGCACGTCGAGGATGAACCGATAGCCGAGCTGGGCGAAGCCGGGCGCGCCGTGCATCAGGTCGGGCAGGAGGCCCAGACCGACCGCGATCCAGCCGTACGCGATGAGCGGCGTCGCCGAGCGCGCCTTCACCAGCCACAGCAGGATCGGCATGGTCAGCACCAGGGACGCCCCGCTCCAGTTGGGCCGGAACCAGGGGAAGGCGTCGACGTAGTCGAAGCCGCGCATGAAGATGAGGTGCAGGTGGCGCGGGATGTACTCGATCGACAGGAGGCCCCGCGCGTACCACGGCTCGTCGAGCACGCCGGGGATCCGCGCGTAGCCGAAGTCGAACGGCGAGCCGAAGCGCGCCAGGTTGTAGCCCGCCACGAGGACCGCCGGGATGGCGAGTCCCGCGACCACCAGCGCGCCGGCGCGCACCTCGGCCGCTGAAGGCCGCCGCGGCCACGGTGGGAAGCGCACGTTCATGAACAGCGCGACATAGAGCGGCAGGGTGAGGCCCATCGGCAGTCGCGATGCCGCGGCGCAGCCGAGCAGCAGCCCGGCGACCAGCGGCCAGCGCCGCCGGACGGCGAGGTGCAGCGCCAGGAGCGCGAAGAAGACGGCCACGACCTGGGCGTGCAGCCAGACGGTGCCGGTCCCGGCGGCCCACCAATGGACGCTGCCGACCGCGAAGGCCGCGGTGAGCCAGCCTGCCGAAGTCGACGCCACCCCGGCCCGGCGCAGGAGCAGCCACAACAGCGCCACGTTGGCGCCGCCGAACAGGGCGGTCGCGATGCCCTGGTCGAAGCCCGCACCGAAGAGCGCCACGAGGGGAACGAGGACGACGGCCGGCATCGGCGGGAAGGGCGGGTAGAAGCCGCCCTCCGGGCGCGGCACGAGCTCGAGCCAGGGCATCGGCTGGTCGATGTACAGGCGGCCGTGGAGGAATCCATCGGCCAGCGGCAGGAAGCTGTCGAGCGCGACGCGCTCGGAGACGGTCCACAGGTAGAGCAGCGCGGCGAAGGCCGCCAGCGCGATCGGGACGAGCGGGCCGCTGCGATCCGCGGGGAGGTCGGCCGCACGCTCGACTGGCGTGTCCGGCGCACGCTCGGCGACCGCTCCGTTGGGTACCATCGGCTCCCTCTCATGCTCCGGTGGCAATGCGCGACACCGACGAACGCCCGGCGAGCGGCGCACGACCCCGGCTCTCGACGCTCGTCGTCGAGGCGGCGGTCCTCTTCGGTGCGCTGCGCATCGGACTATCGCTGCTCGGAGCGTTCATGGCAACGCAGGGCGTGCCCTCGCCGTGTCACTTCGAGGAGGCGCTGGCGGGCTGGCAGACCATGCCCGAACTGCTCCGGGACGGCCCCGCCTTCGCGCTCGCCGGCGTGTGGGAGCGCTGGGACGCCTGCTGGTACATGAAGATCGCGACCTACGGCTACGAGCCGGGCGAGCGATCGGTCGCGTTCTTCCCGCTCGTTCCCGCCGCGCTGTGGCTGGTGGGCGCGCTCACCACGCTCCCCTACCCGGTGGCCGGCATGATCGTGTCGGCGATCGCCTATGTCGCGGCCATCGCCGCCCTGCTGCGGCTCGTCGGCGACAGCCACGGGCGCGTGATCGCCCGCCGCACGGTCCTGTCCCTGTCGGTGTTCCCGGCCGCGTTCTTCCTGTTCGCGCCCTTCACCGAGGCCCTCTTCCTGGCCTGCGCCGCATGGACCCTCGTCTTCGCCCGCCAGCGCCGGTGGCTCCTGGCCGCGCTGTGCGCCGCGCTCGCCGCGCTGACTCGCGCCCAGGGCCTGCTGCTGGCGGTCCCGCTGGCCTGGGAGGCGTTCGTGGCGGTCCGCCAGCGCGGGCTGCGATCCCCGCGAGCGCTTCGGCACCACGGGGCCGCCATGGTCGCCGTGCTGGCCCCGGTCGCCGCCTTTGTCGGCTACGGGCTGGTGGCGCTCAGCCTCACCGGCGAGACGCCGTTCGACGCGCAGTCGCTGTGGGGCGGGACCGACTTCCACCCGCCGTGGGCGGTGGTCGCAGCCAGTGTCGGCTGGATCTTCGAGCGCGCCGATTGGATACAGGCGCTCAACCTCGCGGCGCTGCTCGGTGCGGCCGCACTGCTCGTCGTCGGCGCGCGGCGCATGCCGGTGGCCTACTCGCTCTACGCCTGGCCGCCGCTGCTGCTGGTCGCGACCCGCATCCAGCCGACACCGCTCACGTCGACGACCCGCTACGTGCTGGTCCTGTTCCCGGTGTTCGTGGTCGCCGCGCTCCTGACCGAGCACCCTTGGCTCCGGCGGGCATGGCTGCTCGTCTCGGTGCTCCTCCTCGGCGTGCTGGCGACCATGTTCCTGCGTGGCGAATTCGTGGCATGACCGCGCCTCCCTATGATGGGTCGATGCAGGACGCCTCCGGCGCCGTTGTCGCATTCGAGCACGTCACCAAGCGCTACGGAGGCCCCGACAGCGTCCCGGCCGTCAACGACCTCAGCCTGAGCATCCCGGCCGGCGAGATCTGCGTGCTGGTGGGCCCGTCGGGCTGCGGCAAGACGACGTCCATGAAGATGGTGAACCGGCTCATCGAGCCGACGAGTGGGCGCATCACGATCGGTGGCGAGGACGTCATGGGTTTGCCGGCGGTGCAGCTGCGGCGACGCATCGGCTACGTGATCCAGCAGGTCGGCCTGTTCCCGCACTTGACGGTCGGCGACAACGTGGCCGTCGTGCCGCGGCTGCTGCAGTGGGAGGCGGCACGCGTGCGCGAGCGGGTCGACGAGCTGCTCGAGCTCATCGGCCTCGAGCCGGGCACGTTCCGATCGCGCTACCCGAACGAGCTCTCCGGCGGCGAGCGCCAGCGCGTCGGCGTGGCTCGCGCCCTTGCGGCCGATCCGCCGGTGATGCTGATGGACGAGCCGTTCGGCGCCGTCGACCCGATCCGTCGCGACCGGCTGCAGAACGAGTTCCTGCGCCTCCAGGAGAAGGTGCGCAAGACCGTGATCTTCGTCACCCACGACGTCGACGAGGCGATCAAGATGGGTGACCGCATCGCCATCCTGCAGCGCGGCGGAGTGCTGGCCCAGTACGACACGCCGGCCGCCATCCTGGCCCACCCGGCGTCGGAGTTCGTCGAGCGCTTCGTCGGCGCCGATCGCGGCCTGAAGCGCCTGTCGCTCGCCCGCGTCGGCGACCTCGAGCTCATCGAGGCGGTTCCCGTCCGGGCGGGCGAGAACCGAGCCGACGTCCGGGGTCGGCTGGCACGCATCGACGAGCTCGACTACGCGCTCCTCGTCGACGACCAGGACCGGCCGCTGGGCTGGATCGACCAGGCCGACCTGGCCGGAGACGGCCCGATCAGCGCCGATGCCGCAACGCCCGGCGCGCCGACCGTTGAGCGCGAGACGACACTGCGCGACGCGCTCTCCGCGCTCCTCGGCTCGTCGGTCCAGCTCGGCGTGGTGGTCGACGACCGCGAGCGCGTCATCGGCCTCGTCAGCGTCGACGCCATCGGCGAGGCACTCCGTGCACCGGTCGCGTCGGCCGACGGCACCGAACACCCGGTGGGCGAGACGGTCGCCTGATGGACTGGGCGTGGCTCGGTCGCAACCTCGACGACCTCGCGCTGCGCACGCTCGACCACGTAGTGATGACCGTGCTCGCGATCGGAATCGGCTCGGCGATCAGCTTCGGGCTCGCGCTCTGGATCCGCAGCCGCCGATTCCTGCACGGGCCGATCCTGGCCGTCAGCGGAACGCTGTACGCGATCCCGAGCCTGGCGCTGTTCGCCCTGCTGATCCCGTTCACCGGCCCGCAGAGCCTGCTGGCCGCAGAGATCGCGCTGGTCTCGTACACGATCCTGATCCTGGTCAGGAACTTCCTTGCCGGGTTCGACGGCGTGCCGCCCGACGTCCTCGAGGCAGCCGACGGCATGGGATACACCCCCGCGCAGCGCCTGTGGCGGGTCGAGCTGCCGATCGCGCTGCCGGTCATCGTGGCCGGCATGCGGATCGCGACGGTCACCATCATCGGCCTCGTCACGGTCACCGCGCTCATCGGGCTCGGCGGCCTCGGGTACGTGATCATCGAGCTCGGCTACCGTCGCTTCAACCTGACGGCGACCATCGCCGGCACCATCGGCGCGATCCTGCTGGCCGTCCTTGCCGACCGCGGGTTCGTGCTGCTCCAGCGCGTCCTGACGCCGTGGGCGGCTCGGCGGGCGGTCTGACCGATGGAGTTCGTCGGCGCCGTCGTCGGGTGGTTCACCGACCCGGTCAACTGGAGCGGCGACGACGGGATCCCGATCCGCCTGGCCGAGCACCTCCTGCTGTCGGTGGTGCCACTCGTCGTCGCGCTGCTCATCGGCCTGCCGCTGGCGGCCTGGGTCGGCCACACCGGCCGCTTCGCCGGCCTGGCCGTGAACGTGTCGAACATCGGTCGAGCCGTCCCGTCGCTGGCGATCATGGCGCTGGCGGCCATGCTGCTGAACCGCTGGCTGGTGGACATCGGCCTGCGACGCGAGGCCGGCGAGATCTCGACCATGGTCGCCATGGCCGCACTCGCCATCCCGCCGATCGTCACGAACGCCTACGTCGGCATCAGCGAGGTCGAGCGCGAGCTGATCGAGGCGGCACGTGGCATGGGCATGACGGGGCTCCATGTGCTCCGTCGGGTCGAGATCCCGCTCGCGCTGCCGGTGATCCTGGCGGGCGTGCGGACGGCGGCCGTGCAGGTCGTGGCCACCGCCACGCTCGGCGCGGTGTTCGGCACGGGGGGCCTCGGCCGCTACATCATCGACGGCATCGCGCAGCGCAAGGAGGAGGAGGTCTTCGCTGGTGCGCTCATCGTGGCGGCGCTGTCGATCGGCACGGAGCTTGCGTTCGCCGTCATCCAGCGACGGGCCGTCTCGGCCGGTCTCCGCGGACACCCGACACCCGCAGTGCGTGAGCCCGCCGAGGTGGGTGTTCCCGACGCCGGCGTCTGACCCCGCTGATCCGATTCGTTCCGCGAGCCGTATTCATGACATGGAGCCGGCAGCTACCCGCTGGTAGACTCCCCCGGCCGTCGATCGCGTGGCGGCCGCGCAATGTCCCACTACAAGGAGGACCCAATGCGGAAGAACCGCACGCTCGCCCTCGGGGCGGTGGTGCTCGCGCTCGTGATGAGCGCGTGCGCGCCGGGAGAGGGCGGGAGCTCCAGCCCAGGGGCGAGCGCGAGTGCGCCCGCCGTCGGGGGCACGGTCACGATCGGCTCGCAGGGCTTCTACGAGTCGCAGCTCATGGCCGAGATCTATGCACAGGCACTCGAAGCGGCTGGATACACGGTCGAGCGCAACCTCGCCATCGGCACCCGCGAGGAAACCTGGCCGGCGCTGAGCAGTGGCCAGATCGACCTGATGCCCGAGTACATCGGCAGCCTGACCTCGTTCCTCGAGGGGGAGGCAAGTGGCGACTCCGACGAGACGTACGCCGCGATGGTCGAGCTCATCGAAGCCGAGGGCCTGACGGCGCTCGACTTCACCGAGGCGCAGGACCAGAACGCATTCGTCGTTCGCTCGGAGACCGCCGATGAGTTCGGCCTGGCCACGATGAGCGACCTCGCCGACGTGGCGACCGACCTCGTCTGGGGCCTGCCGCCGGAGTGCGAGACGAACCCGCTGTGCGCGGGTGCGCTCGAGGAGTCGTACGGCATCCCGTTCGCCGACCTCGAGATCGAGCCGCTGGCCGCGTGCGACGCGCCGATCGCCACGGCGCTGAACGACGGCGTCGTCGACGTCGCAGAGCTGTGCAGCACGCAGCCCGATATCGAGCGGTTCGGCTTCGTCCGCCTCGAGGACGACATGTTGACCCAGCCTGCCGAGAATATCGCGCCGATCATCAGCCAGGAGAAGCTCGACGAGCTCGGTGACGGGTTCGCCGAGATCCTGAACGCGATCAGCGCGGAGATGACCACGGAGGACCTCACGTCGCTCGGCGTGCAGGTGGCCGTGGACCAGCGTGACGTGGCCGAAGTGGCGGCAGAGTGGCTCACCGACAAGGGCCTCGTCTGACCCACGTACGGGCGTGACACCGAGGGGCGGGCCGGTTCGCCGGTCCGCCCCTCGTCGTGCATGATGGCCCTGCCGATGACAGTGACCCGCTCCTCCCACCTTGCCCTGGCCGACTGGCGCCGGCGGGTGGCCGCCATGTACTTGGCCCTGCGTGCCGACGATCGAGCCCCCTCGATGCGCGCCGTCGCCTTCCGCTCGGCCAAGGACCGTCTCTTCGCCGAGCATCCTGCGTCGCCGATCCCGGAGGCCGACCGGCGCGACTTCCACGGACTCGCCTACTTCAGACACGATCCGGCACTCGCGGTGCGTGCGCGCCTCGAGCCCGATCCCGACGCGCAGCCGCTCGACGTGCCGCGCTCCGGCGACGGGCCGCAGATGCCGTTCGAGCGCATCGGCTGGGTCCGGTTCGCGGTCGACGGCAGCCCGTGCCGCCTCAGCGTCTTCTGGCTCAACGAGTACGGCGGCGGCATCTTCATCCCGTTCCGCGACACCACGAGCGGCAAGGAGACGTACGGCGGCGGCCGCTACCTGTGGGACTCGGCCAAGGGCGCCGATCTCGGTGCCGAAGGCGACGAGCTGATCCTCGACCTCAACTACGCCTATCACCCGTCGTGCGTCTACGACCCCGCCTGGTCGTGCCCGCTGGCGCCGCAGGAGAACTGGCTGCCCGTCCCGATCCTGGCGGGCGAGCGCCTGCCGGCTCGCCACGACCGATGACGGCGGCCCCGGACGCGCGCCGCTGCATCAAGTGCGGTCGCAGGATCGGCCCCGACGAGAGCATCTGCGAGATCTGCAACCGCGCCGGGATGGCGACGCCGTCCGCCTCCCAGTACCACGGCACCGTGGTTGCCGCCATCGTGCTCGCCGTCGCCGGGCTGGCGGTGGTCGCCAGCCTGTCACTGCGCGGCGTGGGGCCCTACGCGGCCGAGGTGCGCGACGTGGTCGCGGCCGACCCGATCGGGTACGCGATCACGTACGCCGTCACCAACGAGGGGACCCGGGCCGGGCGGGCGAAGTGCCAGCTGGTGGCCCTCGACGACGCCGGGCGCGCGCTTCGCGCGCGAGGCACCGTCACGTCGCAGATCACCGGTGGCACCACGGTCGAGCTGACCGAGACGATTCACGGGCTCGAGGTCGAGCCCGCCACCGTGGACGTGACCTGCTCCTAGGGCTGGGGCTCCCGGGGCTTGGGCTCCTGGGGCTGGGACTCCTGGGGCTCGAGGATCAGCGTCACCTCGATGAGGCCCTGCTCGAGCGGCGCATCGCTCACCCGCAGCCAGGCGGCATGCGACAGGTCGACCACGCGCTGATCGTGGGTGCCCCAGTAGCAGTCGCACCAGTCGACCACCGGCAGGCGGACGCATCGGTCGGCGCAGACGGTGACAACGCCGATGACCTCGCCGGTGTATCGGCCGCCGAGGTCGCCCGGCAGCGCGACGGTGGCCTGCCCGATCCAGCCGGCAGTGCCGGGGTAGTTGCTGGCGGTCCCCACCACCTCGTTGGCGGGCGGCGGTGCGCCGGTGGGCGGCGGCGCGCCCGAGAGGATGCCGCCGCGCACGGCAACGATGCTGCGGGGCAGGTCCATGGCGTCCGTGCCCGACGGCACGCCGCGCAGGTGCCGCGCGGGGGATGGTGGGTCGGCGGTCATGGCGGCCACGCCGGCGCCGGCCGCGAAGGTCACGACGGCGCCGAACAGCAGGGCCGCTGCGGCCCCGACACGAAATTGCACGATATGAAGACTCCGAATGGATTGGTGCTGCTCGGCGCGGGGTTGGTGGCGCCGGCAGGTGGAGCGCGGACGCATCGGTCCGAATCGAACGGTGGGCTCCACCGACAGTGAACCACGATCGCAAGATGAGTGCCAACCGGTATGCTCGAGCCATGCACCGATGGGCTCGCGCGCTCCCGAGCGCGCTGGCGATCCTGGCCTGCTCGGCCGCGGCCGCACTGGGCGCCGGACCGCCGTTCCCGGATCCGGTCGACGGCCGGGCCGTCTACGACGAGGCCGACATGTACTCGGCCCAGACCGAGGCAACCCTCGAGACGCGCATCGACGCCATCGAGGCCGAGACGGGAGCCGAGATCGTGGTGTACACCCAGCACGACCCGGACATCAGCGAGGACGAGAACCTCGCGAATGCCGGCGCGCTGATCGACCAGTGGGGCATCGGGCGGTCCGGCTTCGATGACGGCCTGGTCCTGATGGTGGCGCTCGACCCGGATCCGGGCCAGAGCCGCGTGAGCCTGTTCGGCGGGGCCGGCTTCCTGGGTGCGTACGCCAACGAGGATGCGCTGACCGAGATCATCGACGAGTCGTTCGTCCCGTCGGCCCGCGCCGGCGACTTCGACGCGGCGGTCCTGCGCACGGTCGAGGCGCTCGACGAGCGCATGGACGCCGGCGGACGCGACCGGCTCGAAACCCTGCGCGTGATGAACGCCGCGCTCGGCCTGGTCGGCGCGCCGCTGGCGCTGGTGGCGACGCTGGGCGGCGCGTGGTGGAAGTGGCGACGCGAGGGAGACGACCCCGAGCTGACCGACTCGCCCTCGATCCTCATGGCCGGCCCGCCCGCCGAGATGACGCCGGCCCTCGCCACCGTCGTTCGCAACGGCACGGCCACCGGTCACAGCACGAACACGATCCTGGCCGACCTGGCGCGGACCGGGCGGCTGAGCTTCCACAACCTCGACCAGGTGAGCGCGGCGCGCAGCGACGACGATCCTGACCCGCTCACGGATCCGGCGATCGAGGTCCACGCCGGTGACCACGACGATGACGAGCTGGCCGGCCCCGAGAGTGCGGCATGGGAGCGCATCCGGGAGCACGCGGGCGGCGCCGGACGCCTGACCCGCGATCGCCTGTGGGCGGTCAATTCGATCGTCGGCAGGTCGAAGCGCGAGCTCGAAGCGGCAGCCGTCAAGGTCGGGTGGCTGGCGAGGATGCCCGGCCCATCGATCACCCGCATGGTCGCGGTCGGCGTGGTGCTGGCCGTGATCGGTGGCGGGATCATCTTCGTCGGCATCACGGTGCCGATGAGCGGTGCCGTGATGTTCGGCGCCGCACTCGTGCTGGGCGGCGTCGGGGTCATCGGCTTCGGGACCGCCATGAGCCAGCGCACGTCCCAGGGTGCCTACGTCGACGCCATGCTCAAGGCGTACCGGCGGACGCTCCAGAAGACGATGGAGCAGGCGCGCACCTTCGGCGAGGTCGTCCAGCAGCCCGAGATCGCGCGGCTGGCCGACACTCCCGACAAGGCCGTCGTGTGGGGCATGGCGCTCGGCCTGCACGACGAGGTCGCCTCCCTGCTGGCGCGCGGACTCGAGGACCAGCGCCAGGCGACCGGCTCGCCGGCCGGCGCGTACTACCCGCTGTGGCTCGGCTCATCGCCGGGTTCGTCGTGGTCGGCGGCATCCGCCGGAGACATGGCCGGTGGCGTCAGCTACGGATCGGGCAGCATCTTCTCCGGGTCGGCGATCCCCGATATCGGCGGCATGTTCGACGCGCTCGGCAGCGTGGGATCGACGCCGCCCTCCAGCTCGTCGAGCTCGGGCGGCGGCTTCTCGGGCGGAGGCAGCTCCGGGGGAGGCGGCGGCTCCGGCTCGTTTTAACACGCCTGGCGCGAGTTTAAATTTGCGGCTATCATTGAAACGATGAGTTTCAACCGACGCGGCCCAGGCCGCAGACCCGATCGACCCGATCGCGACCGCCATGACCGACCGCCGCAGCGGCGAGGCGACTGGCAGCCGCGCGACGCGGGCGGCGGCGACCGACCCTTCACGCCGCACGACCGTCCCCAGGGCGGGGCCGGCGACCGGCCCTATCAGCCGCGCGGCGGCGACCGGCCCTTCACGCCCCGCCCGCGTTTCGACCGCCCGCCCGACGAGGGCGCCATGTCGATCCGGCTCGACCCCCGCCGCGCGACCGCGTTGAAGCACCTCGCCGGCGAGGCCGGCATCCGACCCGGCGACCTGGTCCGCCAATGGGTGGAGGAGCGCATTGACGCCCGCCACGGCGGCGCCGAGGCTCCGGCCCCGGGAGCTCCGGTCATGGCGCGTCTCGACGAGCTGACGGCGCGCATCGCCGCCCTGGAGGCGACCGCCGGTCGCGCACCGGCCACCGATGCGGCGCCCGTCGTCGACGCGGAGGCGACGGGATCCCCCGCCGTCGAGACCCCGGCGGTCGAGGCGGCCCCGGCCCGGACTCGCCGGCGGCCGCGCACGTCGGCGACGGCGGCACCCGGCAGCCCGCGCGTCGGCCTCCACGACGAGATGATCGCGGTGATCACCGAGCGCGGCCCGCTGCGGGCAGCCGAGCTCGCACAGGCCATCGCAGAGCGCGGTCGCTATGCGCCGCCGCGGAGCGGGAAGCCGCTCGACGCCGCCATGGTCAGCCAGCGCGTCAGCAATCCGACCTATCGGGCGCGGTTCACGCGCTCTGAGGGGCGCATCGGCCTGGCCGAGGAGTCGTAGTCCCGCCGCCGGCGGGCGGCGGCATCGGTCCCCGCGCGAGCTCAGCCCTCGAGGATGAAGGTCACCAGGATGTTGGCCTGGAACTCGACCGTCCCATCCTGGCCGACGTTCACCCGCTGTTCCTTGACCCACGCGCTGCGCACGCCGCGGAGCGTCTTGCTGGCGCGGGCGATGCCCTGGCGGACGGCGTCCTCGAAGCTGTCATTCGAGGTGCAGGAAAGCTCGGTCACCTTGGCGACGGACATGGGGCTCGTTCCTCCTTTGGTTGATGGGGCGGCAAGTATGGCGCCGCCGCGACACCCATGCAGGACTCGCGCCATCACCGTCCCGGGCTGGTGTGGGATGCGGTCCAGGCGAGGAGGCCGTCGACGTCGAGGGCGTTCACGACCATCGGGACGGTGACGCCGCACAGGAAGGCACGCTCGCAGCCGTTCCCCTGCCAGAACAGCTGACCCTCACTGTGCGCGTCGGAGTCGATGGCCACCCGGCAGCCAGCCTCCACCGCCAGCCGGAGCAGGCGCTTCGGCGGATCGAGCCGCTCGGGGCGTGCGTTGATCTCCACCGCCTTGTCGAAGCGCGCCGCGGCGGCGAACACGATGTCGGCGTCGAACGCCGATTCCGGCCGCGCGCGGCGGCCGGTCTTCATGCGCCCGGTGCAGTGGCCGAGGATGTCGAGGTTCGGGTTGGCAAGTGCGGTCACCATGCGCACCGTCATGGCCCGCTCGTCCGAGCGCAGGGCCGAGTGGACGCTGCCGACCACCACGTCCAGGCCGGCGAGGACCTCGGGCTCCTGGTCCAGCGTGCCGTCCTCGTTGATGTCGACCTCGATCCCGGTCAGCAGGCGAAAGGGGGCAAGCTCGGCGTTGAGCGCCGCGATCTCGGCGAGCTGCGCCAGCAGCCGGTCGGTGGTGAGCCCGTTGGCGACCGTCAGCCGCGGGGAGTGGTCGGTGATGACGAGGTACTCGTGGCCGAGCTCGACGGCCGCCTCGGCCATCGCACCGATGCTGGCGCCGCCGTCGGAGGCGATGGTGTGGGCATGGCAGTCGCCGCGCAGGGCAGCGCGCAGCTCTGCGGCGCCATCGGCCAGCGGCCGGCCCTCGGTGGACTCGAGACGCCGCAGGTAGACCGGCTCTTCACCGCGCAGGCTCTCAAGGATCGTGCGCTCGGTCACCTCGCCGATGCCGGGCAGCTCGCGCAGTGTCCCGCTGGCGGCGCGGATGGTGAGCTCGTCGTGCGGGAGCCTTGTGAGCGTGGCGGCCGCGCTCCGGAAGGCACGCACGCGGTAGCCCGGCTCCTGCGCCGCCTCGAGCAGAAACCCGATCCGCTTCAGGTCGGCGACGGGGTCACGGGGGTCAGTCATCGGCCCGCTCCTGGCGTCGCCACGCCCGGCTATGCGGTCGGCGCGTGCATCGGCCACTCATTGCCTGGCGCATGCACCCCAGAGATGAGTCGGCCAGGATCAGGCCGGCAGCCCGGCTGCCACACGCACGGCGGGCATATTCGGCCAGGATGTGGCCGATACACGCCGCGGCAGCATGCGGCGACCGGCGGATGACCCACATCCGAGCTCCTACGGGATCGCCAGGATCCTGGCCGGGTTGTCGATCGTCATCTGCCGGATCTCGCCTTCGCCCACAGCCGCGGTGCGCAGGGTGGGCAGGAAGTGCTGATGGAGGTAGACGTAGCCGAAGCCGCCGTTGGCCTTGAGCTGGCGGTTGTGGCACACGTCCTGGCTGAGCAGCAGCTGCGGACCGAACCCGCGCTCCAGCAGCTCGACGATCGTCTCCACCAGCCGAGGCTCCAGGGACTCCTCCACGCCGAAGCGATGGCCCAGGAAGTCGAACTGCAGGTTGGCCCCGGCGTCGAGCACCGCGAGGTAGAAGTCGAGGTCATGGTGAGAGTCGGCATGACCGATGACGACGCGCGCAGGGTCGACGCCCTCCGCGGTGAAGATGCCCAGCTGGGCCATGCCGACGGCCGACTGCACGCCGTGGGTGGTGATGGCCATGCCGGTCTGCACCGCGGCCCGCGCGGCTGCGCGATGCACGCGCTCTTCCTGCGCACTGACCCAGGGCTTGTCCGTTCCGATCTCGCCGATGATCCCCGGGCGGATCCCGCGCTCGCCGACGCCGTGCTCGAGCTCGCGAACCATCTCGCTCGCCAGGTCGTCGACGCTGCGCCGATCGATGCGCGCCTCGGGCGGGTAGTGCGCCTCCCGATACCAGCCGGTGCCCATCACGATGTTCAGGCCCGTTGAGCTCGCCAGGCGACGCAGCCGATCGGGATCGCGGCCGACGCCCGGCAGGGTGACGTCGACCAGCGTGCCGCCGCCGCGCCGGCGGTAGTCGCGCAGCTCTTCGATGATGAGCTCGTCCTCGGCGGTGAGCTCCCAGTAGTCCCACCGGTTGGCGAGGTGCCACAGGCTGATTGCGGTGTGCTCGTGGGGGAGCGTGAAGCCCAGCCTGTCGGGTGGGATCGGTCCGGAGACGGTCATGACGCGCGGCGCCATCGGCGGTCCTCCTCGGGTTGCGGTGACACGCCGATCGGTTCGTCGCTGGTCCGTCGGCGCATCGGCTTGGATGTGGACGCCCATCTTGCCATCCCGGTGGGTGTTCGGCGCGCTAGCCTAGGGGCGATGGCATCCTCCAAGCCGAGTGCCCGCGCGCCGAACGGGATCTGGGCCACCACGCAGGGCGAGCTCGACGCGGCCGCCGAGCGGCTCCACCTCGACCCCGGCATGCACAGGGTGCTGCGCGTGCCGAAACGCGAGCTGACGGTGAACTTCCCCGTTACCCACGATGACGGTCACGTCGAGGTCTACACCGGCTTCCGCGTCCACCACAACGTGAATCGCGGCCCGGCATCGGGCGGCATCCGCTACGTCCCGCGTCTCGACCTCGACGAGGTCCGCGCCCTGGCGATGCTGAACACCTGGAAGGCTGCGCTCGTGCGCATCCCCTTCGGCGGCGCGGCCGGCGGCGTGCGTGTCAACCCGCGGCGGCTGTCGGAGCAGGAGCGCCAGGGCCTGACGCGCCGCTACGCGACCGAGATCAGTCCGCTCATCGGCCCCGGCATCGACATCCCGTCGCCCGACGTCAACACCGGCTCGCAGACGATGGCCTGGATGATGGACACCATCTCGATGCACCGCGGCCACACCGTGGCGGCATCGGTCATCGGCAAACCGGTGGCGGTGGGCGGCACCGAGGGGCGGCGCAGCGCCACGGCCCGAGGTGCCCTGCGCTGCATCGCCGCGGCATCGAGGGCGAAGGGGCGCGACCTGGCCGGCGCCCGCGTCGTGATCCAGGGCTTCGGGCGCGTCGGCATGACGCTGGCCGAGGAGCTTGGCGCGGCCGGGGCCACGATCATCGGCCTGGCCGACGACCGCGACGCGACATCGAATCCCCGGGGCATCGACGTCGCGCGGGCGGTGGAGTGGATGCGCGAGCACGACGCCATCCGCGGCCTGCCGGACGCCGATCCACTGACGCGTGACGAGCTGTTCGCCATGGAGGCCGACATCCTGGCCCTCGCCGGCCTGCAGGGCGAGATCAACGAGGCGAATGCACCCTCCATCCGCGCGCCTCTCGTGGCGGAGGTCGCGAACGGCGGCACCACGCCGGCTGCCGACCTCGCCCTCGCCGACCGCGGGATCGTGGTCGTCCCGGACATCATCTGCACGGCGGGCGGCACCGTGCTCGGCTACTTCGAGTGGGTGCAGGACATGCAGGCCTTCTTCTGGACCGATGCGGAGATCACCGGCCAGCTCGACCGCATCGTCGACGCCGGCATGGCCGAGGTGCAGGCCATGGCCGACGCGGAGCACGTCGACCTGCGGGCCGCGGCGATGATGGTCGCCGTCTCGCGCGTGGCCGAATCAACGACCCTCCGCGGACTCTATCCCTAGTCCACGGCGCGCGCGCTCACCATCGAGCGAGGCGCCGCCCCCGCCGGCTGAGTCGGCGACGAGCCAGTTCCTCCGGCTGAGGGAACGCCCTGCCAGAGCGTGTCGATCAGGGGCAGGAGGGCCAGCGCGGCCGCTGCAGGAGCCGCCAGGGACATGACCGCCACGGCGGCCACGACCGAGACTGCCGCACCACCGATGAGCGTCGGGCGGCTCGTTGCGGCCGACATCGCTCGCGCCGCCGCCCAGCCAAGGGCGGCGACCACGATCGCGGCTCCGGCGAGGAATGCGACCCAGCCGAGGTCGGATGCCGGGGTCGCGCGCCCGAGAAGGCCGACGTCGAGCACGTTGCCGGCGAACATCGCGGCAAGCCCGGCGAAGACGCCCATGGCCGGCATGGCCGGCTGCCGGCGTGCCCACCATGCGGCGCCGGTCACAGCGATGGCCAGGGCCGGGTTGAGCAGTGCGCGCCAGGCGCCCTCCGTCAGCCCGAGCACGCGCAGCGTGCCGTCATCGGTCTGGGCGATGAATCCCCACGAGATGGCCCACACGGCGCCCGCCATGAGGATGGCGACGGCCAGTGCTCGCGAGAGGCGACGGTGATCCTGGTTCATTCCCCGAGTCTGCAGCGGGGCTCCGAGCACGGCATGGAGCACGTGTCGCGCATCGGCACGCGACGTTCGGCCGCCGAGTTGCGCCCGTCTCGGTCTTGCGGCCACACTTCGCGCCATGACAGACGAGCGCTGGAAGGCACGTACCGAGCGATGGGCGCGCGAGCGCCTCGATCCCGCCCTCGAGCAGTCGCCGGAGCGGCATCCGCGCTTCATCACCCAGTCGGGCGTCGAGATCGATCGGCTCTACACCCCGGCCGACCTCGCCGATCCGGCGAACGATCCGGACGCCGGGCGCCCGCGCTATCGGTTCAGCCCCGCGCCCGACGAGCGCCCGGGGTGGGACGAGATCGACGACGTCGGCCTGCCGGGCGAGCCGCCGTTCACCCGCGGCATCCACCCGACCGGCCACCGGGGCCGGCTGTGGACGATGCGCATGTTCGCCGGCTTCGGCACGGCCGAGGACACGAACGACCGGTTCAAGAAGCTCATCGCGGCGGGTGGCACCGGCCTGTCGATCGCCTACGACATGCCGACCCTGTACGGCTACGACCACGACCACCCGATGGCCGCCGGCGAGTTCGGCACCTGCGGCGTGGCCGTGTCGAGCCTGGCCGACATGGAGCTGCTGCTCGACGGCCTGCCGGTCGGCGAGATCAGCACCTCGATGACCATCAACTCGCCCGCCGCCATGATCTGGGCCATGTACATCGTGGCCGCCGAGAGGGCCGGCGTGCCGCGCGCCCAGCTGTCCGGCACGCTGCAGAACGACATCCTCAAGGAGTTCATCGCTCAGAAGGAGTACATCTTCCCGCCCGCGCCGTCTCTCAAGCTCGTCACCGACACCGTCGAGTGGGGCACGCGCGAGCTGCCGCGCTGGAACACGATCTCGATCTCCGGGTACCACATCCGCGAGGCGGGCTCGACCGCCGTCCAGGAGCTGGCGTTCACGATCGCCGACGGGATCGCCTACGTCGAGGATGCCCTCGCCCGCGGCCTGCGTTTCGACGACTTCGCCCCGCGCCTGTCCTTCTTCTTCAACTCCCACAACGACTTCTTCGAGGAGATCGCCAAGTTCCGCGCCGCACGTCGCATCTGGTACAAGCTCGCCCGCGAGCGATTCGGGGCGGAGAACGAGCGCTCGACCTGGATGCGCTTCCACACCCAGACCGCCGGCGTGTCGCTCACCGCGCAGCAGCCGCTGAACAACCTGACGCGGGTCACCATCCAGGCCCTGGCCGGCGTGCTGGGCGGCACGCAGTCGCTTCACACCGATGCGTACGACGAGGCGTGGGCCGTTCCATCCGAGGAGGCCGCCCTGCTTGCCCTGCGCCAGCAGCAGATCCTGGCCGAGGAGACCGGTGCGGCCAACACCGTCGACCCCCTCGCCGGGTCGTACTTCGTCGAGACCCTGACGAACCGGACCGAGCAGGCGGCGTGGCAATACATCGCGCGCATCGACGAGATGGGCGGCATGGTGCGCGCCCTCGAGGCCGGCTACCCGCAGGCCGAGATCGCCGATGCGGCCTACGAGCAGCAGCGCGAGGTCGAGGCCCACGAGCGCGAGATCGTCGGCGTCACGAAGTTCGCAGACCCGGACGAGGACGTGAAGATCCCGTTGCTGGAGATCAGCCCGGTCCAGGAGCGCCGCCATCTCGATCGGCTGGCGCGCGTGCGCGCCGAGCGGGACGCATCGGCGCATGCGTCTGCCATGCGTCGCCTGGAGGACGAGGCGCGGCGCGGCGACGTCAACCTCATGCCGGCCATCGTCGCGGCCGTGGAGGCGTACGCCACCATCGGCGAGATGTGCGGCGTCCTGCGCGCCGTCTACGGCGAGTATCGCGAGCCGCTGGCCGTCTGACCTCAGTCGGTCGGCGGCAACGCGGCCCCTCCCACCGATCTTGCACATCGCCGCTTACCGGCCGCTTACCAGCTGCGTCCCGCCTGCCCGGTATCCTCGTCGCGACCGATGAAGCTCCACCTCGTCGACGCCACGTTCGAGCTGTTCCGTGCCTACTACTCGCGCCCGCCGCGCCGCGCACCCGACGGCCGGCCGGTGAACGCCGTCCAGGGCCTCGTCGACTCGATGCTGTCGCTTCTTCGCGAGCCCGACCTGACCCACGTCGGCGCGGCAACCGATTACGTGATCGAGTCGTGGCGCAACGACCTGTACCCCGGCTACAAGTCGAGCGCCGGCATCGACCCCGACCTGCTCGCCCAGTTTCGCGACGCCGAGCGAGCCCTCGAGGCACTCGGCATGCCGGTGTGGGCCATGGTCGAGGACGAGGCGGACGACGCCATCGCGACCGCAGTCGAGCGCTTCGCGTCCGACCCGCGCGTGGAGCAGGTGATCATCTGCTCGGTCGACAAGGACCTGGCGCAGCTGGTCGACGACGACCGCATCGTGCTGCGTGACCGGATGCGGCGCGTCACGTACGACGCGGCCGGCGTGGTCGCGAAGTTCGGCGTCGCGCCACGATCCATCCCGGACTACCTCGCCCTCGTCGGCGACAGCAGCGACGGCTTCCCCGGCCTTCCCGGGTGGGGCTCCAAGAGCGCCGCCGCCGTGCTCGCCAAGTTCGGGCGCCTCGACGACATCCCGCCATCGGTCCTCGACTGGGAAGTGGACCTGCGCAACGCCAGCCGGCTGGCAGCCACGCTCCAGGACCAGCGGCCCGCCGCGATCCTGTATCGCACGCTGGCGACGCTCAACCGCGACTCCGATATCGCCGGCGCGACCCCGACGCTCGACGACCTCGAATGGCACGGCGTGCGGCGCGACCGGTTCGTCGCGCTCTGCGACGAGCTCGGCTTCGACACGGTCCGCGAACGGGTGCACCGCTGGGCCGACTGAGCACGGTGCCGGTACTTTCGGTGGGGTGCGGTGCGGTCCGAGCACCGGTAGGGTGCCGGTCCGATGCACCGCCCACGCCGGGCGGCGACCGCCCTCGCCGCCATCCTGCTGGCCGCTGCGCTGGTCCCGACCGTGGGCTCACCGCCCGCATCGGCCGGCGGCGCGTGCGGGATCTACTCGTCCGAGACGGCGCCGCCACCCACCATCCGCGTCTTCCGCACTGGATCGGGTGCGGTCGACCAGGTCGACTTCGGCGCCTACGTCAAGAACGTCCTCTCGCGCGAGTGGATCAGCAGCTGGTCGACGGAGTCGCTGCGTTCGGGCGCCCTGGCCGTCAAGCACTACGCCTGGTACCAGGTCATCCACTGGCGCGGCCACACGAATGCCGCCGGCCAGTGCTTCGACGTCTTCGATTCCACGCTGGACCAGCACTACGATCCTGCCCGGCCAACCTACCCGGCCATGGCCGCGGCCGTGGACGCGACATGGGCAACCGTGGCACACCGGGGTGGTCGCCTCTTCGCGACCTACTACAACGCCGGCGCCGTTCACGAGTCGTGCGGTGCCAATGCGAACGGCTGGCAGATGTTCCAGTGGGGCACCCAGGCCTGCGGCCTGGCCGGGCTGAGCGCCGCTCAGATCATGGGCACCTACTACCCCGGCGTCGTCGTGAGCCTCGCGCCGCCCCCGGCCGCGACGCCGGCTCCGACGCCCGCTCCGACGCCGGCTCCGACGCCGAGCCCGACGCCGAGCCCGCCGTCACCCACCGGCCCCGCGGCGACCGCGGCTCCGACGTCGACGCCGGCTCCGGCGGTCGCACCGACCTCCCCACCCGCGCCGATCCCCGTGCCCGGCGGCGGCCAGGTCGGGCTGGCCGCGCCGCCGCCGCCGCCGCCGACGGATCCGGCGCCGATCATCGTCAGCGTCGGCGCGGTCGTGGGCGCGACGAGCGTCGAGGCTGCCGCCCCGGTGTCGCCCGCGGCGGTACCCGCCCCGCCGCCGCTTCAGGCCCTGTTGAGCCACGCCGTCGTCCGGTTCGAGCGAGCGGCCGGTGCGGCGCCGCGACGCCCCGTCGCGCTCTCGCGTCCCCAGCTTCCGGCCATCAGCCGGGTGCTGATCGCGCGGCTGGTGGTCGAGCGAGCGCTTGCCACGCTGCCGCGCGGGCTGATGCGCTGGCCCTAGCGGCCGCCCAGCAGTCGCGCGACCACGAGACCGGCGGCCGCCACGTCCTGGATGGCCAGGCCGACGGACTTGAAGACGGTGATCGCCTCCGGGTCGCGGCTTGCGACGCGGTCGCGCCCGATCGTGCCGATCTCGACCAGGGCGGCCTCCGCGATGGCGCCGGCCTCGATGGCCGCCAGGAGGTCACCGGCCTCCTCCAGCGCGGCCTCCCGCGCGTCGATCGCGACCAGTGCGGCACGCGCGAAGAGCGCCGGCGGCAGCTCCACCATCCCCGGTCGGAAGGCGCCGATCCCGTTGACGTGCGTCCCCGGCCGCACCCAGGCCGCATCGAACACCGGCTCGGTCGAGGTGGTCGCACAGCAGATCACGTCCGCCCCCCGCACGGCGTGCTCGGCGGTGTCGACGGCCACGACCTCGATGCCGGTCTCGTCGGCCATGCGACGCGCAAATCGGGTGCGTCGCTCGGCGTCGCGCGCATAGACGAGCACCTGCCGGATCGGCCGCGCCCCGAGCACAGCCCGCACCTGCCAGGCGGCCTGCGCGCCGGCACCGATGACCGCCAGCGTGGCCGCATCCTGCCGGGCCAGGAGGCGGGTGGCGACGCCCGATGCGGCCCCGGTCCGCATGGCGGTGATCTCCGCGCCGTCGAGGATGGCCAGCGGCCGACCGGTCGCCGCCTCGAACCAGGCGACGAGGGCGTGGATCGTCGGCAGCCCGCGAGCCGCGTTCCCCGGCATGATGGTGACGAGCTTGACCGTTGCGCCCGTGCCGCCTTCGCGGATACCGGGCATGAGCAGCAGCGATCCGTCGGCCAGGTCGACGTGCGAGCGCAGGGGCGAGCGATCGCGTCCCGCGGCCACGTCGCGATAGGCGGCCTCCACGGCGTCGAGCAGGTCGGCGACGGTCACGCTGCGCCGGATGGCGTCGGCGTCGAGGAAGGGGAGGGCGGGATTGGTCATCATCGGTCCAGGCGCTAGAGTCTAGGCGGCACACCGCTTGCGTGAAGCATCGGTCGAGGAGGATTCATGATCGACACCGTCCGCACCGATCTCACCCATCGCGCCGACACGGCGCGCAGCGAAGTCGGCAGTCTGCTCTGGCTCATCAGGATGGCCGTCATCGGCGCGTTCGTGGGCGCCATCTACAGCGAGCTGCGCAAGCCGCCGGAGGAGCGCACCTGGCACGGCAAGCTGCTCGGCTTCGTGCCCTACGACTTCCGGATGCCGTCGTTCGAGCAGGTTCGCCAGGCCTACTGGAACCCGCACTCACCCAAGGTCTTCACCGATCGGCCCCTCGGCGTCGGCTGGGCCGTCAACATCCCGACGGCCCTGCGCCGCCTGGGCGTGCACAGGAACTTCACCAAGGGCCGCTGATCGGTAAGCGCCGAGTAACCGACCAATAATCCGCGATCCGCCATCTTGGGCAGGTGGATCGATCGCTCGGCAGGATCGTGCGAGCCCTGCGCCTTCGGCTGGGATGGCGTCAGGCTGATCGCCTGCCGCGCGACGTCGAAAAGGTGGCCGAGGCCCCTCGTACGGTACGATCGGGCACCCATGAACTGGTTCCCGGTCCTGCTGGCCGCCCACATCACGCTGGCCGTCGCGTTGGTGCTGCCGAGCGTGCTGCTGCCGTTCGTGCTGCGCCGTTCGAGCGGCCCGCCGGGACCGTTCACCCGCGCGCTGGTGGCGCTGCAGGGCACCGGCACGCTCGTGATCGCCGGCGGCCTGGCCCTGACCGGCGCGGCAATGCTGTGGATCCTCGGCCCGGAGCTGCTGACGCAGCCCTGGCTGCTGGTCGCGCTTGCGCTGTACGCCGCCAACCTCGTCGTGGCCGCCTTCGTCAGCCGCCCGAATCTGCGCCGCCTGATCGGCCTGGGCGGCAGCCAGACCGATGAGGCGACGTGGCGGCGCCGTGCCCGCCAGCAACGCTACGTGGCGTATGGGATGGCGGCAGTGATCGGCATCATCGGCTTCCTGATGGGCACGAAGCCGAACCTGTGGTGAGGGGCTAGAACCTCGGCAGCGGCAGCGACCTGCCCATGACGAAGAAGATGCCCGCCACGATCAGGAACATGGCGATCGCGAAAAAGAGCAGCCAGCGCAGGACTTCCATGTCGGCTCCGATTGCGGTGGTTCGGTCGGCAGCGGACCCCCCGAGGTCGGTGCCGCCGATTCTATCGGTCCCGTCCAGCCCCTCCGTGCCGCAGGTCGGTCCGCTTTAGAATCCGCACCGTGACCCTGCGCCTCCACGATGCCCGCCGCGGCGGGCTGCACCCGTTCCAGCCCGTCGGCGACGGCCCCATCGGCCTGTACGTGTGCGGCGTGACGCCGTACGACACCGGGCATCTCGGCCACGCCTTCACGTACGTCAGCTTCGACGTCCTGCATCGGTACCTCGAGTACCTCGGCCACGACGTCGTCTACGTCCAGAACCTGACCGATGTCGACGACGACATGCTGCGCAGGGCGCGCGAGACCGGCGAGGACTACCTCGCGCTCGGGAACCGATGGGTCACGTCCTTCCTGACCGAGATGGCGGCCCTCAACTGGCTGCCGCCCGACCACTACCCGCGCGCCACGCAGCACATCCCGCACATGCAGCGGCTCATCGGCTCGCTGATCGAGAACGGCCTCGCTTACGCGGCGGAGGGCAACGTGTACTTCGACGTCGACGCCTACCCGCGCTACGGCGAGCTCTCGAAGCTGGAGCGCGCGGCGATGCTGCCGCTCGCCAACGAGCGCGGCAACGTGCCCGACATGCCGGGCAAGCGCGATCCGCTCGACTTCGTGCTCTGGCAGCGCTCGCTGCCGGACGAGCCGGCCTGGGAGTCGCCGTGGGGACCCGGCCGGCCCGGCTGGCACGTCGAGTGCTCGGCGATGGCGATGGCCTACCTCGGCACCCGCTTCGAGGTCCACGGCGGCGGGGCCGACCTCGTCTTCCCGCACCACGAATCGGAGCTCGCGCAGTCGGAGGGCGCCACGGGCGAGCGCCCCTGGGTCAGCCATTGGAGCCATGCCGGGATGCTCGGCTACGGCGGCGACAAGATGAGCAAGTCGCTCGGCAACCTCGTCCTCGTCCGCGACCTGCTGCGCACCTACTCCGGCGACGCGATTCGCCATTACCTCGTCTCGCGCCACTACCGCGCGCAGATCGACTTCGTCGAGCGGGACCTGGACGCCGCCGCCGAGGGGGCCGCGCTCCTGCGACGAGCCTGCCTGCGAGCCGAAGAGCTCTCTCCGGCCGACCCCGCCCTTGCCGATGCCGCCGAGCTTCAGTCCATCGTTGCCGACCACCGGGCGCGCTTCCTCGCCGCCATGGACGACGACCTGGACACGCCGCGCGCCATGCCGGAGCTGGCAGCGCTGGCCGAGCTGGCCCTCGAGTCGCCCGACGCGGCCCTCGCCGCGCAGGCCGGCTGGATGGTCCGTGAGCTCGGCGCCCGGATCCTGGGCCTGCGCCTGGCGACCGTGCCCGCGCTGAGCGCCAGCGCCGCATGACGCAGGGAATGAACGACGACGAGCTCGTCCCGGTCAGCGTGCGGCTCGGCGAGGTGGTGCCGCCCGATGATCCCGAGGACTGGACCCGGCCGCTGACCTGGGTCGCCGCGCTGGGCATGCTGGCGGGCCCGATCGTGGCGCTCGCGTGGTTCCTCGCCGCACCGCCCGATGATGCCGGCGACGCGCTCCCGGCGACCTACCTCGTGGCAGCCACGCTGGCCGTCGGCGCGGCCGCGACCGGTGCCACCCAGATCGGTGCGGCGCGCGCCTTCGCGGCGACGCTCGGCGGCGGTCTCTTCGGCGCGCTGGTGGTCGTCATGCTGGGGGTGGTCATGGCCGGCGAGCGACAGCTCGGCAGCGCCTCGCCGACCCTGGCCCACGCCTTCGCCGCGGCGGTCGGTGGCGTCGCGGGCGCGGCCGACGCGGCGATCGTCGCGGCGGCCGTGGCTCGTCTGCCCTCGCGCCTGGCGCGCCTGCTCCCCTCCCTCGGCTCGGCCGTGGTGACGGCAGCCATCGTCGTCGCGGTGCTCCTGTGAGCGCCCGCTTCAGGCGCGGTCCTCGACGAGCAGGCAGGCGACCTGGTGTCCCGGCCCCTGCGCGCCCGGAGAAGCGCTAGGCGAGCGGCGACTTCCGGCTCAACCGCTCGGCGAGCCCGCCGATCGTGAGCGCCAGCCCAAGCGCGATGATGCCGATCGCGGCGATCAGCCGGAATGCCTCGCCCCCGAAGGCCGTCGCGAAGACGAGATAGGCAACGAGGCCGCCGGCCGCGATCCCGGACCCGATCCACTTGAACGCCGGCGCGTCGGCGATCCAGCCGGCCGCGTACATCCCGATTCCGAAGCTGAACGGAAGGACGCTCCACAGGTAGGCCCACGCGCCCCAACGGTCCGCGAGGCTGGTGTACAGCAGCGCACCGCCAACGCCGGCCAGGATCGCGCCGGGGATCATCATCCCGGCCCGCAGCCGCCGGCTCGGCCCGCCGACCAGCCCCGGCACCAGGAAGAAGAGCGACCCGCCGATGATGAGCAGCGGCCACCAGCGCAGCGCGTCGTCGCTGACACCCAGCCCGCTCACGAGCCCGCTGATCGGCTCGCTGGCGAGTACCAGCACGCCGACCAACAGGAGCAGCAGGCCGGCGATGCGTTCGATGGTTCGGCTCACGTCACCGAGTGTAGGGCGGGAGTAAGTGCGGGGTAATCCGGCATCGGCATCATGGAACCGTGGATGACCGCCGACTCGGCCAGGCAGTTCGCGCTCGGCGTCACCGCCGTGGGTGGCGGCTGGTCGACTTGGCACAGGCGGCCGGCGTGGGAGCGACCGCGTGCTCCCTCGTGGAACGCGGACACGTGGGCCGGCTGACGGTCCGCGCGGCTCGGATGGTCGCCGCAGCTGTCGACCTGCCGCTCAATTGGGACATCGGCTGGCAGCGGCAGGACGTCGACCGGCTGCTGGACGCCGACCACGCCGCGTTGGCCGCCGTGTGGTCGCGACGGCTGGAGCGGCTCGGGTGGGTCGTCCGAAGCGAAGTCAGCTTCAATCGGTACGGTGACCGCGGCCGATTCGACCTGCTCGCCTACCATCCCACACAGCGGGTCGTCCTCGTGATCGAGGTCAAGACTGCGCTCGTCGATGCCCAGGAGCTGCTCGGCGGCCTCGACGTGAAGGCGCGACTTGCCCCTCACGTTGCGCGCGAGCTCGGCTGGCAGGCCCGGCTCGTCGTTCCTGCGATCGTCCTCGCTGATGGCACGACTCATCGACGCCGGCTCGCGGCGCTCGCGGCGCTCTTCTCTCGCTACGCACTGCGCGGTCCCGCAGTCGCCGCCTGGCTGCGAAGCCCGGTCGGGTCGCCGACGGGCGTCCTGGCCATGACCGAATTGCCACCCAACGCTGGTGGCGACGTTAGGCGCGCCGCGCGGCGTCGGGTGAGGCGCCAGAGCCATCGGCCACGCTCAGTCACGGCGGCCGCGGATCGAGACGTGCCTCCACCGGACACCTAACGTCGCTGGTGGCGGAGGATGGTGGAAACGGTGCTCGCCGCGCTCCACCGAACGTGGTTTCACGCCGCGCTACATCTCGCCTTCGTACGCAGGCTGCGGCATGCGCAGCTGCTTGTCCTTCCGGTACCCGAGCAGGTAGTCGGCCTGCATCAGGGTGTGGATCTGCGACGTGCCCTCGTAGATCACCGAGCCTTTGGAATTGCGCAGGTAGCGCTCCACGGGATACTCGTTCGAGTAGCCGTAGGCGCCGTGGATCTGGATCGCGTCGAGGGCGGATGCAACGGCGTGATCGGTGCAGAACCACTTGGCGAGGCCCGTCTCGCGGGTGTTCCGCTCGCCGCGGTTCTTCTTCCAGCCGGCCTTCCAGACGAGCAGCCGGCCCGCCTCGATGCCGGCATACATCTTCGAGAGCATCTGCTTGACCAGCTGGTGCTCGCCGATCTCGGAGCCGAACGCCTTGCGCTCGTGCGCGTACTTGACCGATGCGTCGAGGCACGCCTGCGCCAGCCCCACCGATCCGGCCGCCACCGTGTAGCGGCCCTGGTCGATGGCGCTCATCGCGATCGTGAAGCCCTCGCCCTCCTCCCCGACCCGGTTGGCGGCCGGCACCTCGCAGTCGCTGAAGGTCAGGATGCCGGTGTTGCCGGCTCGCACGCCGAGCTTGCCGTGCAGCGACTCGCTGCTGAAGCCGGGAAAGGACCGCTCGACGATGAAGGCGGTGATGCCCCTGTGTCCCTGAGAGCGATCGACGGTGGCGAAGACCAGGAAGTGGTCGGCCGTGTCGGCCAGGCTGATCCAGATCTTGGAGCCGTTGAGGAGGTAGCGATCCCCGTCGCGGCGCGCGGTGGTGGCCAGGTTGGCAGCGTCCGAGCCGACGCCCGGCTCCGTCAGCCCGAACGTGGCGAGCTTCTCTCCCCGCGCCTGCGGCACGAGGTAGCGCTGCTTCTGCTCCTCGCTCCCCCACTGGAGCAACGTCAGCGAGTTGAGCCCGGTATGGACCGACAGGATGACGCGGAACGCGGTGTCGGCGCGCTCCATCTCCTCGCACAGCAGGGCGAAGGCGATGTAGTCCATGCCCGCCCCACCGTACTGCTCGGGGATCGGGAGGCCCAGGAGCCCTGCGGCGCCCATCTTCTCGTACAGGGAGCGGTCGTACTCGGCCCGCGCGTCCATCTGCTGGATGCGCGGCAGGATCTCGCGCTCGGCGAAGGCGCGCGCGGTGCGCTGCACCTCGCGCTGCGCATCGGTCAGCGAAAAGTCGATCATCGGGTCTCCGTCGGAGTCGTGGGGCGGGAAGCCAGATTCTAGACCGATGCGCCCCGCGGGCGGCAACCGTCCCGATCCGACACCCGGACGCCGCTCGTCCTCCACGCTCGGCAATCCTGACCTTCTCATCGGTGATTCGGGTTGACGAAGGAATGACGTAAGGCTAGCCTTACCTCGCGCGGCGTCGGACTCCCCGCCCGGGGGGCGGCCGCAGCACGGGAGTATGACGTTGGACCTCGGCTTCCTGGCGACCGGCCTCCTCACAGGGTTGCGCGAGGGCGTCGAAGCGGCGCTGATCGTGAGCATCATCCTCGCGTACCTCGCCAAGACCGGAAACCAACGCCACTTCGGCAAGATCTGGCTGGGCGCGGGCGTCGCTGTCGCCCTGAGCACCGCCATCGGTGTGCTGCTGTTCGTCACGATCGGCGGCTTTGAGGAGCCGGCGGAGCAGATCTTCGAGGGCTTCGCCATGATCGTGGCGGCGACGGTGGTGACGTGGATGCTGTTCTGGATGCGTCGCACGTCGGCAAACATCAAGGGCACGCTGCACGCCGGCGTCGATCGGGCCCTCGTCGAGGGCAGCGTCTTCGGCCTGGCGATCCTGGCCTTCACGGCCGTCATTCGTGAAGGCATCGAGACGGCTCTCTTCCTCATGGGCCAGGCGACGGCCGCCGGCACGGAGGCGACCAGCACGCTGGTCGGCGCCATCATCGGCCTGGCGCTCGCGGTGGCGATCGGCTACGGGCTGTACCGCGGCGCACGGATCGTCAACCTGCGCACGTTCTTCGCGTGGACGGGCATCGCGCTGATCTTCATCGCGGCCGGACTGCTGTCGCACGCCGTGCACGAGTTCATCGAGGCGGGCTGGATCACGTATGGAACCGCGACGGCCTTCGACATCAGCTCCGTCCTGCCGCACGACCCCGAGGCCGGCCCGATGGGCGTCGTCGGATCGATCCTCCGCGCCCTCGTCGGCTACTCGAGCACGCCGGAGTGGATCACGCTCGCCGCGTGGCTGGCCTACGTCGTGGTCGTGCTCTACTTCTACACCCGGCCGGTCAGGCCGTCGGAGGCCCGGTCCGCCGGCCAGGAGCGCACGCCGGTCGGCGCCTGACCTCCTCGCCGATGCGCCCGGACGGTATGGAGGCTAGGCGATGACCTTCATGAACCGCAGCATCTCGTCCCACGCCCCGGCGCTGGCGTCCGCGAACTCGGTCGCCTTGCGGTCGAAGAAGGAGTGCGGGGCGCCCTCGTAGACGACCGTGCGATGGTCGGCGCCCGCGGTGTCCAGGGCGTGATCGAAGGCGTTGCGCACCTCGGGCGGGATGCCATGGTCGGCGCCGCCGTAGATAGCGAGCACCGGACAGGCAACGCGAGCCGCCTCGTCGGTGGGCGACGGCAGCCCGGTGCGATGGGGACCTGCCGGCCAACCGTAGAGGCCGATCACGCCGTCGAGCCCGAGGCCCGCCCCGGCCTGCAGGAAGCTGATGCGCCCGCCCAGGCAGAAACCGGTGGTGTAGGCGCGCTCGGGTGCACCACCCTCGGGCGAGCGCAGGTAGGCGACCGCGGCGGCGACATCGTCCATGACGCCCCGGGCGGTGAGCGCCATGACGTGCGGCTCGTGCTCGAACCCCTCGCCGCGGCTCGACGACTCGGCCGTGCGTCCGAACAGGTCGACTGCCACCGCGTGCACGCCGGCCTCGGCGAAGCGCAGGGTGAGCTCCTCGTAGTACGGGTGCAGGCCGCGCACGTCGGGGATGATCACGATGCCGGCGCCGGCTGGCGCATCGGCCAGGGCCGCGTGGGCGGGCACCGTGGTGCCGTCGCGGCTGGTGAGGCTGACCCTGCGGGCGTCGAGGGCGCCGCCACGGATCGGCGGCAGCGGTGGTCGGGCGTCGGTTGCGAAGCACACGCGCACGATCCTCGCACGTCGCGTGCCTGCGCTCACGCCTGGGCGCGCACCGTCCCTGCCGCCAGCGAGCGAACCAGCTCCCCCATCCGAGCCGCCCCGCCGTCGCGCAACGCGGCAACCAGCGCAGAACCGACGATGAGCCCATCGGCGACCGGCGCCAGCTCGGCCACCTGGGACGCGGTCTGCAGCCCGAAGCCGGCAGCCACCGGCACGCGGCCGGCGGCCCGCGCGCGCACCGACGCGATGAGCCGGCGGGCGCCAGCCGCCAGCGACGCGCGCGCGCCGGTCACGCCGAACAGGGGGACGACATAGACGAACCCGGTCGAGGCGGCGACGGCGGCATCGATCCGCTCCGCCGGCGTGTTGGGCGCGACGAGGAACGAACAGGCCAGCCCGAGGGCCGCCGCCAGGCGCTCCAGCCGCGGATCGGCGCCGGCCGGGAGATCGGGCACGATCAGCCCGTCGGCGCCCGCGTCGCGCAGCGCGCGCAGCGTCGCCGGGGCGCCCCCGGCCAGCAGCGGGTTGAGGTAGGTCATCGCCATCAGCGGCTGCCGGTGGCCACGGTCGCGGAGCTGCGCGACGAGCGCCATCGCGGAGGCCAGTCCACCTCCCGCCGCCAGCGAGGCGCGGCCGGCCTCGGCGATCGTCGGCCCGTCGGCCATCGGATCGCTGAACGGCACGCCGATCTCCAGCATGTCGGCCCCGGCCGCGAGCGCCGCCTCGGCGGCGGCGAGCGCATCGGTCTGCGAGGGGTAGCCCGACAGGATGTAGGCGATGAGCGCCGTTCGCCCGTCGGCCGCGGCGGCTTCGAAGGAGGCGCGGATGCGCTCGGCGCCGCTCATGCGTCGCGAAGCTCGCGCTCCAGGATGCCGAGGTCCTTGTCGCCGCGGCCCGACAGGTTGACGAGGACGTGCGCGTCGGCCGGCAGGTCGGGCAGCATGGCGAGCACGGCCGCCACGGCATGGGCCGACTCGAGGGCCGGGATGATGCCGCATGTCCTGGCCAGCCACTGCGTCGCCTCGAGCGCCTCGGCATCGGTCGCGCGCCGTACCTCGAGACGGCCCGACTCGGCCAGCGCCGCCAGCTGCGGCCCGACGCCGGGATAGTCGAGGCCGGCCGACACCGAGTGCGGCTCGACGACCTGGCCGGCATCGTCCCGGGTCAGCATGGTGAACGCGCCGTGCAGCACGCCGGGCGCCCCGAGCCCGAGCGAGGCGGCGTTGTCGCCCAGTGCATCGCCGCGGCCACCGGCCTCGACCCCGATGAGCCGCGCGGCGGTGTCGAGGAACGGGCGCATGATGCCGATGGCGTTGCTGCCCCCGCCGACGCAGGCCACCACGGCATCCGGCGCGCGCCCGATCTCGACGCGCAGCTGCCGCCGCGCCTCGTGGCCGATGACCTCCTGCAGCGAGGCGACCATCTCGGGGTACGGGTGCGGCCCCGCGGCCGAGCCGAGGATGTAGTACGTCGACTCGACGCTGGCGACCCAGTCGCGCAGCGCCTCGTTGAGCGCGTCGCGCAGCGTGCCGTTGCCGGTCGTCACGGGGCGCACCTCGGCCCCGAGCAGATCCATGCGCCGTACGTTCGGTGCCTGGCGCTCGATGTCGGTGCTGCCCATGTAGACCACGCACTCCAGGCCGAGCAGCGCGCAGGCCGTCGCGGTCGCCACCCCGTGCTGGCCCGCGCCGGTCTCGGCGATGACGCGCGGCTTGCCCATCCGCGCCGCCAGCAGCGCCTGCCCGATGGCGTTGTTGATCTTGTGCGCCCCGGTGTGCGCGAGGTCCTCGCGCTTGAGCCAGACCGATGCGCCACGGCCGCCGCGCTCGGACAGGACCGGCGGCGGGATCCGGAAGAGGGGCGTGGGACGACCGACGAAGTCGCGGTGCAGGCGGCGCAGCTCGGCGCCGTAGGCCGGGTCGCGGCGCGCGAGATCCCAGGCACCCTCCAGCTCGTCGAGCGCCGGCATGAGCGTCTCGGGCACGAAGCGGCCGCCGAAGCGGCCGAAGCGCCCGTGGCGGTCGACGCGGTCGCCGCCGGCCGGCTCGCGACGCGCGTTGCGAACGAAGGCGCCGATACGCCGCGGGTCGTTGCGCCCGTCGCGCTGGAGCCCGCTCGACGCGTCGACGAGGGCGGGGCGTGCGGCACGGACCGCGGCTGCCACGTTCTCGGGCCGGAGGCCGCCCGCGATGCCGACCGGCACGATCCGTCCGAGGCGTCGCGCGAGCGGCATCGGCGCACCGGCACCCGATCCACCGCCGGCGTCGCGCGACGCTCCGTCCAGGAGCACGTGGCTGGCCCCCGAGGCCAGCCACGCCTCGGCGGCCAGGAGCGACGAGCGCACCGAGGCCGGTCCGTGGATGACGCCGATCAGGGTCGTCGGTCGCGGCCGCAGCCGCGCCAGCCAGGCAGGCGGCTCGTCGAAACCGGCGAGCTGGATGCCGCGCACGCCGCTGGCGGCCATGGCGGATGCGACCTCCTCGCGGCTCGGCGCCCGAAAGACGAGGACCGGCGCCGTTCGCGTCAGCCCGCTGGCCAGCGACGCCGCGTCCTGCGCCGTCACGGCACGCGGCGAGCGCGGATCGAGGACGAAGCCGACGAAGTCGGCGTCGGCGCCGATCGCCGCCCGCACGCCCGCGGAGCTGCGCATGCCGCAGGCCTTCACCGCCGGTCGCCGCGGGTGGCCCAGCGCGACGGGAGCGGCCCGGCGCGGGGCGGCCTCGACCATCCGTGCCACGGCTGCGGCCGGATCGGCCTGGCGCAGCAGGCTGGTGCCGACCAGCACGGCGGCGGCGCCCGCCTCCGCGACGAGGGCGACGTCGGCCGCGTCGCCGATGCCGCTCTCGGCCACGACGGTCGCCCCGCAGTCGGCGGCGCGTCGCAGCAGCGGGAGGGCGGCCTCGAGGTCGACCTCCAGGGTCGACAGGTCGCGCGCATTGACGCCGACGAGCGTCGCGTCGGCCGCAAGGGCCCGCTCGAGCTCGGTCGCGTCGTGCACCTCCACCAGCGCATCGAGCCCTGCCTCGCCGGCGGTCGCGATCAGCTCGCGCAGGCGCGCGTCGTCGAGGGCGCGGACGATGAGCAGCACCGCGTCGGCACCGAGCGCCCGCGCCTGCCAGACGGCGTAGCGGTCCACGACGAAGTCCTTGCGCAGCACCGGCGGGCCGATCCGCGAGGCGGCGGTCAGGTCGTCGTCGCTGCCGCCGAAGCGCGTCGGCTCGGTGAGGACCGAGACGGCGGCCGCGCCGGCGGCCGCGTAGCGGCGCACCAGGTCGGCGAGCGCGGCCGGCCCGGGCGCCGGCGCCGCGAAGGCACCGTGCGAGGGCGAGGAGCGTTTTGCCTCGGCGATGATCGAGACGCGCGTCCCGGCCCGCAGGGTGGCCTCGAAGCGGCGTGCGTCCGGCAGGCGGGCGACCTCGCGACGCAGGTCCCCAAGCGGGATGGTTCGCGCGTCGGCCCGAGCGCGTCGCCGGGCGTCGGCCGTCAGCTGATCGAGGAGCGAGCTCACGAGCGCCCCGCGTCCACGTGGCGCGCGGAGGCTTCGACGACCCCGGCGGCGGCACCCGAGTCGATCGCCTCGGCCGCCATCGCGACGCCCTCGCCGATGTCGGACACCCGGCCCGCCACGTACAGCGCGGCGCCGGCATTGAGCAGCACCACGTCCCGGGCGGCTCCCGGCTCGCCGCCCAGCACGCTGAGGGCGATGGCGCTGTTGAGCTGCGCGTCGCCGCCGGCCAGGGCATCGCGCGACGCGCGCCGCAGGCCGAGCGAGCCGGGATCGATCTCGAGCTCACCGACCATGCGTCCCTCGACCAGCATGGCGCGGTTGGGGCCCGCAAGCGAGAGCTCGTCGAGGCCGTCGCCGGAGTGCACGACGAGGGCGCGATCGGTGTCCAGCCGTGCCAGCGCGCCGGCCATGAGCGGCAGCAGCCGCTCCTCGGCGACGCCGAGGAGCTGACGACGCACCCCGGCCGGCGAGCTGATGGGTCCGAGCAGGTTGAACGACGTGCGGATCGGGAGCTCGCGGCGGATCGGCATGGCGTGCTTCATGGCCGGGTGATAGGCCGGCGCGAAGATGAAGCCGAAGCCGATCTCGCCGATGCGCCGCGCCACCGCCTCGGGCCCGGGGTCGAGGGCGATCCCGAGCGCCTCGATCACGTCGGCAGAGCCACAACGGCTGGTGACCGCGCGGTTGCCGTGCTTGGCGACCGGGACTCCGGCGCCGGCCACCACGAACGCGGCCAGGGTCGAGATGTTGAACGTGCCCGCCCCATCGGCGCCGGTGCCGCACAGGTCGACGGCGCCGTCCGGTGCCGTCACGCGGACGGCGCGGACGCGCATGACGCGCGCGAAGGCGGCAAGCTCCTCGGGCGTCTCGCCGCGGACGCGGAGCATGGCCAGCAGCGCCGCCACCTGCGTCGCCGGCGCTGTGCCGTCCATGAGCTCGTCCATCGCCGCCTCGGCCAGCGGCGCCGGCATCACCGCGCCGGCCGCCACCAGCTCGACCGCGGCGCGGACGGCCGGGCGGTGCTCGCCGGTCTGGTCGTCGGTCGTCCCCATCGGTCCCTTCCTGGTCCGGGCATGCGCAACGCCTCCATCTCGAGAGACGGAGGCGTTCATCCGCGGTGCCACACTCGTTCGGGCCGATCAGGCGGCCCACACTCTGCTGGCCCGGGCTAACGGAGGGCCGGTCCGAGGCTCACGGGGTCCATGCGCCGATGCGGTCCCTGCCGGCTCTCACCATCCCGGCTCGCTCGCAGGGCCGTCCATCGGGTCTCGTCCCGGTCGATGCCATGTTCGGTTGGAGCGGCATCCTAGGCGCGCGACGCGCCATCGGTCAACCGAGCAGGACGCCGACGGCGACGTACGAGCCGATCACGAGCATGACCAGCACGCCCGCGTAGACCGCCGCGCGCAGCCGACGCGGCATGGCACCCGTCAGCCGCTCGCCGGTCGGCGTGCGCCACATGCCGCCCAGCGTCTCGACCCCGGTCGGCGGCAGCAGGAAGCCGATGAGCGCGCCGACGATCAGCCCGCCCAGGTGCCCCGTCCAGCTGATCCGCGGCACGGCGAACGTGAAGACGAGCATGAACACGAGGTAGGTGCCGATGCCGGCAACCATGCTGCGCGCCTCGCGCCCGAGCACCGCATGGTGCCGCCGCGAAACGACGAACAGGAGCCCGATGACGCCGAAGACCGCGCCGGACGCCCCAGCCGCGAACTGGGTGCGGTCGACCAGGATGGTCAGCACGCTCGCGCCGGCGGCACACAGCAGGTAGATCGCCGCGTACTCGACATGCCCGTACATGCGCTCGGCGACCTGTCCGTACAGGTACAGGACGTACATGTTGAAGGCCAGGTGGATCGGGCCGAGGTGGATGAAGGCGCTGGTGATGATCCGCCACCACTCGCCGCGTCGGACGAGCTCGGCGTTGATCAGGTGGTCCTCGCCCAGCGGCCCCACGCCGCCCCCGAACAGCCCACCCTGGAGCGTGGCGCCCCCGCTCAGGATCACGTCGACCCCGAACGCGACGGCGCACATGGCGATGATCGCGTACGTCACGACGGCGGAGTACGTGGCGTAGGCGCCGCGAGCCCGGTTGAACTGGCGCCGCGCCGCGAAGTCGTGGCCTGTCTCCTTGAGCAGCCACGCGATGCGATTGGCGATCGGGCCACGTTCGGCGGGCGGCGCCCGGCGGTCCGCCTCGCGGTACGAGGTGATGGCCAGCTCGAGGTCGCCGTCGCGGACCTGCTGCTCGGCAACGCTGCGCCAGCCGAGCCACGCGGTCGAGCCGCCGGCGTTGGCCGACTCCTGCCAGGCGATCTGCGCACCGGGCTCGTCGTCGGCGCGGTAGCGCGCGGTGCCGATCAGCAGCCACGCCTCGCTGGCGACGTCGGCGTCCGAGTTGCGGGTCAGGGGCTCGAGGATCGGGATGGCCGCCTCGGGGTCGCCCGAATCGAGGAGGCGGCGTGCCTCGTCGAGCTGCGGCTGGGGTTCGTCACTCATGCGCGGCCGATTATGCGGCACACGCGAACGACCGCCGAGAATAGGCACCTCGGCGGTCGTTGCGAAGCCCCCTGGCAGGAGGCGCCACCCGGACCAGCCGGGCGCATGTGAAGCGGTTCGCTACTTGGCGCGCCGCAGGAAATCGAGCACGTCGTCGTAGCGGAACCTGCGGTCGCCGCGCTTGCAGACCCGGAAGAACGGGAGCTCGCCCCGATCGCCCAGGCGCTTGACCGTGTTCACGTGCAGGTGCAGCATCTCGGCCACTTCGGCCGCCGTCAGGAGCTTCCCGACCTCGTTCGTCATCATCGGTTCGTACCTGGACCCTCTGTATGGGCACTGGTCGGCCGGGTCGCACCGGGCAGGTGCGGTCAGTTCGGCTCGTGGTCGGATAGTAAGGTTGCGGTGCCATCGACCCGCCCGGTACGTTCGGGCCGCGGCAGGAGTACTTCCGTTCATGCCTCCCCATTCCCCACCCGATGACGTCCGCGACCTGCTCGCCGAGCGCTCCGAGGCGCGCGCCTCGCGGGACTGGGCGCGAGCCGACGAGCTGCGCGATCGGATCGCTGCCCTCGGCTGGGAGGTCCAGGACAGCGCGGGTCGCTCGACGGCCCGACCGCTGCTGCCGGACACGCCGGCGCCCACCGGCTATGCCGATCACGGCGACCTGGCGTCGCTCCTCGACCAGCCGGCAACGGTCGCGGCCTCGCTCCAGGTTCTCGCCGACGACCACGGCGACGACATGCGGCGGGCGCTGGCCGGGATCGCGAAGCACCCGCCACGCGTCGGCTGGGAGCTGGTCGTGGTGGCCAATGCCCCGACCTTCGAGCTCGAGCCGATCATCGGCGGCGCCGGGTCGGTGCCGCCGGTCGTCCTGCGCGCCGATCGCCGCCTCGGCTGGGCCGATGCGCGCACGCTCGGCCTGCGCCGCTCACGGGGCGAGGTGACGATCATGCTCGACACGTCGCTCGAGCCGACCGGCGACTTCGTGACGCCCCTGCTCGCGGCCTTCGACGATCCGACGGTCGGGATTGCCGGACCGTGGGGAGTCACCAGCCGGGACGCTCGCCACTTCAGCGAGGCCCCGCCCGGCGAGGTGGACGCCATCGAGGCCTACTGCCTGGCCGTGCGCCGCGAGCCGCTTCGCGCCGTGGGCGGCTTCGACCGTCGCTTCCGGTTCTATCGCAACGCCGATCTCGACTTCAGCTTCGCCGTGCGCGACCGCGGCTGGCGTGCCCTGCGCACGGAGCCCCTGCCGCTCGAGCGACACGAGCATCGCGGCTGGACCGCGCTGCCGGATACGGAGCGCGATCGGCTCAGCAAGCGCAACTTCTACCGGTTCCTGGAGCACTGGGGCGATCGGACGGACCTGCTCACCCACCCCGGCGACGAATGACCGAGCACCGGGTCCATGTCTGGCCCTGGCTCCGCCGGCCGTGTTCGCTCCTGCTCGCCGATTGGCTGGCGATCACGGTCGGCCGCCGCATCTTCGCCTGGCGGCCGATGTCCGAGGAAGAGCTCGAGCACGAGGTCGAGCACGTGCGCCAGTGGCAGCGCCACGGCTGGACCTTTCCGGTGCGCTACGCGGCCGCCTCGATCCGCGCGCGTCGGGCAGGGAAGCGCTGGTACCGCGACAACCGGTTCGAGCGGGAGGCGCGCGAAGCGGCGCAGCGGCTCCACGGCGCGCGGCCGCCGAAGGGGTCCAGTCAGTCGCGGACGCGGTGACCCTCGAGGCACGTGCATCCGTCGGGCCCGACCACGGCCGCATGCAGGGTGCGGGCCGGCAGCACGAACCCGTCGCCGGCGCGGAGCTCGAACGGCAGCGCGTCGCTGCCGACCAGGAACGTGATCGAGCCCTCGGCGCAGATGAGCAGCTTGGCGGTGTCGTGGTCGTGCTCGGCGTACTGGTCGCCCGGCCCGTTGCTCCATGCGTACGGCTCGACCCCGGCCGCCCGGAGCCGCGCCCGCGCCGCCTCCACGCCCGCCTCCCCGCCGCGGTCGTCGGGGAATGGCTCGACCGGCGCGACGCTCACTCGACCAGGAGCGCGGCGCGTTGGACGAGCACGTCGCCTTCCAGGCGGCTGACGCTGACGATGCGATCCAGCGGCAGCAGCCACGGCCGCACCTCGACCTCGTAGGCGTCACCGCCGCCTTCGACCGATCCGAGCAACGGTCCGAGCGCGTCCTCGATCGCCTCGCGGGCGCCCGCCAGGTCGAGCCAGGTCACGCCGGCATTCTCGGCCCCGCCCAGCCCTGCCACCGCATCGGCGTAGCGCGGCTGGGATGCCAGCGCATCGGATGCGTCCAGCTCAAGCACGCGACCCACGAACGCGTCGCCGATGCCGATCAGCGCGCGGTCGTCGGTGACCGCGTACTCGACGCTGATTGCGCCCGCCGTCGGCAGCGTCATGACGACCATCTCGTCCGGCGCGTCCCAGCGGATCGTGGTGACCGTCACGCCGGCGACCTCTCGCTCCTCGACGCTGATGCCGCTCGAGGGGTCGAGGGCTCCGAGTGCGGCGAACGACCCGATCTGGTCCAGCCGTCGCCGCGCTGCGTCCGGGTCGTTGGGAACCAGGACCAGGCCGCCGTATGGCTCGTCGCCGTCGTAGCCGATGGCGATGGCCGCGTCATCGATCCAGCTCACCAGCTCCTCGAGGTCGGCGCCGAGCGCCGCTTCGGCGACCCGCGGCTGCTCCGATCCTTCGGGCGCGGCCGCGGCCGCCTGCTTGATCGGCCCGATCACCGCCGCCAGCGCGGCGCCGACGTTGCCGGCATCGCTGTAGTAGAGCGTGTCGGACGGCACCTCGTCGGCCAGCCCGCGATCCACGTTCGCGACGGCGAAGGGGCCGGTCGGCGGATCGCTGGCCGCGTCGAGGATCAGCCGATCGCCGGCCGCGGACACGGCCATCGCGCCCCGCAGCGACTGGTGCGCCATCAGCGATTCGAGGGCGGCCGCGATCTCGGGCTCGGCGGTCCCCGCCTCGCTGAACGCGTGCGCCATGAGGCCGGTCACGTCGTAGCTGACGAACGCGAGCCAGTCGTCGGGCAGCTGCCCGGTGAGCCGAGTGATGTCGGTCAGCCCGGCCATGGTGCCGGTGCCGTCCGCGTGCGCGTCGAGCGCCGCGCGAATGGCGTCCGCGTCCGGGGCGAACAGGAGCTGATCGTCGGTGAGGGCGTAGGCGCCCCCTTCCGTGCCGCCCTCCGCGGTCCGGATCGTGACGCCGCGATGCTCGGTCTCGGTGAAGGACGGCGCGTCCTGACCGGCCTCGACGAGGATGCGGTCGATGGCTGCGTCGGCAGCGACGCGATCGGTCACACCCAGCAGGACGACGAACGGCGGCACCGGCGGCACCCCGGTCGGGTCGCCACCCGGCTCGGGAAGCTCGGTGAGCGCGAACGCCGCGTGCCCATCGAACCAGGGCGCGACGTCGTCGGCCCAGCTGAGCTCGGTACCCTCGGCCAGCAGCATCTCGTCGAGCTGCTCGGTCAGCTGCGCGTGGAGGGGCTGCCCGAGGTCGACCCCCTCGATCGCCGGGAAGTGGCCGAGGAGCTCGCGCAGCGCAGCATCCTGCGCCGCGGATGGCTCGATCCGAAGCTCGAGATAGAAGGGTGCGTCCGCAGGCACGTATGCCGCGCCACCGCCGACGCCGGCAGTGCGCTGGGCGATCATGAAGCCTGCGGCGGCCACGCCGATCGCGATGGCGAGTATGCCGACGACAGCGATGACGGCCGATCGGACCGGTGCGGGCACGCGGATCCTCCCCGATGTACCGGCGCTCGGCGGCCGGTCTGTGCGCGAAGCGTAGCGCGCCGCCGCAAACGGTGCCGATGCCCCATCGGGTCAGACCCGACCCCCACCTCCGGCGTCGGCGCTGATCCGCTGGGCCAGGTACACCGGGATGGTGGAGAGCAGGATCAATACGAGGGCGACGACGTTGACGACCGGCAGCTCGGTCGGTCGCTGCATCGCCGACAGGATCCAGACCGGGATGGTCTGCGTGCCGGCGCCGGACGTGAAGAGGGTGACGATGATCTCGTCGAACGAGAGCGCGAAGGCGAGAAGCCCACCGGAGAGCAGCGCCGTCCGCATGCCGGGCATGGTGATCTTGCGGAACGTGATCCAGGTATCCGCGCCCAGGTCGGCGGAGGCCTCTTCCGGTGACCGCGGGAGACGGCGCAGGCGGGCGATGACGTTGTTATAGGCGATCACGATGCAGAACGTGGCGTGGCCTATGACGATCGTCATCAGGCTGAATTCGACCCCGAAGGTCTGGAACGTCGTGCTCAGGGCGATGCCGGTGATCACGCCCGGCAACGCGATCGGCAGCACCAGCAGAAAGTTGATCGAATCCCGGCCGAAGAAGGAGAAGCGCTGCACCGCCATTGCCGCCAGCGTGCCGAGGACCAGGGCAATCGCCACCGCGGCCAGCGCGGCCACGATGGAGTTCAGGAACGCCCGCGGGATGGCCGGGTTGCCGAGCGCTTCGCCGAACCAGTGGAGGGTGAAGCCCGGAGGCGGCCAGGCCATGAACCGGCTCTCGTTGAAGGCGAAGATCGCCAGGATGATGAGCGGCAGGTACAGGAACGCGAGGATGAGCCAGGTCGCGATGCGCAGGGCGACGCGGACAAACGCGGACTCAACCACGGATCGCCGCCATCACAGCGACTCGAAGGCGCCGAGGCGCCGGGCGATGACGAGGTAGCCGACGATGATGATGATCGGCAGGATCGAGTACGCCGCCGCGACCGGGAAGGCGCCCAGCGAGGAGTTGTCGTAGATCACGTTACCGATGAATTTCGCGTCGCTGACCAGGTCGGGAACGATGTAGTCGCCGAGCGTCAGCGAGAAGGTGAAGATCGATCCGGCCACCAGGGACGGAACGACCAGCGGCAGAACCACGCGTCGAAACGTCGTGCCGGCCTGCGCGCCGAGATCGGCCGACGCCTCCAGCAGCGAGTTCGGCACGCGTTCCAGCCCGGCGTAGATGGGAAGGATCATGTACGGCAGCCAGAGGTAGCTGAAGACGAGCCAGGAACTCACGAGCTCGTCGGTGCCCGGGCCGGCGACGCCGATCGGGGACAGGACCCACGAGAGGACCCCGTTGCCCTGCAGGATCGTCCGCCAGGCGAAGATCTTGACGAGGTACGACGCCCACAGGGGCATGAGGACGGCCACCACCAACAGGCCACGTACCCGAGGGCTGGCGACCCGGGCCATGTAGTACGCGATCGGGAAGGCAAGCAGCGCATCTGTGAGGGTGACGAGAACGGCCATGCCGAAGGTCCTGATCGCGATCGTCCGGTAGACGTCGTTGTTGAAGATCTGGACGAACGCGTCAAGCGACCAATCGAAGGGGTTGACCTTGCCGGTGAACGGATCGCTGGTCCAGAACGCGTTCAGCAGCAGGATCGCCAGCGACCCGAGGTAGACGACGACGAGCCACAGCAGGGGTGCCGCCAGCAGCAGCCGAAGCTGGGTACGCCGCCGGGTGTGCAGCCACGTGGCCAGCCTCCTGGCACGGCTCGGCACAGCCGTCGCCCGCGCGGTTGGCGTATCGGTGGTCATCGGTCACGACGAGGCTCCCCGGGGTTGGACCCCGGGGAGCTTCAGGTCAGTCCCTACCGTAGGGTGGCAGCTCAGCCACCCCGAAGGGTGGTCCAGGCCTCGACCCACGCGTCGTAGTCCACGCAGGTGGTGTCTGCGTCGTCGTCGCCGCAGTCCTCGCGGGCGGTGCTCCAGTACCAGATGTCTCCCCAGTACGACTCGTCGGTCGCATGCGTCAGCTCGCAGTGGCCCGGCGCGATCGTTTCCGCGTAGTCGCAGGCTTCCTGGCTGGTCGGCGCCTCGCCAAAGTACACCGTGGCCTGTCCGTTGGCCTCGGCCGACATCATGTGGTCCATCCACAGGTACATGCAGTTCGGGTGCGCCGCCTCCGAAGCAATCATCCAGGTGTCGGACCACCCCGTCGTTCCCTCGCCCGGCTTGATTGCCTCGACAGGAGCTTCCTCCAGCACCAGGGAGTTGACCTGAAACTGCCAGGTCGTCCCGATGGTCACGTCGCCCGCGGCAAAGGCCGTGATCTGCTCCGTGAAGGTCGCCCCCGACCAGAACTGCGGCCCATGCGTGAACTGCTCCTCGAGGAGCGCGATGGCCGCATCAAACTGCTCCTGGTTGAGCTGATACGGGTTGGTGATGCCCAGGTCCTCCTGGGTGGCCATCAGGTGCAGGGCGGCATCGGCGATGAAGTCCTGCGAGTCGAAGATGCTGAGCTGGCCCTCGTAGTCGCCGGCGTTCTCCCAGATCCCATCCCATGTCGTCTGGGGCTCGACCTCGTCGGTGTTCCAGATCAAGAGGTTCGGTCCGCGTCCGTGCGGCACGCCGTACGGGACACCGTCCAGCGAGTTGTGCGCCTGGTTCTTCAGGCCCTCGAACACGTTGGCGTAGTTGGGGAGCAGGTCGACGTTCACCGGCGCCACGTCCCCGGCAGCCATCAGTCGATCGGTGGCGTTGCCCGAGAACGAGCCGCCGTCATATTCGCCGGAGCGGAGCAGCTGTACCCCGGCCGCGGAGTCGGCCTGCGGGGTGGCGTTGACGATGCAGCCGGTCTCCTCTTCAAAGGGGGTCACCCAGTCGAACTCGGGGTAGGCGGATCCGTCCTCGGCATAGCCGGCCCAGATGACGAGATTCAGCTCGCCTTCACCTTCACCGAGCTCCTCGAGCATCGCGCCGGATCCCTGGCCGCCGCACGACGCGAGCAGCACCAGGAGCACGGCCATGACGGCTGGAACGCGCAGGTGTCTCATGTAAGTTCTTCCTCCGGTGCCCCCATGTCCTGGCTGGTTGCAAGGCTCAGCACGTGTCGACGCTTCCAGACGAGCCGCACGGCCCGGCCTTGCGCGGAGAGCGCCTCCATCGACGATGTCTGCAGGTTCTGCTGGGTGACGACGAGCTCACTGCCCGTCTCGAGAGCCACGATGTACCGCGTGTCGGGCCCGATGTACACGACCTCCCGGATGCGACCGAGCGCGGATGCCTCGTCGTCGCCCGGGGTCTCGGCCGGATCGGCGATCCGGATCTTTTCAGGCCTGACGGTGAAGACCCCATCGGCACCGATGACGACGCGCGCCGTCTCGCCGACCAGCAGGTTCGAGGTCCCGACGAAGCCCGCCACGAAGGTGGTGGCCGGAAACTCGTAGATCTCCGCGGGAGTGCCGACCTGTTCGATGCGGCCGAGGTTGAAGACGGCGATGCGGTCGCTCATGGTGAGCGCCTCTTCCTGGTCGTGGGTCACGTACACGAACGTGACTCCCACCTGGACCTGGATGGCCTTCAGCTCGATCTGCATCTCCTCGCGCAGCTTCAGGTCGAGCGCCCCGAGTGGCTCGTCGAGGAGCAGCACTCGCGGCCGATTGACGAGGGCACGTGCCAGGGCAACCCGCTGACGCTGTCCGCCGGAGAGCTGGGCCGGCTTGCGGGCCTCGTAGCCCTCGAGCCGAACCATCCGCATCGCCTCGCGCACGCGGTCGCGGCGCTCCGCTGCGGCGACGCGCCGCACGACGAGCCCATACGCGACGTTGTCGCCGACGTTCATGTGCGGAAACAGGGCATAGTCCTGGAAGACGGTATTGACGTCGCGGTCGAAGGGCGGCACGCCCGTCACGTCCTCCCCGTGGAGCAGCACCCTGCCCTCGGTCGGCACTTCGAAGCCGGCGATCATGCGCAGCGTCGAGGTCTTCCCCGAGCCCGACGGGCCCAGCATGCTGAAGAACTCGCCGTCGGCGATGTCGAGGTCGACGCCGGCCACCGCGACGACGTCCCCGAACCGCTTGACCAGGTGCTCCAAGCGCACGGCGGGGACCACGTCACCACGCGTCGCGTCCATGGCATGGCCCCTCGGCTCGACCGCCACCGGCACCTCGTCCAGCTGCAACGACCCGGAGCCGATGGCCTGGCCGCCGGCATCCCGCGCGTCGTCGGAATCCGCGCACTATCCGGTTTGGGCGGTTCGAGTGTCAAGGGCGATCTGCGAATTCCGACATCGAGTGGCCTGCCGCGCGACGGGATCGGTGCTTGGCGAGGGCATGCGGTCTCGATTCAGGGCTCCTCCAGGCGACAGCGGCCTGCGCTAGAGTCCGCTGTCATGCCACCCTCCGGAGTCGCGGCCGGCGTGCTCTCGGCGCTCGCGTTCGGTGCCGGGGACTTTGCCGGAGCGCTTGCCTCACGGCGTGCCGGTGCGCTGGTGGTGGTTGCCGGCGCGCATGTCGCCGGGTTCATCGCGCTCCTTGTCGGGGTGATCGTCGTGCGCCCGCCGCTGCCCGGCGTTGACGCCGCCCTGCTCGCAGTGGCGGCCGGCATCGCGGGCCTGGTCGGCCTGGCCGCCCTGTACCGCGGCATGTCGCTCGGCAGCATGGGCATCGTCACATCCCTGGCAGGCGCCGGCTCGCTGGCGATCCCGCTCGTCGCCGGCGCCATCCTCGGCGCGCAGGTCGCGCCGGCCCAGCTGCTCGGGGTGGCCTGCGCTGCGGGTGCGGCGGCGGCGGCGGGCGGGGCGTCACGGGACGACCTCGGCCGGCGGGCGCTGGGGATGGCAGCCCTCGCGGCGCTCGGCTTCGGAACGTGGTACGTGCTCCTCGACGCGGCGGCTCGCGCCGGCGATCCGCTGTGGGCGCTGGTCCTGAGCCGCGGGACGTCGGCCACCATCGCGGCCGCCCTCGCCGCGCGCCGCTTCGAGCGTGCGCGCTTCCCGGCCCGCGTCGTCGTCGCCGCCGGCCTGTGCGACGTGGCGGGCAACGCGCTCTACGTCGTTGCGCGCGACCAGATTCCGATCGGCCTGGCCGCGGCGCTCGTCGGCCTCTACCCGATCGTGACCATGCTGCTGGCCCGCGTCCTTCTCGGCGAGCGGCTGTCCAGGCTCGGCCAGCTCGGCGTCGCCCTCGCCCTGCTCGGCATCGTCCTGATCTCGGCCGGCGGGTGAGCGCGCCACGGCGGCCCGGTAAGCGAGTGGTAAGCGGCCGGTAATCGCCGATCGGGTCCCATGGGCACCTGCGCCTCGCGCGGCGGGCTGCGCACGCGCGACCGCAGGTCGCACCCGGGAGGTTCGTCGTGTCCCGCCGCTCGCTTCGCAACCCGCTGCTCTGGTCCCCGATCGCCGCCCTCATCGTCCAGCTCCTCCTGGCCGGTGTGGTCGGAGCGGTCACCGGGGGAGGTGACTTCCCGCGCCTGAGGTAGTTCGCCGGGCGGCGGCGCTACAATGGCGTGCCCGCCCGCCGAACCCGCCGAGTCAGCCGCCATCGCATGACCTGGGACCGAGTCGCCGTCGTCGAGCGACAGCTCGACAGCTATCTGGATACCGCCCAGCCGGCCGCCTCTCGGCTCGGGCCGTCAGAGCCGCTGCGCGGCGACGGTGGGCTGACGGCGGGGACCGCGCTCGCCCTGTTCGAGGACCAGCTGGCGTCCCGCCAGCTGGACGTCGCGGCCCGCGAGCTGAAGAGGACGAACCGCAGCTTTTACACCATCAGCTCGGCGGGCCACGAGAACAACGCGGTCGTCGGGGCGCGGCTGCGGATCGACGATCCCGCGTTCCTGCACTATCGGTCCGGTGGCTTCATGCTGGCCCGCGCGCGTCAGCTGCCGGGCAGCACGCCCGTGCTCGACACGCTCCTCGGCGTCGTCGCGTCCAGCGAGGATCCCATCAGCCAGGGACGCCACAAGGTGTGGGGCAGCCGTGCCCTGTGGGTGCCGCCGCAGACGAGCACGATTGCGAGCCACCTGCCGAAGGCCATGGGCCTCGCCTTCAGCCTCGCGCGGGCAAAGCGCCTCGGCGTGGCCAACGGCCTGCGTCCCGATGCGATCGTGGCCTGCTCGTTCGGTGACGCGAGCGCGAACCATGCGTCCGCCCTTGCGGCCATCAACACCGCGCGGTATGCCGTGCGCCTCGGGCTGCCGATGCCGCTCCTGCTGATCTGCGAGGACAACGGGACCGGGATCAGCGTGCCGACCCCGGACGGCTGGATCGCCTCGACCTTCGGCAACCAGCAGCACCTCGAGTACGTCGAGGCCGACGGTGAGCTGGAGGACGTCTGGGACGCCGTCGGAACCGCAATCGACCACGTGCGACAGCATCGGCGCCCGGCCTTCCTGCACCTGCGCACGGTGCGCCTGTGGGGCCACGCCGGCAGCGACGCCGAGCAGGCGTACCGACCGCTTGCCGAGATCGAGGCGGTCGAGGCCCGCGATCCGCTGCTGCGCAACGCCAGGCGCCTCGTGGAGTCGGGGGCTGCCGACCCCGACATGTTGCGCGACCTCGTACGCGAGACGCGCGACCGGGTGCTGGCCGTCGCCGAGGAGGCCGCCCGCCGTCCGCGGCTGCAGACGGCCGAGGAAGTGGTGGCCCCCATGGCGCCGTTCCACCCCGAGCGCGTGGCGGTCCGCGCGGCGGCGCCGATCGCGACCCGCGAAGAGCGGCTCGCATCTTTCGGCGCGCCGCTGCCGGAGGAGGCCGTCGCGCCAACCAGCCGCACCCTGGCGGGGTCGCTCAACGCCGCGCTGGGCGACGAGCTGCTGCGCCGGCCGGAGATGTTCCTGTTCGGTGAGGACGTCGGTCGCAAGGGCGGCGTCTACGGCGTCACGAACGGGCTCCAGAAGCGCTTCGGGCTGGGCCGCGTCTTCGATACCCTTCTCGACGAGACCAGCATCCTGGGCATCGCGCAGGGCGCCGCCCACATCGGCCTCCTGCCGGTGCCCGAGATCCAGTACCTCGCCTATCTCCACAACGCCCTCGACCAGATCCGCGGCGAGGCGGCCAGCGTGCAGTTCTTCAGCTCCGGCCAGTTCCGCAACCCGATGGTCGTCCGGGTGCCGGGGCTGGCTTACCAGAAGGGCTTCGGCGGCCATTTCCACAACGACAACGCGATCGGCGCGCTGCGCGACATCCCCGGCCTCGTCATCGCGGCGCCCGCGCGCGGGGACGACGCGGCGCGCATGCTGCGCGGCGCGATCGCCATGGCCCTCGAGGACGGTCGAATCGTCGTCTTCCTGGAGCCGATCGCGCTCTATCACGAGAAGGACCTCCACACCGAGGGCGACGGCGGCTGGCTGATCGACTACCCCGCGCCACCCGCGACGCTGCTGCCGGGCGAAGTGGGCATCCACGGACAGGCCGATGGGGATGCGGACGTCCTGCTGATCAGCTACGCCAACGGCCTGCGGCTGAGCCTGCAGGCGGCCGCGCGCCTCGCCGAGGCACACGACCTGCGCGCCCGCATCCTCGACCTGCGCTGGCTCAATCCACTGCCCACCGAGGCGATCCGCGCACATGCCGCCGAGGTGGGAACCGTGGTCGTCGTCGACGAGTGCCGCGCCACCGGCGGCGGGGTCGCGGACGCGATCGTGGCCGACCTTGCCGAGCAGCGCATCGGGCGGCGCTTGGGCTCGGTGCGGGCGGTGGACTCGTTCGTCCCGCTCGGCCCGGCGACGTCCGCCGTCCTGGTCGGAGTCGACCAGATCGTCGCCGCCGCGGTCGCGGCAGTCAGCCGGCGGCGGCGCCAGCAGGCCGCGGCGGCCCGCGCGTGAGCCGCGCCGTCGTCGCCTTCCCGGCGCGTGGCTCGTACGGGCCGGCCTCGCTCGGCTCGCTGCCGGAGGCGCATCCATGGGTCCGGCGCGCCGACCAACTGCGTCGCGACGTGCACCTGATGCCGCTCTCCGACCTCGACCGCGCGCCAGGCTTCGACCCCGCCGTGCACCTCCGCTCCGCCAACGCATCGCCGCTCACCTTCCTGTGTGGCCTCCTCGACGCGGAGCGCATCGCCGGGGACCACGAAGTCGTGGTCGTGGTGGCCAGCTCGACCGGCTGGTACACCGCGCTCGCCGCCTCGGGCGCCCTCGAGTTCGACGATGCCTTCCGTCTGGTGCAGACCATGGCCCTCCTCGCCGAGGAGCCGATCGACGCCGACGACCCCGGCGGCCAGCTCGTCTACCCGCTCACCGACGAGGAATGGCGCCTCGATCCGGTCCGGGCAACCACGCTCGAGTCGGCCCTCACCGAGCACGGCACCGACAACGGCCACGGCCCGACCGTCCACCGCGCGCTGGAGCTCGGCGCCTTCACGGTGCTCAGCGGCAGCGAGGCCGGCCTCGAGCGGGTGGCTGCGGCCCTGCCGCCGGTGCAGGTCGGCTCGCGGCGATTCCCCCTGCGTCCGGCCATGCAGGAGGCATGGCACACCCCGCTCCGCGCACGCGTCGCATCGGACGCGGCGCGCAGCCTTCGCGGGCTGCGCTGGTCGGCGCCCAACGTCACGCTCGTCGACGGTCGCGGGGAACGATTCACGCCCTACTCGACGGACCCGGCCGAGCTCGCGCGGCACACCATCGAGGAACAGCCGCTCATCACCTACGACTTCGCGCGCGGCCTTCGCGTCGCCCTGCGCGAGTACGCGCCCGACGTGATCCTGCTGCCCGGCCCTGGTGCCAGCCTGGGCGAGGTCAGTGCCCAGCTGATCGTGGCCGAGGGCTACCGCGGCATCCGAACGCGCGCCGAGCTCGAGACGGCCCAGGCCGGCCCGACGCCGATCCTGCTCTCCATGCGCCGATGATCGAGCGCGGCATCAGGCTGCGCGGACCGATCCACCTCGCGGAGACACTCGGCCCGCTCCGCCACGGGCTCGGTGATCGAACGATCCGGCTGCAGCGCGACGAGGCCTGGCTGGCAGCGCGCACGCCCGAGGGTCCCGGCACGCTGCAGGTCCGCGTCCAACGCGACGGCGTCGTCGTCGGCCGCGCCTGGGGCGACGGCGCGGATGCCCTGCTCACGACGCTGCCGCACCTCCTCGGCGAGACCGATGATCCCGAGGGGCTCGTCGCCCGCCACCCGGTCGTCCGACAGCTCCAGCGACGGCATCCCGGCCTGCGCCTGCCGGCGACGGGCCGCATGCTCCACGCGCTCGTGCCATCGGTGTTCGAGCAGAAGATCACCGGCATCGAGGCCTTCCGCGCCTACGCGGCATTCCTGCGCGCCTTTGGCGAGCCGGCGCGCGGCCCGGGCGACCTCATCCTCCCACCGGATCCCGCGGCCCTGGCCTCCCTGCCGTACCACGCGCTCCACCCGATCGGCATCGAGCGGCGCCGCGCCGAGGTCGTCCGCCGCGCCGCGTCACGCGCCGCATGGCTCGAGGCGGCCGAGAGCGCGGAGGAGGCGACCCGCCGCCTGCGCTCGCTGCCGGGCATCGGTGCCTGGACGGCCGCCGAGGTGGTTCGCGTCGCCTACGGCGACCCCGACGCCGTGAGCGTCGGCGACTACCACCTGCCGAGCGCGGTGGCCTGGGCACTGGCCGGCGAGCCTCGCGCAGACGACGCCCGCATGCTCGAGCTGCTCGAGCCGTACCGTGGCCAGCGCGGCCGGGTGCAGCGCCTGCTCGAGGTCGGCCGCATCGTCGCCCCGCGCTACGGCCCGCGCATGGCGCCGCGCCGCATCGCCTCCATCTGATGCGGATCGCGCTGGCGACGGTCGGCACCACCGGCGACGTGCGACCGTTCGCCATCCTCGCTCGGGCCCTGGCCGATCGCGGCCACTCGGTGACGGCGGTCAGCTGGCCGGTGCACCGCGCGGCGCTGGCGCAGCCCGGCGTACGGGTCGAGGTGGCCGGGCCGCATGCCGATCCGGCACGGATCGATGCGGTCGCCGCCGACGCCGCCGCCCGCGGACCGATGGACCAGGTCGCCATCCTGCGCGACTTCCATCTCGCCGACGGGGAGGCCCACGCTCGCCGCCTGCGCGAGATCCTGCCCGGCCAGGACCTCGTCCTGCTGCACGGCATCCACGCGCTGGCGCATGCGGCCGTCCTGGACGAGGGGCTGAGCTGGGCGACCGCCGTCTTCGACCCGCTCCTGCTGCCGACCGACGCCGCGCCGCCGCCGGGCATGCCGAGCCTCGGCCCCGCCAACCGCATCGCGTGGTGGATCCTCGACCGTGCCCTGGCCCGCACCGGCCGCCCGCTCGACGACCTCCTCGCCCGCGCTGGCAGCGCACAGCGCGGGCTGCCGCTCTTCCGGGCGCGGTCACCGCTCCTCCACGTCGTCGCCTGCTCGCCGTCCATCGCGCGCGTGGCGCCCGACCTGCCAGCGGGTACGTTCGTCACCGGCGCCTGGACGGACCGATCGGCACCACAAGCGCTCCCCGACGCGCTCGAGGCCTTCCTGGCCGATGGACCACCCCCGATCGTCGTCACCTTCGGCTCGATGCGGGGCGTGCCACCCGCCGAGCTGCGTTCCGCTGTCGATCGCCTCCTCGATGCCGGCCGGCGCGTGGTCATCCAGGGTCCGCTCACCGCTGGGCCAGGCTCGCCGAGCCTGCTCCGCGTCGGCACCGTCGACCATCGCGCCCTGTTCGCGCGAGCCGCGCTCGTCGTGCATCACGGCGGCGCCGGCACGACGCACGCGGTGGTCGCGGCCGGTGTGCCGTCGGTGGTCGTGCCGCACGTCGGCGACCAGCGCTACTGGGCCGATCGGCTCCAGCGGCTCGGCGTCGCGCCGCAGCCGGTCCGTCTCGAGGGACTCACCGGAGCTCTCCTCGGCGAGCCGGTGCTCGCCACCGCCGCCGACCCGGCGATGCGCGACGCCGCACGGGAGCTCGCATCACGCGTCACCGCCGAGGATGGCATCGGCGCAACCGTCACCCTGCTCGAGCGCGCGGCGGCCTGATCGGGCTAGCGGACCTTCGCCTTCTTCGGCGCCCTGGGAGCCTTTGGCGGCAGGGTGCGGACGTGGTCGGCGGCTCGCTCCAGCCACCCGCGCGTGGCGTCCACGTCGGCCGCGACGTCGGGTGGCAGGGCGACGTACTCGCGCATCGGCCGCCCCGGCATCGGCTCGAAGGCGGACCAGCCGTCGGCAAAGCGCTCGGCGCGCAGCTCGTCGGGCAGGCGCACCATGACCGTGTCCTGGTGCAGCCCGCCGACCATGTTGCCGTTCAGGAACGCGGCCGGCATGCCGAACATCTTGCGCAGCTCGACGCCCTCGATGCCGGCAACGGCCTCGTGGAAGCGGTCGACCATCTCTGGCGGCGGCTTCCTCCACGGATCATTCGACGCCATATGGACTCCTGCGCTGCGGTCCGTCCCGGAAGCTGGCGTCCCCGGCAGGATTCGAACCTGCGACCGGCCGCTTAGAAGGCGGCTGCTCTGTCCACTGAGCTACGGGGACTTCGGTTCGGCGAGCGACTGCCACCGAGCCGCACGGCATCGTAGGCGCCGCGACGCGCGTGGACAACTCAACCGCTCACCGGCGCAGGCGAGCCCGCACGCGGGCCACGACCTCGTCGACTCGAAACGGCTTGGCGATGTAGTCGTCGGCGCCCTCCTCGAGCCCGACCACCGTGTCGACCAGGCCGCTCCGGGCGGTGAGGATGACGACCGGCATCGTGTGCCCGCGGGCCCGCAGCTCGCGCAGGACGCTCAAGCCGTCCTTCCCGGGCAAGCCGAGGTCGAGGACGAGCAGGTCGAAGTCCCGGGTCTCGGCCATCGCCAGGGCGTCGATCCCGTCCTCGGCGATCGCGGTCGTGAACCCATCGGCGTGAAGCTCCTCGGACAGGAGGCCAGAGACCCCTGGCTCATCCTCGGCGATCAGGATCCGCGCTACACCCGGGGTATCCGCGTCTCCGCCCACTCCCACACGCGCAGCATACCCCCACGCCGATGCCGCACACACGGCCCGCGCGTCGCCCGGCCGGCCGATGAGCGTCTAGACTCACCGGCAATGGCCGACGAACCGATCTTCAGCCCCGTCCAGCTCCAGCGCACCCAGCTCGATGCCGATCGAGAGCTGCTGCGCGACGAGGACCTCCTCAACGAGGAGCACCTGCGCCGCATGGACCAGGTCCTCCTTCGGCGCAACCTCGACCACGTGCGCATGTTCAGCCGCAAGCTGAGCCTCGAGCTCCAGCAGTACGTGCATCTCTACACGCCGGAGGCGAACGAGATGCGCCGGCGGATCGAGAAGTACATGGTCATGGAGCGCATGATCGAGCGGGAGATGGCTCGCCGCCACACCTACTGACCCGTGTTCCGCCGGCAAGGGGAAGCCCCGATCCGCCGAGCCGGACCGGGGCACGTGCGCGCGCAGGGTCGCGTCAGGCGATGGCGGCCTGCGGCTGATGGCGTGGCGTCGTGGAGCCTCGGTGGTCATCGGCGTCGCGCTGCTCGGCCATCCCGGCCAGGACGGCCCGCGCCCAGCCGGCGAGGCGGGGCATCTCGAGCAGTGAGAACGTGAGTCCGCGGGCTGCCAGCTGTGCGTGATCCCAGCCGTTGAACTCGCGACGAGCGGCGACGCCGCACATCTCGTCGTAGAGCTCGGGCCAGGATGCGCCGTGGCGCGTGTGGCAGTAGCGGATGAAAGCGATGAGGTCGGGAGTTGGCAGCTCTCCCGACGGTCCGGACCGCGTGGCGACGTCCGACAGCAACGACCGCTCGGTCATGCGATGGCACCCCTCCGTGCTTGGGCGTGTGGGGAAATGGATGATGGCGGCGACCCCGAACTCAACAGTGAGAAACAGGACCGGGGCGGATCGTAGGGCGCTGGGGCCCCGAAACGGAAGGGGTCTGTCCACCAAGTTGTCCACAACCTGCCCGGTCGACGACGCGCGCGGTGGAGATCCGACGCACACGCCCCTTGATGGACCCCGTGTCAATCGCACATTGACCCGGTCAACTCCGGGGCGTACGGTTGCGGCAGCCGCCGATCGGAGATCCGAGCGATGCCCCACAGCCACGCAAGCCTTCCACGCCGGGCCTGACGCCGATGCGCATTCCGCTCCTGTCGGGCATGGTGACCTACGTCGGCGAGGCCCTCGACCGCCGCTTCGGCTGGCATCGGATGCCGCTCCCGCTCGGGATCCTGAGCATCCTCGGCCTGCGCGATCGGCTGCGCCAGCGGAACCTGCACGACACCGGGCTTCCCGACCCGCCTCCGGGTCGGACCTGGGACGATCGCTACCTGGCGGCGCGCACCATCGATGGCAGCTACAACGACCTCGAGCGGCCGCTGATGGGCAGCACCGGCACGCGGTTCGGCCGCAACATCCCGATCGCGGAGACGTGGCCGGAGGAGCAGCCGCGGATCATGCAACCCGATCCGCGGCGCGTGAGCCGCGCGCTCATGACGCGCGACGCGCTCATCCCGGCGACCTCGCTGAACGTGATCGCCGCCGCCTGGATCCAGTTCGAGGTGCACGACTGGCTCAGCCACGGGAAGGGCGACTGGGACAAGGCCTGGGAGCTGGACCTCGCTGATGACGACGACTGGCCCGAACGACCGATGCGGATCCCGGCCACGCGACCGGATCCCAGCCACCGTGCCGACAGCGGCCAGCCCACCACCTTCGTCACCGACGACAGCCACTGGTGGGACGGATCCCAGATCTACGGCAGCAAGGAGCCGTACGTGTCGATGGTGCGCACCGGCACCGATGGCAAGCTCCGCATCGGCGCGGACGGCCTGCTGCCCGCCGAGCTCGAGGCCAGCGTCGACCTGTCCGACGTGGCCGGCAACTTCTGGATCGGCCTTGGCGTGCTCCACTCGCTCTTCATGCAGGAGCACAACGCCGTCTGCGACAGGCTGAAGGCCGAATACCCGAGCTGGACCGATGAGGATCTCTACGACAAGGCGCGCCTCGTCATCGCGGCGCTGATGGCCAAGATCCACACCGTCGAGTGGACGCCGGCGGTCGCGTCGCACCCGACCATGGAGTACGCCATGCGCGCCAACTGGTGGGGCCTGCGGGGCGAGCATGGGGGCCCACGCCGCGGCATCTTCCGCAACAGCGACGTGGTGTTCGGCATCATGGGATCGCCGACCGATCACCACGACGTGCCGTACTCGCTCACCGAGGAGTTCGTTGCCGTCTATCGGATGCACCCGCTCCTGCCCGACGAGTTCACCTTCCGATCGGCCGATGACGACCGCGTGCTCGCCGAGCTCACCTTCCCCGAGGTGGGCGCGTTGTCGACGCGCCGGCGACTCGAGGAGCTGTCGGTGGCGAACGCCTTCTACTCGCTCGGCATAGCCCATCCCGGCGCCATCACGCTCCACAACTTTCCCCGCTTCCTGCAGCGCTTCGACCGGCCGGACGGCACGATCCTCGACCTCGCCGCGACCGACATCCTGCGCAGCCGCGAGCGGGGCGTGCCGCGCTACAACGCCTTCCGCCGCGCCTTCCGCCTCAGGCCGGCACGCAGCTTCGAAGAGCTGACCGACAACGCCGAGTGGGCCCGCCAGCTGCGCGACATCTACGACGACGTGGAGGACGTCGACGTGATGGTCGGCATGTACGCCGAACCGCTCGTCAAGGGCTTCGCCTTCAGCGAGACCGCGTTCCGCGTCTTCGCCCTCATGGCCTCGCGGAGGCTGAAGAGCGACCGATTCTTCACCCGCGACTTCACAGCGGCGGTGTATACGCAGACCGGCCTGGACTGGATCGCCGGCAACACCATGGTCAGCGTCCTCCTGCGCCACCACCCACGGCTGGCACCCGCCCTCGTCGGCGTCGAGAACGCCTTCAAGCCGTGGAAGCGAGTCGCCGCGTGAGCGGCTGGTCCGTGCCGGTCGCCGCGCTCGGCCTCGTCCGGCTCGCCAACGGCCTGCTGGCCCTGTTCGCCCCGGCTTTCATGCTGCGAGCCCTCGGCTCCAGCCAGGCGGGCAGCCCACCGGCCACCTACCTCCTGCGCATGTTCGGAATCCGGACCGTGTTCCTGGGGCTCGACCTGCTCACCGGCAGTCCGGACCGGAAGCGCGAGGCGGCGCAGCGGGCACCGATTATCCACGCCACGGACGCACTGGCCGCGCTCACCGCCGGCGTCACCCGCCAGCTCCCCCTGCGCGCCGCCGCGGTGACCGTCGGCATCTCATCGCTCAATCTCGCGCTGGCGGTCGTGGCACGGTCGGCTGCCAACACGTGACGCACACGTTGACGAGCTACGACGGTGGCGTCGTCAGCACGCCGCAGGTCGTCGCCAGACCGGAGAGCGTGGAGGAGCTCCAGGCGATCCTGCGCGACCGGGAGCGCTTCCCGAGCCCGGTGCGTCCGATGGGCAGCTTCCACTCGCTGACGCCGTGTGCCGCCTCGCCCGGCACGGTCGTGGACATGAAGGGGCTCCGCGCGATCGTCGCGATCGACCCCGACGGGCTGACGATGACGGCACAGGCCGGCATCCAGCAGGTCGACGCCGCAGCCGCCCTTCGTGCCCGCAACCTGCAGTTCATGCTGAACATCGAGATTGGCAATATCACGCTCGGCTCGGCCGCGTGCTGCCAGACGAAGGACAGTCTCGACGGCATCGAGTTCGGTCAGGTCAACTCGTACGCGACCAGCATCAAGTGGGTGAGCCCGTCGGGAACGCTGGAGGAAGCCTCCGAAGACAGGAATCCGGAGCTGCTGCAGTTCATCAGGGCGAGCTATGGCCTGGCCGGCATCGTCTATGAGGTGACGTTCAAGATCAAGCCGCTCGAAATCATCACGTTCGACTACGACGTGCACGACGTCGAGGATCTGACCGATGACATCATCGCGCAGGCCATCGCATCGAACCAGGGCATCGTCATGTGGACCATCGGCGACGACATCGTGATTCAGTCGCGCAACCGCGGCACGGAGTTGAAGCACGAATGGCTTGCGAATGCGAGGCGGTTCGGGTGGAGCTTCCTCGCGGCCTTCGCCGGTCGCGGTCTGCGCGATCACCTGGGAGGCTCACCGCTCGGTGCCCTCAAAGAACGGCTCGGGTTGGGGCTCGAGCTCGGGTTCTACCGTCTGCTGAGCGCCGGCGGCGGCTTTACCCTGCACGGTCCCGACAAGACCATCAACTATGCGAACACGCCGCCGTCAGCGCGCTACGCCTTCAGCTTCTGGGCGTTTCCGCGGGCGGCCTACGTGAAGCACCTGAAGGACTACGTCAGGTGGGCCGAGGACTACTACAGGACGACCGGATTCCGCTGCAACATGCCGCTTGGATCGTACTTCGTGAGGAAGGATACGAGTTCGCTGCTTTCGTATACGTACGACGGCGACATCATCTCAATCGATCCGATTCATGCAGTGGGCGGAAAGGAGCAGGAAGCCTGGGCCACGTTCTTGAAGGCCTTCAACGCGTGGGCCTACCAGCGCGGCGGTATTCCGCTACTGAATCAAAGCCCGTTCGTCCAGCGAGAGCACGTCGTTGCCGCCTACGGCGAGAGGTGGAAGAAGCTCGCCGACTGGCTGCAGGTGGCGGACCCCAACCGCCGCATGGTCAACGAGTTCTTCGACGAGCTGCTTCCGAAATCTTGAACGCGCGACGCCCCACGAGAAACTTCAGTGTGGGTTCACGTATTCGATCGGTGGCGCGATGGGCTCTCGCATTGATGCCGATCGACGCGGCACTCCAATT
>CAYVCE010000170.1:0-4721 GCA_964449915.1 uncultured Steroidobacteraceae bacterium | reverse complement strand
CGGATCTCCGACAGCGGGCGGTTCTCGACATTGTCGAGGATGAGGTCGTATCGGTCCGGTCCGTCGGTGAAGTCGGTGCGGGTGTAGTCGACGACGTTGTCGGCCCCGATCGAGCGCACCATCTCGACGTTACCTGTCGAGCAGACGCCCGTGACGTGCGCCCCGAAGGCCTTAGCGATCTGCACGGCAAAGCTGCCGACGCCGCCCGACGCGCCGTTGATCAGCACGCGCTGGCCGGGCTGGAGCCGCCCGGCATCGCGCAGGCCGTGGAGCGCGGCCAGGGCCGAGGTCGGGATGGCGGCCGCCTCCTCGAAAGACAGGTTCGCCGGCTTCACAATCACCAGGTCGGCCTGAGCACTCACGAGCTCGGCGCAGGTGCCGACGCCCACGCCAAGGACCTCGTCGCCGGGTCGCAGATGGGTGACGGCCGCGCCGATCGCCTCGACCGTGCCGGCGACGTCGAAGCCGGGGACGCCGTGCTTCGGGCGGCGCAGTCCGGTCACCAGGCGCACCGGGAACGGTGAGCCCAGGACCGCGAACAGGTCGCCAGGATGGAGGCTCGCGACGCGGGCGCGGATGAGAACCTCGTCGGCGCCGATCGCCGGGATGGCGAGCTCGCGCAGCTGGAGGGTGGCAGGCGATCCGTATCGTTCGTGGGTGATGGCCAGCATCGGTCTCGGGCTCCTTGGAAGCTGTGGTATGCTTACGTCATAAACTGACGGCATAAACTTATGGCATAAACAGGCGGGTGTCAAGCGATGGAGCAGCCGATGGCAGTGCGCAGGGCGGGGCGGCGACCGAGGGTCAGCCGGGAGCAGGTGCTGGATGCCGCGCTGGAGCTCGCTGACGAGGGCGGGCTGGCGGGGGTCACGATGGCCGGCGTCGGCGCGCGACTGGGCGTGGAGGCGATGTCGCTGTACCGGCACATCGGCAACAAGGAGGAGATGCTCGACGGCCTGGTCGACCGTGTCTTCGCCGAGATCGAGGTGCCCGCCGACGCGGCTGACTGGCGCGACGCCCTGCGCCGACGCGCGGTCTCGGCCCATGCCGCGCTGCGGCGTCACCCGTGGGCAATCGGGCTCATGGAGTCGCGCTCGCAGCCCGGCCCGGCGACGCTCGGCCATCACGACGCAATGCTCGCTATCCTCTTCTGCGCCGGCTTCGACGGTCGCGGGGCGACACGCGTCTACAACGTGCTCGACAGCTACGTCTACGGCTTCGCGCTCCAGGAGGCGACCCTGCCGTTCACCTCTCCCGAGGAGATGGCGTCGCAATCGGAGCAGATCCTCGCCGCCGTGGCCGATGCGTACCCGCACCTGGCCACCGTCCAGCGTGAGCTCGTCGCATCGGGCTTCGACTACGCCGACGAGTTCGAGGCCGGCCTCGACATCATCCTGGGCGCCCTTCCGGAACCGTCCGGGTTGCCAGCCCACGCACAGATTGGAGAACAACGACGATGAATGGCCAAGCCCAGCCCTATGCCGTCCGCCTCGAGATCGACTACCCCGAGAAGCTCGATCGGCTGACCACCGCCTTCCGGCTGATCTGGATCATCCCGATCGCCATCATCATCGGCCTGATCAGCGCCACCGGCAGTGAGACATTCATCACCGCCACGGGGGAGACCGTCGTGCGCAGCACCGGTGGGATCTCGGGTGGCCTGTGGCTGGCGACGGCGCTGATGATCGTCTTCCGGCTGCGCTATCCGCGCTGGTGGTTCGACTTTGCCCGCGAGCTGACGCGCTTCGGCTCTCGGGTGGGTGCCTACCTGGCCCTGCTCACCGATCGATACCCCTCGACGGTCGAGGAGCAGGCGGTCCACGTTGAGATCGACTATCCCGACGTCGAGCACGACCTGAATCGCTGGTTGCCATTGGTGAAGTGGCTGTTCGCCATCCCGCACTTCATCGTGCTGTTGTTCCTGTGGATCGGCGCGATCGTGGCGGTCATCGTCGCCTGGTTCGCGATCCTGTTCACGGGGCGCTATCCGCGCGGCCTCTTCGACTACGTCGTCGGTGTCGCGCGCTGGAGCCTGCGGGTCGGCGCCTACGCCTTCCTGCTGGTCACCGACCGCTACCCGCCATTCAACCTGCGCTGAGGCCCGTGCGGTCGCCTCGTCTCTTGCGCGGGGGAGCATGATGTGAGCGTGGCGAGGCAGCTCCCCAGCGGCACGGTCACGCTCCTCTTCACTGACGTCGAGGGCTCGACGAAGCTGCTCCACGAGCTCGGCGCGGGCCGATACGCCGTCGCCCTCGACGAGCACCGCCGCCTGCTGCGCGACGCCTTCGTCCGCCACGGCGGGGTCGAGGTCGACACCCAGGGAGACGCCTTCTTCGTCGCCTTCCCGACCGCACGCGGCGCGATGGCCGCCGCGCGTGACGCAAGCGATGCGCTCGGCGACGGCCCGGTGCGGGTCCGCATCGGCCTCCACACCGGCACGCCGCTGGTGACCGACGACGGCTACATCGGTCCTGACGTCCATCTCGGCGCGCGGATCGCGGCCGCCGGCCACGGCGGCCAGGTGCTGGTCAGCGCCGAGACGCGACGGCTGGTCGAAGGCGAGTTCACGGACCTCGGCGAGCACCGCCTCAAGGACTTCGATACGCCGGTCTGGATCCACCAGCTCGGCACGGACGCTTTCCCGCCGCTGAGCACGATCGCCAACACCAACCTGCCGCGGCCGGCCAGCCGTTTCGTCGGCCGCGAGCGGGAGCTGGCGGAAGTCGTCGCCCTCCTGCACGGCGACGATCGCTTCCTGACCCTCACCGGGCCGGGCGGCGCGGGCAAGACGCGCCTCGCGATCGAGGCCGCGGCGCAGCTCATCGGTCAATTCCGATCCGGCGTCTTCTGGGTCGAGGCGGCGCCGTTCCGCGAGCCGTCGCTGGTGATCGAGGCGATTGCCACCACGATCGGGGCGCGCGCAGGCCTGGCGGCGCACATCGGCGCGCGCGAGATGCTGCTGGTGGTCGACAACCTCGAGCAGGTGGTGGCGGTCGGGCCGGAGCTGGCCGACCTGGGTGAGCGATGTCCCAACCTTCGCCTGCTGGCGACCAGCCGAGAGCGCCTCCGCGTGCGTGGCGAGCGCGTGTTCGCGGTGCCCACCCTGGCCGACGAGGACGCCGTCGCCCTCTTTGCCGCCCGCGCCGACCTCGGGGCCGATGACGTGGTCAAGCGGCTGTGCCGCGCCCTCGACAACCTCCCACTGGCGATCGAGCTCGCCGCGGCCCGGGCCGGCGTCCTGTCGCCGGCACAGATCTTGGACCGGCTCGGCGGAAGGCTCGACCTGCTGCGCGGTGGGCGCGACGCCCATCCCCGGCAGGCCACCCTGCGCGCCACCATCGACTGGAGCCACGATCTGCTGACCGACGACGAGCGCCGGCTCTTCGCCCGCCTGGCCGTCTTCGCCGGTGGGGCTACGCTCGAGGACGCCGAGGCGGTGGCCGATGCGGACCTCGACGCCCTCGCGTCGCTCCTCGACAAGAGCCTGGTCCGCCGGTCCGACGACCGCTTCTGGATGCTCGAGTCGATCCGCGAGTACGCCGCCGAGCGCCTCGCGTCATCCGGCGCGCTCGACGACCTGCGACGTCGCCACGCCGCCCGCTACCTCGAGCTCGCCGAGCGGCAGAGCGCGACGCTCGAGTCGGGCGAGCCGGAGGAGGGGCCCGTCGCCGCGCTCGACCGCGAGATCGACAACCTGCGCGCGGCGGTCGACTTCGGGCTTGCGGCCGGCGACGTCCAGCTGGTCCGACGCCTGACCGCCGCGCTGCCGATGTACTGGCAGCTGCGCGGGCACTACACCGAGGCGCGCGCCTGGATTGAGCGCGCGCTCGCCCTGAGCGACGCCCGCGACGGTACGCAGCGCCGCCTCTACTCGGCGCTCGGCCAGATCGCATACTCGACCGGGGACCACGCCGCCGCCGTCGCCGCGACCGATGCCGCCGGCCTGCTGGCCGGGCAGCTCGCCGGGGCGGGGGAGCGGCTCGCGCAGCTGCGGGAGCAGGCGCTCGCCGCCCTCCTCCGTGGCGACCGGGCCGCGGCAGAGGCGCTGTTCGCCGAGCGGCTGCAGCTGGCGCTCGCCGCCGGCAACGGGGTGTCCGCATCGTCGTGCCGCCTCAACATGGCGTCGATCGCCAACGCCAGCCAGCGACCCGACCGCGCCCAGTGGCTGCTGGACGAGAACCTGCCCTTCGTCCGCGCCCGCGGCCAGGCGCGCTGTGAGTCCCACACCCTCATGGGCATGGCGCAGACCGCGGTCGTGCGCGGCCGGCCGCAGGACGCCGACGTGACCGTCCTGCCGGCGATCGAGCTGGCGATCGCGATCGACGACGCGCCGCTGGCAGCCGCCTGCCTCGAGATGCTCGCAGTGTCGGTGGCGGACCGCGGCGACCGGCGCGCTGCCGCGATCCTCGGCGGTACCGAGGCGCTGTGCGAGGCACTCGACGCCGCCCCCGACGAGGAGGAGGCCGCGATGCGCGCCGCCGCGCTCGAGCGCCTCGGTCCGGACGCCATCGCCTACGCCGCGGAGTGGGAACGCGGGCGGAGCCTCGACCTGGCCGCCCTCGTCGACCTGGCCCGCGCCGTCGCGGCTCAGCCCCAGGTCGTCGCCGCCTGAGGCGGCGCAAGGCCGCCTGGGAGGGCGTGTCAACCTCGCCCACGTCGGCCCGATCTGAGTTCGGATCGGGCCTGTTCATCGGCCGCCGACGGGCATTTTGCTCTCTTGT
>CAYVCE010000169.1:0-7512 GCA_964449915.1 uncultured Steroidobacteraceae bacterium | reverse complement strand
TGCCAGGATCCGTCCGATCATCGCGGCATCATGCCCTCCGACGGGCAGCCACGCCAACCCGGTACCATCGGCGCCTGATGGACCGCTGGCGAACGATCATCGAGCCCTTCCGGATCAAGAGCGTCGAGCCGATCCGAATGACGAGCGTGGAGGAGCGCGCCGGGAAGCTGGCCGAGGCGGGTTTCAACCTGTTCAACCTGCACGCCGCCGACGTGCTGATCGACCTGCTGACCGACTCCGGCACCGGCGCCATGAGCGCGGAGCAGTGGGCAGGCATCCAGCGCGGCGACGAGTCGTACGCCGGATCTCCGTCGTGGTTCCGCTTCCTCGCGGCGGTCACCGAGCTCTTCCCCTTCCGCCACGTGATCCCGACCCACCAGGGCCGCGCGGCGGAGAAGATCCTGTTCAGCGTGATCGGCGGCGCGGGCAAGGTCATCCCCTCGAACACGCACTTCGACACGACCCGCGCCAACGTCGAGTTCACCGGCGCCGAGGCCGTCGACTGCGTCATCGCCGAGGGCCGCGAGCCTTCGACCATCCATCCCTTCAAGGGCAACATGGACACCGATGCGCTCGATGCGCTCATCCGCGAGCGCGGCGCCGAGAACGTCCCGGTCGTGTTCGTGACCGTCACCAACAACTCGGGCGGCGGCCAGCCGGTGAGCCTCGCCAACCTGCGGGCGGTGCGCGCGGTGTGCGACCGATACGGCCTGCCGCTGTTCCTCGACGCCTGCCGCTTCGCCGAGAACGCGTGGTTCATCAAGCAGCGCGAGGACGGCTACGCCGACGTATCGGTGCCCGACATCGTGCGCCAGATGGCCGCCTGCGCCGATGGGATGACGATGTCGGGCAAGAAGGACGCGCTGGCCAATATCGGCGGCTGGCTGGCATTGAACGACGACCGATGGGCAGAGCAGTGCCGCACCATGCTCATCCTGACCGAGGGCTTTCCCACCTACGGCGGCCTCGCCGGCCGCGATCTCGAGGCGATGGCCGTCGGCCTGCGCGAGGTCGTACAGGACGACTACCTGCGCTACCGGATCCGCTCGACCGCGTACCTCGGCGAGGCCCTCGTCGAGGCCGGCGTGCCGTGCGTGCAGCCGATCGGCGGCCACGCCGTGTATATCGACGCCGCGGCGCTGCTGCCGCACATCGACCCGCTCGAGTACCCGGGACAGGCGCTGGCCTGCGCGCTGTATCGGGAGGGCGGCATTCGAGGCTGCGAGATCGGTACCGTCATGTTCGGGCGCCACCCCGACGGCTCGGAAGTCCCCGCCGCCATGGAGCTCGTGCGTCTCGCCATACCGCGCCGCGTCTACACGCAGTCGCACATCGACTACGTGATCGAGGTCATCCGCTCGGTCGCGGAGCATGCCGCGGACCTGCCCGGCATGCGGATCACCGAGCAGCCCGCGGCGCTGCGCCACTTCACGGCTCGCTTCGAACCGATCGCATAGCGATCAGCGCAGGAGAGCGAAGAAGGCTCGTATGTCGCCGACCAGCAGGTCGGGCACCTCCATCGCGGCGAAGTGGCCGCCGCGATCGAAGTCGGACCAATGGACGATGTTGTGGCTCTGCTCGCCGTAGCTGCGGATGGCGACATCCTCGGCAAACACTGCGACGCCCGTCGGCGTGGCCGCCTTCGCGCCCCAGGCTTGGGCACCTGCGCCCGACGCCTCCTCGCCCGACGCGCCTTCGTCCCAGTCACCGGCATCGGCTGAATAGGCGTGCATGCTCTCGTAGTAGATGTGCGCCGATGAGGCACCCGTGCCGGTCAGCCAGTAGACGGTGACGTTCGTGAGCACCCGGTCGCGGTCGATTGCCCGCTCCCACGGCTCGTCACGCGGGAACGTCCACTCCTGGATCTTGTCGATGATCCATGCCAGCTGGCCGGCGGGCGAGTCGTGGAGCGCGTAGGCGATCGTCTGCGGGCGCGTTGCCTGGATCTGGAAGTAGGCCTGGCCCTGGTCGTAGTAGCGCTGCAGCCGTGCGAGGCGCTCACGCTCGACATCGGTCATGCTCGCTCGCTCCTCGTCCGCCACCTCGCCCCACGGGATGAAGCCGTAGGTCGCGGCGTTGACGTGCACCCCCACGACACTCTCCGGTGCAACCTTCGCCAGCGCCGGCGAGATGAACGAGCCGAAGTCGCCGCCCTGCGCGCCGTAGCGTTCGTAGCCGAGGCGGCGCATCAGCTCGGCCCATGCCGCGGCAATCCGCTCGGAGCTCCAGCCGGCCTCGTCGGTCGGCCCGCTGAAGCCGAATCCGGGGATCGACGGGATGACGAGGTGGAACGCGTCGGCGGGATCGCCGCCGTGCGACCGCGGGTCGGTCAGCGGGCCGATGATGTCGAGGAACTCGACGACCGAGCCTGGCCAACCGTGGGTCAGTATGAGCGGAAGCGCATCGGGCTCGGGCGACCGGACGTGGAGGAAGTGGACGTTCGCACCGTCGATCGTGGTCGTGAACTGCGGATGCTCGTTGAGCTCCGCCTCCGACTTGCGCCAGTCGAAAGCATCCTTCCAATGCGTGACCAGCTCCCTGAGGTGCTCGACCGGGACCCCGCGATCCCAGCCGGTGCCGCGGATCTCCGATGGCCACCGGGTTCGGCCGAGGCGGTCGCGAAGGTCGTCGAGGTCGGACTGGGGGATGTCGATCCGGAACGGGCGGATCTCATCGGTCTGTGCCGGGGATTCGGTGGCTGCGACGCGGGTCATGGGTGGGCTCCTTGGCACTGAGGCTGGACTGCTGGCGCTCGGTATGACAGAATGCTGTCATTGTGGCAGAACGACAGGATGCTGTCAAGACGATCACGACGGTCCAGCGCACGCCCTCCGGGGATGCGCTGACGGCGCTCGTCCTCGACGTGGTCGGGCTCAGCTACCTGTTCACCGCCCACGGCGAGGCGCTCGCAAGGCCCGAGGGTCAGACGCTAGCGCGATGGGTCACCCTCAATGCCGCGGCGGCTGGGCCGGCGACCGTCGCGGAGATCAGCCGCCAGTTCGGCTACGCGCGGCAGAGCGTCCAGCGCGTGGCCGACCTGCTCGTGCGCGACGGCCTCGCCGTCTATGAGGAGAACCCTCGACACCGCAGGGCGAAGCTCGTGCGCGTGACCGAGCGCGGACGGCGCGTCCTGGATGCCATCAATACCGCCCAGACCGCCTGGTCCGATGCGCTTGGCGCCCAGATCGGCGAGTCAGATCTCCGCCGTGCCAGCGAGGTGCTCGAACGCGTACGGGCGGTGCTCGCGTCGGGAGACTCGGGCCGGCGCCGATAGGTCGGTGGCTCATGCGACCTCGATCTCGCTGACCCACTTGATCCAGTCCAGCCCGCGCCGCTCCGGGGCCACGAGCCGGCATGGCGCACCGTTGGCGGCCGGGAGCTGCTGACCGGCGACGCGCGTGGCAAGCATCGCGCCGTCCAGCTCGTGGCGCTCCAGGCTCACGCTCCAGCCGGTCGCGGAGCGGACGCGAACGTGCGCCGCACCCGCATCCGCGCCGGCCGCATCGAGGACCGCGCGCAGCGGCGTGCCGCCCCAGCCGGTGCGCATCACCCAGCCCGACGTGCAGTCGAGGACCGCCTCTCGCTCGACCTCGCCCAGGCTGGCCAGCTGTCTCAGGTCGAGGGCCAGGGGCGTCGCGACCCGGCCGTCGACGTGGAGGCGCCACGCGTCAACGTCGACCGGCGGCGTCGGCTCGCCGTAGAACGTCGTCGGCGGCGGGACGCCGCCGGCCGGGAGCCAGCGCGAGCCCGTGAAGCGCCGGACACCGCCCTGCACGCGGTCCAGCAGGTTCACCGTTCCCCAGGCGACCGCTCCCAGGGCGAGGACGCCGCCGATGGCGAGGAACGTGCGCCGGCTCATCGGGCCCGCTGCCGGCCGTGGCCGCAGCAGCCACCAGCGGCGCGGGAGGAGGTGGACGGCGAGGATCGGGATGATCGCCAGCGCGGCCCAGACATGGAGCGTCAGGATCGTCCACGGACCGATCGACCAGATCCGGCCGCTCGCCACCCAGGCGAAGCCCCCGGCCAGGGCCGCGGCGACCAGCAGCGACAGCAACCCCCCGAGGACCAGGCGCCGCCATCGACGATGCCGGACGGCGGGGCCGATGCTCCGCCGCAGCTTCGCGATCGACGCCACGAGCAGCGCGCCGCCCACCATGCCATGGAGCCAGAAAAGTGGCGCGGCGGCCGGCACCCCCGAGCGTAGGGTGAGGAGCCCGCTCGCCAGCTGGATGACGAGGAGCACGGCCAGCAGCCGATCCAACGCGGCGCTGCTCATCGTCGCACCGTACGCCGGATCGTGGCCGGCGGCAACGCGGCGATCGGTGGCGCCGTGGGACTCAGACGAGGACGTCGACGACGTTCTCGTGGCGGTCCAGTGCCGCCTCGAAGTCGCGCTTCGCGACGAGCATGCCGCCCGCGCGGAACGGGTTGTCGACCGTCCGGACGCTCGGCAGTGGCCGGCCGTTGACGCGCACCTCGTCGGGCGAGAAGCCGCGGCCCTCGACGCGGTAGCGGTACCGGACCCGGCGACCGTCGCGCTCGACGTCGAACGTCAGCCCGTCGGCGCCTCGCGGCAGCACCGGGTCGATGACCACGTCATCGAACGAGTTTCGCAGGCCGAGCACATTCGAGATCAGCTGGTTGAGGTAGATGCCCGGGCCGCTCGAGTAGACCCGCCAGCCACCCTTGACGCCGACGCGGCCGGTCCTGAGCCGGCCGAACTGGCGACTCGCCTGCCGGCGGTCGAGGAAGGCCGCATCCGAGCTGCTGAAGAAGGCGTTCGCCTGGCGCGGCAGGGCGCTGGGCACGTCCAGGTCGAGTCGGATCGGGCACACGGCCAGCAGCCCGGCGAATGCCTCGTCCGGCCGCCCGATCGTTGCCATCGCCTCGACGTAGCGGACGTGGGCGTGGACATACTGGAGCCCGACCTCCCGTCCGAAGTTCGCCGCAGACTCGGCGCGCCGGAAGATGCGCGAGGTCCCGCCACGGTACTCCATCGGCCGGTCCATGAGCCGCACGCCGTCCGGAAACGAGAGGTGGCGCCGGATGAGCTCGAAGTGCCGTGCCGCCTGCTCGGCGCTGAAGAGGCCGCTGATCATGCCACGCGTCATCGGCAGCAGGCGGTAGGCGACCCCGGTCCGGCGATCGCGGGGGTGGAGGAAGTACTCGACGCCATCGGCGCCGAAGTGCGCGAGGCCGGCGACCACGCCGGCAGGGCCCAGGTGCCGGTTGAAGTCGGCCCGCATCCGGCCGCACAGGTCCGCCAGCCGCTGTGCCATCGCCACCCGGCCGGCGCGCTCGCACACCACCCCGTAGCGCCCGAGGGTCTGGTAGGCGAGCTCGACCGTCCAGGCACTCACCATGCGTGCGGCCATGGCGGGGTCGACCGGTTGGAGCGTGTCCTCCCAGTCGCCGCCGCCAAAGGCCACGAGCGCCGTGCCCGGGATGCAGTCGCGTTCGATCCGTGCGACCTGCCGCTCGGTGTGCGCGAAGATCGACTCGGTGGTGGCGGTGACCGCCTTCGTCCGCTCGTCGGTGTACGCGACCCGTTCGTCGAGGATCGACGCATCGCCGCTGGCCTCGACGTAGTCGCACAGGGCCTTGAGCGGCCAGTGGATGACGTCCGCGTGGCTCTCCGCCGCCTGCAGCTGGCGGTATCGGTCGAACATGAACCATTGGGGCCAGTCGCCGGTCCCGTGGAACTGGCGCTCGTACACGATCCTGAGCACCGCCCGCAGCGTGCCCAGGTTGCCGGTGGCGAGGAGGAGCTCGGCCGGGCCCTGGCAGACGTCGCGCACGCCCCAGGCCGCCCCGCTGTGCTGCTCCAGCCCGTGCGGCGTCGTGAAGTGGATCATCGCGTCGTGGACGTTCCAGCGAAGCGCGTCGTCCAGTCGCGCGAGGTCGTCCCCGAACCGTCCGCTGCCGCCGCCGACCGTCGCGCCGCCGCCCACCCCCGACCAGAAGCCGGCGACCGCCTGTCCGACGTCGGTATCCGGGACGGAGTTGCCGCCCGTTGCCCCGGCCAGCGCCTCGGCGCGGCGCGCGTCGAGGACGCTGCCGGTCAGCGTCAGCGAGCATCGGACGACCGGCTTGGTCCGCACCACGACGAACGACCCGCCGCTGTCGACGCCGTCGACGTGGAGCAGCCCGTCGCCGCCGATGGCCTCGACCGCCTCCGCGTCCGCCACGACGATGAAGAACGTCGCCTCGGGGTAGTGCCGGCCCATCGGCGTCTCGGGCGCGGGACGCAGCTCGACGCGCGCGTTCGCCTCGTCGACCACGACCCGGCCGGCAGGGTCGGCGGGACTCGCGCCCAGGACGACATCGTGGCTGACGAGCACCTCGAGTGGACCGCCGTGCTCGACGTCGAGCTGCAGCAGGTACGCGGGGGCGTCCAGAGCGGCCTGGACGCGGACCGACAGCGTGTGCCGCTCGCCGTGGTAGATCCAGCGCGCGCTGTTGGAGCCCATCTCGAACGCCGACGGCAGGCCGAGCAGCTCCCAGCCCGTAGCGGTCCGGACGAAGATGCGCTGGCCGCTGGCCTTGAGCGCGTTGAGCGGGTTGCGGACCACGGAGAGCAGCGAGTTGAACGAGGTGTTGCCGATGGCCAGCTGGGAGCCGAAGACGCCGAACATCCAGGCCGTGACCGCCAGGGTGTCGTCGCTGGGGAGCCGGTCGCGCCCGGAGCGCATGATGTGCCCGGTCGGGCGCTCCTGGACCAGCTCCTTGGCTCGCAGCACGACGTGCTGCTGGGGCCCGTGGAAGAACGAGAGGAGGGTCCCGTCCTCGAGCCGCTCGGCGTGTCGCCGCTCCGTGCCGAAGAAGCGTTCGAGCTCCGCCGGCTCGAGGTCGCGGCTCTCGAACAGCGCCGGCGCGTCGAACAGGCTCGGCACCCGCGGCCGCGGCGGCCCGTCGATCGCCCCCCGGCGCAGGCCGCGGAACGCGGTGCGCGCGGTGCGCGCCTGGCGGGCATCGCCGTCCGACGTCGCCGCCGGGTGGTCCGGCACGAAGGCCGCGAAGAAGGTGATCTCGGCGGTCGCCCCCGGCGCGAGGACGACCCGACGCGACTGGAGGGTCGGCATCGCCAGCTCGTACTGATACTTCCGGTTCGGCAGGGTTCGCCGACCGAGCGCGGCCGGCACGTTCGTGGCCTTGAACTCGAGCCCGTAGAACTGGACGCCATCGGTCAGGAAGCCGACGGCTCCGTCCAGGCAGCCGTGCATGACCCACGGGAAGGCGTCGCCCTGCGGCAGGTTCTGGCGCGAGCACAGGAGGAGGCCGAACTCGGGATCCTCGAGGACGGTGTGATCGATGTACTGGCTGGTGTACAGCTCGCTCGCGAGCACCGCCCCCTCGTCGGCGATCCCGAGATCCTGGGCCAGGACCGCATCGAGGCTCACCATCCCTCGCCGACGTCGGTTCTGGAGGGCCACCGTCCAGAACCAACTCGGCCGCTTCGCGGCGAGACGCAGCGTGCACGCGTAATCGACCCCGTCGAACGACCCCTCCCAG
>CAYVCE010000168.1:0-24415 GCA_964449915.1 uncultured Steroidobacteraceae bacterium | reverse complement strand
GGTCACCGCCACGGGGCCGGTCATGCTGCTGGACGTCGGCGCCAACGTCGACTCGGACCCGGAGAACCTCGTCCAGTTCGACGCCATGGGCGCCATCTTCGCCGAGCACGTGCTGCACGTGCGCAACCCGCGCATCGGCCTGCTCAACATCGGGGAGGAGTCCGAGAAGGGCGACAACCTGACGAAGGAGGCGCATGCGCGCCTGACCCACGCCGACCTCCACTTCGTCGGCAACGTCGAGGCGCACGACATGATCGCCCACCGCGCCGACGTGGTCGTGTGCGACGGGTTCGTCGGAAACGTGGTGATCAAGTTCTTCGAGGGCATCACCAGCTTCATCTTCCGAGCCCTGCGCGAGGATCTCCAGCAGGGACCGATCGCGCCCCTCGCCCTCCTGGCCCTGAAGCCGGGCTTCGAGCGGATGAAGGCACGATTCGACTACGAGCGCTACGGCGGAGCGCCGCTGCTCGGGGTGAAGGGGGTCAGCATCGTCACCCACGGGAGGGCCACGGCCCGCATGGTCGAGAACGCGATCCGGGTGGCCTCCGAGTCGGCCCACGCCGGCGTCCCGAGCCTCATCGCCGAGTGGACGCGCGAGCATCCCGCCCTCGCCCACCGCGGCGTGCGCTCTCGGATCGCCGCTCGCCTGCACCGGGAGCGTGCCTGAGATGCCGGCGACCAGCCGACGGAGCCCCCGTCCGGCGTCGGCCGGGCTCATGGCCCGTCGCGTGGCGCTGCTCGCGCTATTCGAGGACGAGTTCCGGCCGGGCCACGCGACCACGGCGCTCGATCGTCTGGCAGCCGAGCGCGACCTGACGGAGGACGTGCGCGTCCACGCAGCGGCGATCGTCGCCGGCGTGGGGGAGCGCCGGGCCGAGCTGGATGCCCGAATCGCCGCCGAAGCGCCGCTCATCCCGGTCGCCGAGCTGGGTCGCGTCGAGCGTGCGATCCTCCGGAGCGCGATCTACGAGGTGCTATACTCCGCCGCGACCCCGAGCGGGGAGACGATGCGCGATGCCGTATCCCTCGCCCGGATCTACGCCGGTGACGCGGCTCGACGCCTCGTCAACGGCGTGTTAGGAAGCGTTTCCAGATCACCGGGTGGAGGAGCCTGACGTTGACCGACGGGACCACGTATGACCGACTCAAGAAGCTCATCGTCGAGCAGCTCGGCGTCGACGAGGAGGAGGTCCAGCCGCAGGCGTCCTTCGTCGAGGACCTCAATGCCGACTCGCTCGACCTGGTCGAGCTCATCATGAGCCTCGAAGAAGAGTTCGGCATGGAGATCTCGGACGAAGACGCCGAGAAGATCCAGAAGGTCCAGGACGCCGTCGACTTCATCGAGGAGCACCAGCAGTAGACGCCCAGACCCCATGGAAGCTCCTCCGCTGGACGAGCTGGGCAGGCGGCTCGGCACCGTCCTTCGTGAGCCGGAGCTGATCCAGCAGGCGTTCGTCCACAGCTCCTTCTACAACGAGAACCCCGACCTGGTCTCGGGCCACAACGAGCGGCTCGAGTTCTACGGCGACGCGGTGATCGGCGTCGCCGTCAGCCGCCTCCTCTTCGAGCGCTATCCCGACGAGGATGAGGGATTCCTGACCGCCCGCCGCGCGGGCCTCGTCAACCGCGAGGCCCTGGCCGCGCTGGCTCTCGAGATGGGACTCGACCGCCACCTCCTGCTCGGCCGCGGCGAGACCGATGCCGGCGGGGCCACCCGCCCATCGGTCCTGGCCGCTTGCTTCGAGGCGCTCGCCGGAGCCCTCTCCCTGTCGGAGGGGACGGAGCGCGCCGAGGCCATCCTCGAGGGCCTCTTCGCCCCCCGGCTCGAAGCGCTCGCCGAGGTCAGCGGACCGCCCAAGTCGGCCAAGTCGCTGCTCCAGGAATGGAGCCAGCGCCACCGCGGCCAGAAGCCGATCTACCAGGTGACCGCCACGTCCGGACCGCCGCATGAGCAGCGCTTCCGGGTCACCGTGGCGGTCGACGGCCGCGCGCTGGGCTCCGGCGCCGGATCGAGCCGCCAGCGGGCCGAGGAGCAGGCCGCCGGGATCGCGTTGGCCGCCCTCGCGAGCGAGGTCGAGCCGACTCCGCCGCCGGGGGCGCCATGAGCCGCCTCCGCGAGCTCCGGCTGCACGGGTTCAAGTCGTTCGCCGACCCGACGCGCTTCGTGTTCGAGCCCGGCGTGAACGCCGTCATCGGTCCCAACGGCTCGGGCAAGAGCAACATGGCCGATGCGGTGCGCTGGGTCCTCGGCGAGCAGTCGAACCGCTCGCTGCGCACGCGACGCGCCGACGACGTCATCTTCGGCGGCTCCGAACAGCGCAAGCCGCAGGGCATGGCCGAGGCGGTGCTCACGCTCGATAACGGCGACGGATGGCTGCCGATCGACTTCGCGGAAGTCTCGATCGGCCGGCGCGCATATCGGTCCGGCGACAGCGAGTACCTGATCAACGGGGCGCGCGCCCGCCTGCGCGACGTGGTCGAGCTGCTGGGCGAGGGACGGCTGGGCGCCAACGAGCTCGTGGTGGTGGGGCAGGGGACGGTGGACGCCGCCCTGTCGCTGCGCCCGGAGGAGCGGCGCCAGCTGTTCGAGGAGGCCGCCGGCGTCAAGGGGCTCCAGGTGCGGCGCAACGAGGCCTCGGTCCGCCTCGCGCGCTCGCTCGAGAATCTCACCAGGGTGAGCGACCTGATCGGCGAGCTGAAGCCGCAGGTACGCCGCCTCGGGCTGCAGGCCGAGCATCAGCAGCAGCACGACGAACTCGGCTCGCGCGCGCGGGCCCTGGTCCTGGCGTCGCACCGACGGCGCGAGCAGGCGGCCCGGGCCGCGCTGGGCGATGCCCGCCGCCGCTCCGCGGCAGCCGATGCCGCGCTCGAGGCGTACCGGTCCGCGCAGGACGCCGGCCGGGAGGCGATCGCCGCGGCCGAGGCCGCCTACTGGGAGGCCGAGGAGGCGGCGCGGGCCGCGGCGGGCGCCAGCCAGTCGGCGCGCGAGGCGCTCATCCGGCTCGAGGGCGGCGCAGACGCAGTGGCGGCGCGCGTGGCCGACCAGGTTGCTGCGCTGGCACGCGAGGAACGGGAGCTGGTCGAGCTTCGGTCGGTCGTTGCCGGAATCGAGGACGGCAGCGGCGGCGACGAGGTCGACCCGGCCCTGGCCGCCGCTGCCGACGCGGAGCGTGCGTGGCAGCTGGCCCTGGCGGCCGTCGCGGAGGCGGACGACGCCCTCGTCACCGCCGAGCAGGCCGTGGCCGAGGCGCGCGCCGCGCAGAGCGACCGGATCGCCGCCCACGCTCGGGCCGAGGAGGGCGCCGCGCGGCTTCGCGCGCGCCGGGAGCACGCCGAACGGGAGCACGAGGCCGCCGCAGCTGCGCTCGCGTCGTCGCGTGCGGCGGGCGAGCACGCGGCCAGGCAGCATGACGAGGCAGCGCGCCGCGCGGCCGGAGCCCTGGATACACTCGAGGCCGTCGGCAGGGACCGCGACGCCGCCCAGGCGAACGCCGATGCGTCCCGACGGGCATCGGTCGAGCTCGGGGAGCGATTGCAGGCAACGCGCGCCGAGCTGGGGGCATTGGCCGAGCCGCACGATGCGGCGACGCGCCTCGGGCGCCGGCTGTCGGCGGCCGGCTGGCCGTCACTGCTCGACGCGCTCGAGGCTCCCGAGGGCTCGTGGCCGGCGATCGAGGCGGTCGTGGGTGGCGAGCTCGAGAGCGCGCTGATGTGGTCGGAGGGTGACCCCACCGAGCAGCTGGGGGACGCGCGCGGCGCCGCCCGGCTGCTGGCGCCCGGCAACGGCACCACCGGCCCGGAGCGGGCCGCGGCGCTGGCTGCCGTCGACGCGCGACGGACGCTGGCCGAGTGGATCGGGCTCGACCATGGCCCGGACGCCTTCGCGCACACCGTGGTCGCAGACGACGTCGCCGCACTCCTCGACGGCTGGCGACGCCTGCCGGCCGGATGGGCGGCTGTGACGAGCGACGGCGACCTGGCCGATGCCCGTGGCGTGGTGCTGCGCGGACGCGGCGACCCGCCGGGCGGGGCGTCGGCCCGAGCGCATGCCCGACGTCGTGAGCTGGCCACCGCGGTGGCCGACCTCGAGAACGGATTCGCGGCCGCGCAGCGCGCAGCCCACGACGCGGCGCAGGCCCTGCGCGAGGTTCGCACCGTCCACCTCGCCGCACGCGAGGCCCACGACGAGGCGCAGCGCGCCGCGCGGGTGGCCCGCGAGGAGCTCGAGGCAACGATGGCCTCGGTCGATCGAGAGGCTGTTCGCGTGGCGCAGCTCGCCACCGATCTGGCCGCTCTCCCGGCCGAGGACCCGACCGAGCGTCCCGAGACGCTCGCCGCCGATCGGCTCGCGGGCATCCAGGCCGGCGCGGATGCCGCTCGAGCCAGGCGCGACGAACTCGCGCGGCGACGCGACGAGGCTCGCGAGGCGTGGACCCTGACCCGCCGAGCGGCGGAGCAGGTCCAGGCACGGAGCGCCGGCGTGATCACCGAGCGAGCGGCGCGCGAGGCTCGCATCACCCTGCTCGTCGCGGCGATTCCGGACCGCCGCGAGTCCCTCGCGCGCATCGACGCCGAGCGCGAGGAGCTTGCCGCGCCGCTGGACGCTGCGCGTCAGGCCGTGGCCGGCGCCGAGGCCGCCCGCGTCGGCGCGGAGCAGGCACGCGCGGCGCAGCGGGCCGAGGTGCAGCGGCTCGAGCGCCAGCGAGGTGGGGCTGGCGCGCGCCTGGGCACGCTCGAGCGGGAGTCACAGGCAGCCGCCATCGAGGCCTCGCGCCGCGACGAGGCGCTCGCCGCCCTGCTGCGCGAGCGGGAGCTGGCACTGGAGAGCCTGCCGGTCGTCGAGTCGGGCCAGGGAAACGGCCCGCCGGACCCCGAGATCGAGGTGCTCGACGACGATGCCCTCGAGACGGAGCTGCGGCGGGTGCGCCGCACGCTGGCCCAGATCGGATCGGTGAACCCGTTCGCGGTAGAGGAGCATCGCGAGCTCGCCGTGCGGCTGGACGAGATGACGAGCCAGGACGCCGACCTGCGCGCCGCGATCGCGTCCACCGAGGAGCTCATCGGGACGCTGGACGGCGAGATCAACCAGCAGTTCGACGCCGCGTTCCGGGCCATCGGCGAGCGCTTCGACGAGTTCTGCCGGCTCCTGTTCGCCGGCGGCTCGGCGTCGCTCCAGATGGCCGACGAGGCGGACGGTGACGCACCGGGCGGCATCGAGATCGTGGTGCGACCACCCGGCAAGCGGCTCCAGCGCCTGGCGATGCTGTCGGGCGGGGAAAGGGCGCTCACCGGCGTAGCGCTCCTGTTCGCCATGCTGACTGTCAATCCCGTGCCGTTCTGCATCCTCGACGAGGTCGACGCGGCGCTCGACGAGGCGAACATCGGCCGCTTCGCCGACGCGCTGCGCCGCCTGAGCGAGTCGATCGACTTCGTCGTCATCACGCACAACCGCGCGACGATCGAGGTGGCCGATACGATCTACGGCGTGACCATGACCGATGCGGCCGTCAGCCGCGTTCTTTCGCTGCGCCTGTCCGACATCCCGGCCGAGGTGAGCGCCTGATGTTCCGCCGTCGGCGCGACGAGCCGACGCCGGAGCAACCGCCCGCGCCCGAGCCGATGACGGTGGCGCGGCCGCGGCGCGAGCCGGCCGGCATGGGCCTGCGCGCGCGACCGTCGGGGCTCGGCGCCCGCCTGCGCTCGATCCTGGGGGCCGGTGTGCCGGCCACCGACGCCACCTGGGACGAGGTGACCGAGGCGCTCATCGGCGCAGACGTGGGCGCCGGCGTGTCGCTCGACCTGGTGGATGCTGCGCGCGCGCGCATGCGCAGCGATGGCGGCCACACCGGCGCGGACGCCCGCCGCGCCCTGGCCACCGAGATCCGTGACCGGCTGGTGCAGGTGGGATCGGGGCAGTTCGAGCTCGGTCCGGCCCCGTCGGTCGTCCTGTTCGTCGGCGTCAACGGCACCGGCAAGACGACCACCATCGCCAAGCTCGCCGCGCGCCTCGGCGCGGATGGCAAGAGCGTGATCCTGGCGGCGGCCGACACGTTCCGTGCTGCGGCCGTCGAGCAGCTGCGCATCTGGGGCGAACAGCTCGGGCTCACGGTCGTCGCGCAGCGGCCGGGCGCGGACCCGGGCGCGGTCGCGTTCGATGCCGTTGCCGCCGCCGAGTCGCGCGGCATCGACGCTGTGCTGATCGACACGGCCGGGCGTCTGCACAACAAGCAGCAGCTCATGGACGAGCTGGCCAAGATCCGACGCGTGATCGAGCGCCGGCTGCCCGACCAGCCGCGGCACGTCCTGCTGGTGCTGGACGCCACGACAGGACAGAACGGCCTGCTCCAGGCAGAGGCCTTCAGCCGCGAGGCGGGCGTCACGGGCATCGTGCTCACCAAGCTGGACGGCACCGCCAAGGGCGGCGTGGCGCTGGCGGCGGCCGACCGCCTCGGCGTCCCGATCCTGTTCGCCGGCATCGGCGAGGAGATCGACGCGCTGGCGCCCTTCGAGCCCGAGGCATTCGTGGAGTGGCTGTTCGCCGACTGAGGCTCGCATTGCCGCCGGTGACGGCGCACCCTAGAATGGGCAGCCGTTTGCCGGCCTCGTCGCGCCGGCCGTGACCCGTATCGGTTCATTCATGTTCGAATCTCTGTCCACGCGCCTGCAGGGCATCACCGAGCGCCTGCGCGGCAAGGCCAAGATCAGCGAGGGTGACCTCGACGTCGCCCTGCGCGAGATCCGTCTCGCGCTGCTCGAGGCCGACGTCAACTTCAAGGTCGTCAAGGGATTCGTGGCGCGCGTTCGCGAGCGTGCCGTCGGATCCGACCTGCTGACCGGCCTGAATCCCGGGCAGCAGATCGTCAAGATCGTTCACGAGGAGCTCGTGGCGGTGCTCGGCGGCGAGCGACATCACCTCCGCCTCGACGCGAAGCCGGCCGTGGTCATGATGGTGGGCCTCCAGGGCTCGGGGAAGACGACGACCGCCGCGAAGCTGGCGGTCCGCCTCCGCAAGGACGGCAAGAAGCCGCTGCTGGTGGCCGCTGACGTGTACCGCCCCGCCGCTGTCGATCAGCTGGTCCAGCTCGGCGACCAGATCGGGGTCGAGGTGCACACCCGTCCGGTCGGCACGCCGGCGCTGGAGGTTGCGCGCTCCGGCCTGGAGATTGCGCGCCAGCGTGGCGTCGACGTGATGATTCTCGACACGGCGGGCCGGCTCCACGTCGACGAGGCGATGATGGACGAGCTGGTGCGCATCGTCGGCAGCGTGACGCCGGCCGAGACGCTGCTCGTGGTCGACGCCATGACCGGGCAGGAGTCGGTGCGCGTGGCCGAGGCGTTCCACGCCAGGCTGCCGGTCACCGGCCTGGTCCTGACCAAGATGGACGGTGACGCGCGCGGTGGTGCCGCGCTCTCAATTCGGGCCACGACGGGGCTGCCGGTCGCCTTTCTCGGCACCGGCGAGCGGACCGATGGCCTGGAGCCGTTCCACCCCGACCGGCTTGCCCAGCGCATCCTCGGCATGGGCGACATCCTGAGCTTCGTCGAGCGCGTGCAGGACAACGTCGACCAGGAGGAGGCCGAGGCCGCGGCGCAGCGGATGATGCAGAACCGCTTCACGCTCGAGGACTTCCGCAGCCAGCTCAACCAGATCAAGAAGATGGGGCCGATCGGCCAGCTGCTCCAGATGGTGCCGGGCGCGGGGCAGATGGCCGGCGTGGCGCAGGAGGCGGTCGACTCGGGCCAGATGAAGCGCATCGAGGCGATCATCGACTCCATGACGCCGGACGAACGACGACGGCCGGAGATCATCAAGGCCAGCCGGCGGCGGCGGATCGCGCTCGGCAGTGGCACCTCCACCGCCGAGGTCAACCGGCTCCTGAAGCAGTTCGTCGAGATGCAGCGGATGATGAAGATGATCAGCGGCGGCAAGATGCCGCGCATGGGTGGCGGCCTCGGCGCCCTGCTGGGTCGCTGAGCGCATGCATCGCCTCGTCGTCGCCCTCGTCACCCTCATCGGGCTTGCCGGAGCGGCCTTCATCGGCGGCTACCTGCTGCTCTTCTCGGCCTCGACCGACCGTGCGGCTGCCCTGGCGCCCGCCGACACCGCGGTGTACGTCAACGTCTACCTGCAGCCGTCGACCGGCCAGCAAATGAACCTGAGCGGGCTGATCGGGCGGCTGCCGGGCTTTGCCGACGACGCATCCCTCGACGAGAAGGTCGACCAGGTCGTCCAGAACCTGCTCAGCCAGACCGGCCTCGACTACCGCGACCAGATCAAGCCATGGCTCGGCAACCAGGTCGCGATCGCCAGCTGGGTGACCGATGGCGACCTTGCGAACCCCGCGGCCGTGGTCATCGTCGAGGTGAAGGACCGGCCGGCGGCCGAGGCTGCCATCGCGGACATCGCCGCCGACAGCGGCGAGACGTTCGCCGCCCAAACGTACGAGGGGGTCGAGCTCCAGGCCTCGGAGGGCACCGCGTACGGGTTCGTCCGCGAGATGCTGGTGATCGGCGAGACGGTCGAGGGCGTGCAGGCGGTGGTCGACGTCGAGGGTGGCGCCGAGTCGCTCGCCGGACGCGCCGACTTCCGCGCCACCATGGCCGACCTGCCCGCCGACCACCTCGCGTCGGTCTTCCTCGACCTCGCCGCGCTTGCGCGGGCCACCAACACGTCGGACGAGCTGGCGGGGGTGAGCACCGCCGGCGCCGCCCTGATCGCCGAGCGGGACGGCCTGCGGCTGAGCGGCAGCGCGCCGTTCGACGCCGACCAGGCGGCAGCCACGGCGCGCGCCGGCTTTGCGCTGGGCAGCGAGCCGTCGAGCCTGGTGGACTGGATGCCGGAGGATACGATCGCCGAGGTCGTCGTGTTCGGGCTGCGCCAGACGCTCGAGGACGCGGAGGCCGCCGCGGCCTCGACACCCGAAGGGCAAGAGCTGAGCAGCACGCTCGACACCTTCCGCGCGCTCGCCGCATTCGCGCTCGGGATCGACCTCGACGACGACATCCTCCCCCTGCTCGACCGCGAGGTTGGGATCGCCATCACTGCCTTCGAAGGCGCGCTTCCCTCCGGTCAGCTCCTCCTGCGACCGGAGGACCCCGACGCTGCCGCCGAGACCCTCGATCGGCTCGTGAACGGCCTGTCGTCCTTCACGGGTGGCGAACCGAGCGTCGAGACGGTGGCCGGCGTCGAGGTCACCACCATCGAGGTGCCCGACATCGGGGAAGTGGCCTACGCGATCACCGACGGCATCGTCATCATCGGCTTCGGCATCGACGACGTGCGGGCCGCGATCGAGGCGCATGCCGACGGCCGCGGGCTCTCGGCCAGCGACGCGTACGTGCGCACCTTCGAGGTGGCCGGCGAGCGGGCCGGCAACGAGGCGTTCGTCGACGTCGGCGCCGTCGTCGAGCTCCTCGGGGCCGACGCCGACCTGCGCGACGACGAGCGCGATATCCTTGGCCAGGTCGGGACGTTCGGGTTCACCGCACCGTCCCGCGACGACGAGATCGAATTCCATGCCGTGCTGACCATCGACGAGGCGCGGCCCGAATGAACCAGTCACCACTCCACACAGAGGTATCCACCCCTTGGCAGTACGCATCCGACTGACCCGGGTCGGCGCCACGAAGCGCCCGGCCTACCGGGTCATCGCCATCGACAAGCGGCGCTCCCGCGACGGCCGCGCGCTCGAGATCCTGGGCTTCTACGACCCGTTGACCGAGCCGGCCACCGTCAACATCGACACCGAGAGGATCAACGCCTGGATCGGCAAGGGCGCCCAGCCGTCCGAGACGGTCGCCAAGCTGATGCGACAGGCGGCACGGCCGGCCGAGCCGGCGGCCGAGAAGCCGAAGCGGGCAACGCGCCCGGCGAAGCCCAAGGCCTCGGCCAAGGCCGCCAGGGCCGATGCTGCCGAAGCCGACACCGCGGCATCCCCGGCGGCCGCTGAGGCACCCGCCGCCGTTGAGGCACCGGCCGCCGTTGAGGCACCCGCCGCCGCTGAGGCACCGGCCGATGAGGCCGTGGCCGAGGCGACGAGCGAGAAGGCCGACGCATGAAGGAGTTCCTCGAGTACGTCGCCCGTGGGCTTGTCGACAAGCCGGATGCCGTGTACGTGGAAGTCGAGGAGGACGGCGACGAGACCGTCCTCACGCTAGGCGTCGACCAGGAGGACATGGGCCGCGTCATCGGCCGTGACGGCCGGATCGCGAACGCGATCCGCAGCCTGCTGAAGGTGATGGCCGCGCGCGACGGCCGCCATGTCGAGCTCGAGATCGTCTCCGACGCCGAGTGATCGCCGCCTGGCGGTCGCCAGGATCCTCGGGGCCAAGGGGCTGGCCGGCGCGGTCCGTGTCGACCTGCTGACCGACTGGCCGGAGCGGCTGGTGGCCGGCGTCGATCTGTGGGTCGAGGGCTCGCCGGCCCCGACCCGCGTCCTCCGAGTCGAAACCGGCGGCCGCACCGCGGTCCTCCATCTCGACGGCGTCGCCACCCGCGAGGCGGCTGAGGCGCTTGCCGGCCGCTACCTCGAGATCCCGGCCCGCACGCTCCCCGATGAGACCTACTACTGGGACGACCTCGTCGGCCTGCGGGTCGAGGAACCCGACGGCACCGCGGTCGGCGAGCTGGTCGAGGTCTTCCGCGCCGGCGAGGCCGAGGTGTACCGCGTCGTCGGCGACGCGGGCGAGCGGCTCGTTCCCGCGCTGCGATCGGCCGTCCTGCGCATCGACCTCGAGGAGAATCTCATGGTCGTGGCGCGCGACGACGCCGAAGAGGTCCGCTGAACCCAACGTGCGCATCGACGTCGTCACCATCTTTCCGGACCTGTTCGCCGGGCCGCTGCGCACCTCCATCATCGGACGCGCGGCCGAGGCAGGCCTCGTCGAGTTCGGCGTGCACGACCTGCGCGAGCACGGCCTCGGGCGGCATCGGTCCGTGGACGACTACCCGTACGGTGGGGGAGCGGGGATGGTCATGCGCCCCGAGCCGCTGTTCGCCGCCATCGAGCCACTGCGCGCCGCTGGGGCGCAGGTCATCCTCATGGATCCCGCCGGCGAGCGCCTCACCGATCCGCTGGCGCGCGAGCTGGCGGCCGCGCCCCACCTGGCGCTGGTGTGCGGCCGCTACGAGGGCATCGACGAGCGGGTGAGGACCGTCGTCGACCGCGAGGTGAGCATCGGCGACTACGTGCTCACCGGGGGCGAGCTGCCGGCCCTGGTGCTCATCGATGCCGTGGTGCGCCTCGTGCCCGACGTCATCCAGGCCGCATCGCACGAGGGCGACTCCTTCGCGGCCGGCCTGCTCGAGCACCCGCAGTACACGCGGCCCGAGACGTTCCGCGACCTGGCAGTCCCGCCGCTGCTGCTGTCTGGGCACCATGGCGAGGTGGATCGCTGGCGCCGGCGCGAGGCGCTGCGGCGAACGCGGGCGCGCCGCCCCGACCTCCTGGAGAGCGCGGCCCTGACCGATGAGGACCGTGCCATCCTCGCCGATCTAGACGCCGACACCGACTGACGCCTCACCGACGGCCGCCTTGCCGCCCTCGGGCCGCCGCTGCTATACTCGCCCGCGTCGCGGCCGCTGAGCGCGGTCGCGTTCGTGTGTCACACCGATCAAGCTGCGGGGAATCCCGCGATCACGAGGACGCCCCAGGATGAACGCCATCAAGGAGCTCGAGCGCGAGCAGCTCCGCACCGACGTGCCGGAGATCGCCCCCGGCGATACCGTCCGAGTCTCGGTGAAGGTGGTCGAGGGCAACCGGGAGCGGATCCAGGTCTTCGAAGGCACGGTGATGCGCATGCGCGGCGGCGGCTTGAACCGCGCGATCACGGTGCGGCGCATCGCCAGCGGCGTCGGCGTCGAGCGTACCTTCATGGTGCACGCCCCGCGCGTCGAGAAGATCGAGGTGGTTCGCCACGGCGTTGCCCGTCGCGCCCAGCTCTACTTCCTCCGCGACCGGGTCGGCAAGTCGGCCACGCTCCGCGAGCGCCGCGCCAACTGACCCCCGCGGCCCCGCCGGGGTCGCGCCACGCCTCCTCGCGCCTGCCGCCTCGATACACTGGCCGCGTGACCGCTGCCCGGCGTCTGCACCGCATCGTCAAGCCGTCGACTCGCATCGAGCGGGCGCACTGGAGTGCCGGTCGCACGATGGTGGTCGGTGCCGATGCGGTCGGCGTCGCCTGCCTCAGCGGGCCGGTCCTGGCCGCGGCAGTCGTCGTGCCGGCCTACGGGCGCCGCATCCCGGGCGTGCGCGACTCGAAGATGCTGTCGCGGGCCCAGCGCGAGCGGCTCTACCCGAAGATCCTGCGCAATGCCGTCGCCGTCGGCCTGGGCGCGGCGAGCGTGGCCGAGATCGATCGATTCAACATCTATCACGCCACGAACCTCGCAATGCGCCGCGCGATCTGCCGGGTGAATGGCCGGCAGCACGTGCTCATCGACGGTCTGCGAGTGCATCGGTTCGAGGACTTCGTCGGCTCGTACACCGCCGTCGTCCACGGGGACGCACGCTGCTACTCGATCGCGGCGGCCTCGATCGTGGCCAAGGTCGTGCGCGACCGGCTCATGGACCGCCTCGCGGCGCGCTACCCGCACTACGGCTGGGAGCACAACGCCGGCTACGCCACGCTCACGCACCGGGCTGGGATCGAGGAGCACGGCATCACGCCGTTCCACCGGCGCTCCTTCGCGCGCGTGCGGGCGATCGCCATCGGTGAGCAGCTGGAGCTCGAGCTGCCGCCGGAGCATCTCGACGCGCTCCTGGTCCCCGAGTACGCGGCGGTAAGCGAGGGGTAAGCCGCGAGTACGCCCCGCTATGGCAGGCTGGACCGCGCTCGCCTCCACGGAGCGGGAATGGGCGATCCGCGGCACGGCCTTGGCATCGCGGCGGAGGCGGCAGTCGCCGCCTGGCTCGAGGGCAGCGGCTGGCAGGTGCTCGGACGCCGCGTCCGTTCAGTCGGCGGCGGTGAGGTCGACCTCGTGGCGCTCGATCCCGATGGCGCGCTGGTTGCCATCGAGGTCCGTGCCCGACGAACCGCGAGGACCGGGATCGGCTCCGAGCCGATCGACCCGCGTCGTACCGCGCGCATCGGCCGCACCCTGGTGCAGTTCGCCGCGTCCCGCGGCATCGCGCAACGAGGGCTGCGCGTGGACCTTGTGAGCGTCAGGCCGGAGCCCGCCGTTCCCGCCGGCTGGCGGCTGCGGCGTATCCCGGACATCGGCGCCTGGTAGGTCGCGTCAGCCGCCGAACAGCCGCTCCAACCTCGTGATCGATGCGATGTACGGGATGCTCACCGCGTACACGCCGTGTCGGTCGGCCGCGGTCTGTCCCTGGTAGTAGGCGGCCAGCACGAGGTCGTGGTTCCCGGCGTAGCGGGCCAGGTAGTGCGCAAGCAGGCGCACCCCGGCACGAACGTTGTGCCTGGTGTCGTCGATCTGCACAGTGTGCGCGAGCATCGCGGCGCCGACCCACTCGGCGGTGGCGGGCATGAGCTGCATGACCCCCACGGCACCCGCTGAGCTGACGGCATGCTGCTGCCAGCCCGACTCCTGCCATGCCACGGCCAGCGCGAAGGCCACCGGCACCCCGTAGCGGTGCGCCTCCTCGGTGATCACCTGGCGCACGGCATCGCGCTCGGCGACGCGGGCGGCCATCGACGGCGGCATGGCAGCAGGGGCTGCGGCCGCCGCTGCCGCTGGCCCGGCAGCGCCGGGGATGACGAGGCGCTGGCCACCGAAGATGCGGCTCGGGTCAGCGATCCCGTTGGCGGCCACGATGGCGGCGACCGTGACGCCGTAGTGGCGCGCGATGTGGGTCAGCGTCTCGCCGCGCGCGACGACGTGGACGGCGGATGCCACGGCTCCCGACACATGCGCGGGCGCGGCCACGGGTGCCGCGGTTGCGGCGGCGGCGCCGGGAACGACCAGCCGCTGGCCGCCGAAGATGCGGCTGGGGTTGACGATGCCGTTGGCGGCCACGATGGCGTCGATGGTGACGCCGTAGTGGCGCGCGATGCGCGTCAGGTTCTCGCCGCGCGAGACGACGTGGATGACGGGCACGGGAGCCGCCAGCGCAGCGGGCGCAGGTTCCGTCCCGATGCGCAGCTGCTGTCCAGCGTAGATGCGGTTCGGGTCGGGCAGCGCGTTGAGCGCGACGAGGGTGGCCACGTCAAGGCCGTGCTGCCTGGCGATGCCGGTGAGCGTGTCGCCGCGCTTGACGGTGACGGTCGGATCAGCGGCGAGCACGACGGTGGCGAGGATGGGCGCCACCATGATCGCGATGCCGAGCGCGGCGATGGGGGCCATCAGCCTGGGTCGGGGCAAAGGATCGGTCCTCCAGGTGCGGTGCCAACGGGTCGAGCGGCGGGCAGCCAGCCGTCACGACGCGGGCGGATGCTAGGAGCGATCCGGGGAGGGTCAAGGTACCAGCGGGCAGGATGAGGAGTACTTCGGTACCGTGTGGTGCGGTTCGGGCGGCCAGTGAGGGGTCGGGGGCCGGCCAAGGCCGCTCTGATATACTTTCGGGGCTCGCGCGTCGGCACGAGCTCCCATTACACACGCTCGGCGGATCCTGCTGCGTCCTCGGTGCCGCCCGCGATCATGTCGCGGTCGGTGGACCACGGAGCCGATGCCGGGCGGAGGAACAACCGGAGGTATTACGTTGGCTGCCACCAGCATGAAGCAGCTGCTCGAGGCGGGCGTCCACTTCGGGCACCAGACCCGGCGCTGGAATCCGAAGATGCGCGAGTACATCTTCGCGGAGCGCAACGGGATCCACATCATCGACCTGGCACAGACGGTGTCGCGGCTCGAGGCCGCGCTGGCGTTCGTGCGCGATACCGTGCGACGCGGCGAGAGCGTCCTCTTCGTCGGCACGAAGAAGCAGGCCCAGGACGCGCTCGCCGAGGCGGCGCAGCGATCCGGCCAGCACTACGTCAACACCCGCTGGCTCGGCGGCATGCTGACGAACTTCACGACCATCAAGCGCCGGATCCAGCGCCTCGAGGCGCTCGAGGCGCGACGCGAGTCCGGGGAGTTCGAGCGCCTCACCAAGAAGGAGGCCTCGAAGCTCGGCGAGGAGATCAACAAGCTCGACGCGGCCCTCGGCGGCATCCGCAAGATGCGGCGATTGCCGGGCGCCGTGTTCATCGTCGACCCGCACCGCGAGTCGATCGCCGTCGCGGAGGCGCGCCGGCTCGAGATTCCGATCCTCGCGATGACCGACACGAACTGCGACCCGGACCTCATCGACTGGGTGATTCCCGCCAACGACGACGCCATCCGCTCCGTCCGGCTCATCTGCGGCCTCGTGGCCGATGCGGCCAGCGTCGCGCAGCAGGAGCGCCAGGCGCAGCTCGACGAGGAGTTCGAGCAGGCGGAGGCCATGCCGCCGGTCGACGACGCGGCGCTCACCTCGGAAGCGGACTATACGGCCGCACTGGCCACCGGTGAGGCCCTCGTCTTCGAGCCCGAGCCCGAGGACGACGAGGAGGAGGAGCGCAAGGCGCGCGCCCGCCGCGCAGCCCACATCGAGGAGGGCGAGCCGGACCGGGACCCCGATCGGGAGCACGAGCGCCAGATCGACGAGCATCTCAAGGAGAAGGAGCCGCGCCCGTAGGGCGGCAGGCGGAAGGGACCATGACCAACACCGCGACGATCAAGCCAGAGGACGTGAAGAAGCTCCGCGAGCGGACCGGGGCCGGCATCATGGACTGCAAGCGCGCGCTCGAGGAGACCGGCGGCGACTACGAGAAGGCAGCGCTGTGGCTGCGCGAGAAGGGCCTCTCGACGGCGGCCAAGAAGGCCGGCCGCGCCGCTCGCGAGGGGATCGTGACGAGCTACATCCATCACGGATCGCGGCTCGGCGTGCTCCTCGAGCTGAACTGCGAGACCGACTTCGTCGCCCGAACCGACGATTTTCAGCAGCTGGCCCGCGATATCGCGATGCAGGTCGCCGGCATGGCGCCAACCTACGTCAGCCGCGACGACGTGCCGTCCGAGGTGATCGACGAGCAGAAGCGGCTCTTCGCCGTCGACGCGGAACGCGACGGCCGCCCGGCCGACCGGATCCCGATGATCGTCGAGGGCAAGCTGAACAAGTGGTTCGAATCGGTCTGCCTGCTCGAGCAGCCGTATCGCGACACGGACCTCAAGATCGCCGACCTGATCACCGACAAGGTGTCCCTGCTGGGCGAGAACATCCGGGTCGCGCGCTTCGCGCGCATGGGCGTCGGCGAGACCGCCCAGCCGGAGACCGACGAGGTCGCCTGACCGATGGCCGAGCCGGCCGCCGGGGCGGTGACCGCACAGCCTCGCCGGGTGCTGCTGAAGCTCTCGGGTGAAGCGCTCATGGGCGAGAACGAGTACGGGATCGACCCCGAGATCGTGCGCGCCATCGCGGCCCAGATCACCGCCGCGAAGCGCGACGGTACCGAGATCGCCATCGTCGTCGGCGGCGGGAACATCTTCCGCGGCCTGGCGGCCAGCGCGCGGGGCATGGACCGATCGACCGGCGACTACATGGGCATGCTGGCGACGGTCATGAACGGTCTCGCCATCCAGGACGCGCTCGAGCAGTCCGGCTGTCCGACGCGCGTGATGAGCGCCATCGCCATGAACGAGATCTGCGAGCCGTACATCCGCCGACGCGCCGTACGGCACCTGGAGAAGGGACGCGTGGTCGTCATGGTGGCTGGCACCGGCAACCCGTACTTCACGACCGATACGGCCGCGACGCTCCGCGCGGTCGAGGTCCACGCCCAGGTCATCCTGAAGGGCACCCGCGTCGACGGGGTGTACGATGCGGATCCCGAGACGCATCCCGACGCACGGCGCTTCAGCCGGATCGGGTACACCGACCTGCTGAGCAATCGGCTCCAGGCGCTCGACGCGACCGCCGTGAGCCTGGCCATGGACAACGAGATGCCGATCGTCGTCTTCGATCTGACGGTGCCCGGCAACATCACGCGGGCCATCGCCGGCGAGCGGATCGGCACGCTGATCTCAGGAGAGTGACCCGATGCCGCACGAGTCGTTGATCGCCATCGAACCGAAGATGCAGCGGGCGATCGAGGCCATGGAGCGTGATTTCGCCGGCATCCGCACCGGTCGGGCGTCGAGCGCGCTCGTCGAGCGCATCACCGTCGACTATTACGGCGCCCAGACACCACTCAACCAGGTGGCTGGCATCAGCACGCCGGACCCGCACCTCATCGTCATCCAACCGTGGGACCGATCGGTGCTGTCGGCCATCGAGAAAGCGATCACCAAGTCCGACATCGGGATCACCCCCAACGTCGACGGCACGGTGGTGCGGCTCAACGTGCCGCCCCTCACCGAGGAACGACGCAAGGAGATGGTCAAGCAGGTCCGGCGCCGCACCGAGGAGGCGCGGGTGGAGGTCCGTAACCATCGCCGCGAGGCCGCCGACCAGCTGAAGAAGGCACTGCGCGACAGCGACCTGTCGGAGGACGAGGAGCGACGCGAGCTCGAGCTCCTGCAGAAGCTGACCGACCGGCACGTCGAGGCGATCGACGCCCGCGCCGACCGCAAGGAAGCCGAAATCCTGGAGGTCTGACGCGTGCCGGACGTGGTCCGACCCCGGCACGTGGCGATCATCGCCGACGGCAACCGCCGCTGGGCGCGCGAACGCGGGCTCCCGGTCCTCGCCGGCCACATCCAGGGCATCGAGGCCATTCGCCCGATCGTGCGCCGCGCGCGCGACGCCGGCGTCGAGACCCTGTCGGTGTACACCTTCAGCACCGAGAACTGGGCACGCCCCGAGGACGAGGTATCCGGCCTGTTCGGCCTCATCGACGGCGCCGTGCGCCAGTACACCGACGAGCTCATCGACGAGGGCGTGCGGGTGCGGGTCATCGGTCGTCTCCACGAGGCTCCCTCCGACGTGCAGCGCTCGATCCGGGCGGCGCAGGACCGCACCGCAGGCGGCACGCGAATGACCCTCAACATCTGCTTCAACTACTCCGGCCGCGCCGAGATCGTCGATGCCGCGCGGGCGATGGTGGCGGCACGCGCCGATCCGAATGCCATCGACGAGGCGCACTTCGCCGAGCACCTCTACACCTCCGGCCAGCCTGACGTGGACCTCCTGATCCGCACCGGGGGCGACCAGCGCACCAGCAACTTCCTCCTCTGGCAGGCCGCCTACGCGGAGCTCATCTTCTGCGCCAAGTTCTGGCCCGACTTCGACGAAGCCGACTTCGACGCCGCGCTGGCCGAGTACGCGGGCCGGGACCGGCGCTTCGGTGGATAGCGCATGCTGAGGACGCGGGTGCTCACCGCGGTGGTGTTGGCGCCGATCATCGTCGCCATCGTCCTGGTCGGCGAGCCGTGGATGTCGGTCCTCGTCGGCGTTGCCGCCTTCCTCGCCCTCGTCGAGCTCGTCGGCCTGCTCGACGCGGCGGGCCACGAGCCGCCACAGATGCTCGCCATCCTGGCAGGCATCGGCATCACCGCCGCCGGGCTGGTGACCACCAACGACGAGAGCGTCGGCGGCCTGGTCTCGTACCTCTTGACGGCGCTCGACCCGCCGGGGTTGGTGGCCGCCACGCTCATCGCCGCCATCCTGCTGCTAGCCGCGGCTGCGTTCACCAGGCCCGACCCGCGAGCCGGCTTCATGACGTGGGCCATGACCTCCTTCGGCGTCGCCTACGTTGGGCTCCTGCTGCCGATGATCGTGCTCGTCGCGCACCTTGCCCCGGCCGGCGGCTCGCCGAGCACGGCCGTGGGACCGCTCGGCCTCGCTTCGGGCGTGGCGTGGGCGTGCACCCTGCTGCTCGTCGTGTGGGGCTACGACACCGGCGCCTACCTGACCGGTCGCCTGCTCGGTCGCCGCCGCCTGGTCGAGCACATCAGCCCGTCCAAGACGGTCGAGGGCCTGGTCGGCGGGCTGGTGGTCGCGACGCTGGGCGCCGGGATCGGTGCCTACCTCATCGGCCTGGAGCCCTGGCACCCGCTCGTCATCGGGCCGCTGGTGGGGCTGGCGGCGCAGGCCGGAGACCTCGCCGAGTCGATGCTCAAGCGCGCGGCCGGTCGCAAGGAGTCCGGCTTCCTCGTGCCCGGGCACGGCGGGATCCTCGACCGCGTCGACTCCTTCCTGTTCGCGGCACCCGTGATGGCGGGCTACGCCCTGCTCGTCGCCGGTCGGGTGGCGTGACCGGAGTCGCAGTCCTCGGCTCGACCGGCTCGATCGGCCGGCAATCGCTGGAGGTCATCGCTGCGCTGGCCGGCCGGTTCACCGTGCGCGCGCTGGCCGCCGGGCACGGCGACGCGGGCATCGCCGAACAGCTCGCCGCCTGGCCCGATGCGCGCTGGTGGTGCCCGGACCCCACGGCGCGCCGCCTGGCACCCGACCGCTGGGCCGATGGGGGACTCGCCGAGCTCGCCACGCTCGACGGCGTCGAGGTCGTCGTCGTGGCCACCACGGGCATGGCGGCCCTGCCGGCCGTCCTCGACGCGCTGCGCGGCGGCCGACGCGTGGCGCTGGCCAACAAGGAGACGCTCGTCACCGGCGGCCACCTCGTCGCGGGGATGCTGGCCGAGCTCGGTGGCGATCCGCTCGAGCGGCTGCGCCCGATCGACAGCGAGCACTCGGCCATCTGGCAGTGCCTGGTCGGGGAACCGATGGCGGGCGTGGCGCGTCTGGTGCTGACCGCCAGCGGGGGACCATTCCGGGGACGAGACCCGGGGACGCTGGGAGCCGTGAGCGTCGGCGAGGCTCTCGCACACCCGACGTGGCGCATGGGGCCGAAGATCACGATCGATTCGGCCACGCTGGTGAACAAGGCGTTCGAAGTGATCGAGGCCAAATGGTTGTATGGGTTGCCGTACTCTAAGATCGATGCCGTGATCCATCCCCAGAGCGTCGTGCACTCGCTCGTCGAGTTCGCGGACGGCTCGTACAAGGCGCAGCTCGGGCTGCCGGACATGCGCCTGCCGATCCAGTACGCCATCACCTACCCCGAGCGCCTGCCCTCACCTGCGCGTGTCGCGTCGCCGACCGAGTGGGGGAGCCTCGCGTTTGCGCCCCTGGCGCCCGGCGCCTACCCGGCCTACGACGTGGTGCGCGCAGCCGCCGATGCGGGCGGCAACCGCGGGACCGTGCTCAACGCCGCCGACGAGGTCGCCGTCGCCGCCTTCCTGGATGGGCGGATTGGCTTCCCACGCATCGCGGCGGTCATCGCGGAGGCGGTCGACCGCTGGGGTGGGCCTGATGAGCCGTCGCTCGACGCGATCGCGGCACTCGACGGAGAGGTGCGCGGCACGCTGCGAACCGAGCTCGGAACCGCCTGATGGACGTCGTCGGCACCGTCGCCGCGTTCATTGCGGTCCTCGTCGTCCTGGTGCTCGTCCACGAGCTTGGCCACTTCATCGTCGCCAAGCGGGCCGGGATCACGGTCGAGGAGTTTGGGATCGGCTTTCCGCCGCGGATCACCTCGGTCACCTGGCGCGGCACGCGCTACAGCCTGAACTGGATCCCGCTCGGCGGGTTCGTGCGCATGCTCGGCGAGGACGGTGACGTCGAGGTTCGCCGCCTGCGCGAGCAGGGCCTGACCGATACCGAGGTGGAGCGTGCCATGGAGGGCGCCTTCAACCGCAAGCCGATCTGGGTCCGCATGGCCGTGCTGCTGGCCGGCGTGGCAATGAACTTCGTGCTCGCCGCCGGCCTGTTCGCCGTTGCGCTCAGCATGCCGGCGCTCATCGGCCACGGGCCGCTCACCGTCATCGCAGTCCAGGAGAACAGCCCGGCATCGGGCAACCTGGAAGTCGACGATGTGATCGTCGCGGCCGACGGCCGCGTCTTCGAGCGATCCGCGGAGCTGACCGAATACGTCCGGGGTCGCGCCGGCTTCGTCGTCGAGCTGACGCTCGTGCGGGACGGGGAGGAGATGGCGGTCCGCATCATCCCGCGCACGGTCACCGAAGAGCAGCGCGCCAGCGGCGTCGGTCCCGTCGGCTTCTCGTACGAGCCCGATCGTCTGGTGGAGGAGCCATCGACCGTCACGAACCCGCTCGACGCCGTCGGTCGCGGCACGTCTGCCGCATGGAGCCTCGCCATCCGCATTCCCGGCGGCCTGGCCGATGCGGTCGGCGGCCTCATCGGCCTGAATCCGGATGCCGCCGGTGACGCCCGTGGGCCGATCGGGATCGCGCAGGAAACCGGCCGCGTCCTCGAAGCGCCGCTGGTCAGCCAGCTGCTGTTCATCGGCGTGCTGTCGGTCAACCTCGCCGTCCTCAACGTGCTGCCCTTCCCGCCACTCGACGGCGGCCGGATCGCCGTCGTGCTGCTCGAGTCGGCGCGCCGGCGCAAGCTGCCAGCCGAGCGCGAGGCGCTCATCTATCTCACCGGCTTCGCCGTCCTCATGGCGCTCATCATCCTCATCAGCATCCAGGACATCCAGCGCCTCATCAGCGGCTCGTAGGAGCCCGAAAGGGCCTTCCGCGGGGCTGCGGTGCACAGCTCCGTACCCACTAGTCACCCACTACTCGTTCGCAACGAGTAGCTCTGCCTCAACGCGCTTGCGCCGCTTTCCGCTCCGATCCGTGTGCCCCGCGCACCACGCTACAAGCGGCTCATTACGGACTCTCGGCGCGTTGACACACTCATCAATGAGGTTCGTGGCTATCTGTGTGGCGGCTACGGCGTTTGCCGCGCCAAATGCCGCGTAGCGCCACTCAACGCCAGCCTCAAGGAGATCGTGCTTCACGGGCGCCGAGAACTTGGCGGGTGGATGAACTGCCGAATCTCGGTGCGTGAAGAGCTGCTTTAGCTGCTTGTGCTGCTGCCTGGCGGTGCCGGACAGCTTGAAGGTACGTCGGATGGTCTCCGAGATCCGGCGGTGCCGCGGAGTGTTGGCCGCGTTGAAGCGCTCACGCAACTCATCGCGCCGGGGGACGTATGAGTCGACTGCTGCGTAAAAACCGTCGAGTGCGAAAGCGGAGGCCGCGACTGCAACCATGCTCGCTTGGCACTCCCGAGCAAGTAGATCCGATTTGACGGGCCCCTCAACCTCAGCTTCGCCCAAGCGCTCGACGACAGCGACCAGCTCGTCCCGCGCGGCTCTCGCGGGGAGCGAGTGGTCGATCGCGACATCGAGCCACCAAGGCCACGTCTCCAGCGCGAGCTCAAGGGCGATTGGCGACACCACGACAGCCCCGTCGTCTCCGATCGCGATGCGAAGACCGCCAGCGGGAATCTGAATACGTGTGCCGTCGCCGATGAAGATCCCAGGCACGTTCAGAGACCCGACGTCGCGTCGCGCTCCGCTTCCTGCTCTGTCTCGACCCACTGGTAGATTCGCCAGCCGTCCTCTATCTCCTGCGATTGCAGGTATCCGCTGGCGGGGTCGTCCCCGGACCCGATTGCATCTGGCCGGCGCTCAAACGTTTCGCGGCGTCCATCGAGAGGACCGCCGCGGTACTGGACACGGAATCCGCTGTCAGGGTCAGGTGTGTTCATGCGCCTGATCCTACGCCCCGAGGACGGCGTCCAGGCGTTGAGCCAGGCGGTCCTTCATCGCGGGCGTAGCGTGCACGTAGACATCGGCGGTGATCGCCATGCTGGCATGGCCGAGTGCCCGACGCACGACGGCTACGTCCTCTCCGGCCCCCCTACCTATGCGAGTCATGCGCTCGCCTGCGGCGCCCAGGAGCCTTGACGCTGGCCTCGCGGCGGCCGAACATGGTCGTTCCGATGTCCAGGTGGAGAAGCCCGATTCGCGCCATAGGCCGGACCGCGCGCCATCGGCCGCGAGATCGCAGCGGGGGTGCGGTTCTTCGCAGAGGCCGAGTCGGGCCCCTCGCCTCACAACCTCGCCCGGCGGGTGGCGCGCGGCGAGATCGGTCGGGACCCCGCAGATGACACTCGGCGGCCTCATGAGTCTCGCGACCGTGACTCTGAGCAGCGGGTCCTATTATCCCTTCAAGCGGGAGGTGCATGGAATGCGCGGCGTCGACTGCATCGTGGCGAAGTGCGGACATCTGCATGCCGATAGAGATGAGCCGTTGACACAAGAGGTCTTGCAGCATGTGCACGAGGCGCATCCCGATATCGAGCTAGACCTGCGTGCCGCTCGATCGTACGTAGAGCGGAACGCCTACGAAGACCCCGAGCACGCCGGGAAGAAGCGAGGTCATTGGGACGACTTCTCCGACATCCTTGGTAAGGGACCCGGGGGCGTGTATTAGCAGGCGACCCCAGCCGGCACATGCGCTCACCTCCTGCGAGGATGTCGGGTAGCCGACAGGTGAGCCGTCGGACCAGGTGTAAGGTCCGACGAACGCGGTCATCCGGATCGCTGCAGCCCGGAGGGAATCTCGATGGGCGACCAGACCAGTCGCTGATGAGTCCGGCGGCGGGTCGCGCCACGGGAAGCAGTAGAGATCCGACCCGGCCATCCCCACTCGCGCGCCTATCGGAGCACCTCGAGTGCGGCCGGAAGGTCGAAGGGTCGCCAGACGTACACCTCGCAGCCGGCACGGCGGAGTAGGTCGTGAGCCGCCTTCTGATCGGCGGAGATAGTCCCGGTGGCTGACTTAAGCTCCACGAGCACGGCGCCTCGGCCTGGACGAACCAGAACGAGGTCAAACCATCCGGCTCCCAGTGGCCCAGAAACCGGAGTGCGCCAGCCGCGCTCGGTCCTGGCCGGTCGGAAGTGGACCCATGACCAGCCGAACAGTTCGGCGGCGTCGGTGACCTGGCGCTGCCAGTCCTTCTCTCGGACGAGTGAGCCGATGGCAATCGCGGCAGGACTCCGGCGAGTCATCGGTCGGCCTCGCCGATGGCTTCGAGATAGCTCCCGTCGACGGTATCCCCTCGCGCGTGTGTCTGGTGACTCTGATGACTCCCTGAGTCACTAAAGTCATCGGGGACATTGGTGCGCGCGCGCGTACGACGGGTCCGGCACGGGTGCCGATGCTGCGTATCAACATCGCGCCGGCGTGCCGCTCCTGCAACGCCAGCAAGTGGAACCAGGAAGTCACCGGCTGGCTGCGTCGCAAGCGGCTCGACGAGCCCGCCTTCCTTGGTGCGGCATCTCGAGATCAACGTCGCGCTTGCCCGGCGGTTACCCGGCGAGCAGGCGCCTCGGTGCGCAGGATCGATCCGCGCACCCCGCGGTCAGCCGCGCCGTCGGAAGGCCGCCACCGATGCCACTGCGACCAGCACCACCCCGAGCGCCACGAGCACCATCAGCGGCGGGGAGACTCCGAGGCGGTCGACCCCGGCCGCGTTCGACGCATCCGGCGGCCGCCAGACCGGGTCGACCGGCCACTCGGAGCCGCCCGAGCCGTCAGCGAATTCGAAGCACAGCATGCGTACCCCCTCGACCGGTCCGCCCGGCTCTCCCCGGTCATAGGGGAGCAGGTCATGGGTGACCCAGATCATGGCCGGCCGAT
>CAYVCE010000167.1:0-2691 GCA_964449915.1 uncultured Steroidobacteraceae bacterium | reverse complement strand
TCGCGGGTCGTGCCGATCGGCGGCGGCGCCGCTCAGCGGTTCACCAGCGCCGGCGTCCGCTCGCGCAGCTGCGCCGCCAGCGAGTCCGCGATGCGCAGCACCCCCTGGGCGATTGGCGATTCGGGGTTGGAGGCCACGAACGCGATCCCCTCGTTATTGGATGAGAGCACCAGGCGGCCGTCGGAGACGACCTCGAAGTCGATCTTCGAGCCGAGGGCCTGCTCGACGTCGGCCTTGTTGAAGCCGCCGGAGGCGTCGGATCGGTTGAGGACGGTCAGCAGCTTGGATGGCGGGTACCCGATGGCGCTGAACGTCTCGGCCGCCATGGCCAGGCTCCGGATGGCCATGCTGTCGTAGGTCAGCACCTGGAGGATGAGGTCGGCCGAGTCGAGGAAGACGAGCACGTCGTCGGACAGCGCGGCACGCGTGTCGATGATCACGAACTCGTATAGCTGGCGCAGCAGCGAGAGGACCTTCTCGATGTCGCGCGTGGTGACCATCTCGGCCATCTCGACCCGGGGCGGGGCGAGCAGGATGTCGATCCCCGATGGGTCTCGCCAGGCGACGTCGGCCAGGTCCGACTCCTTGATGCGGTCGGTCGGCAGGTTGACGATGCTCGGCGCGACCGCCGGCACCCGCAGAAGGCCACGCAGGTCGCTGAACTGCATCGAGCCGTCGATCAGGCAGACCCGGTGCTCCTTGCCGAGGGCCACGGCCAGGTTGTAGGCGAGGGTCGTGCGTCCGACGCCGCCCTTAGGGCTGAAGAGGCTGACCACGAGCGAGCCAGCGCGCGCGGTCTCGGTGGCGCGCGTCTCGCCGACCCTGCGGACCATGGTCGTCAGGTCGAATCCGGTGAACGGCATCTTCAGCACGGCGTCGATCCCGCGCGAGGCGTCCTCGCGCACCGGGTTCTGGGGGACGGTGAGCATGATGACGCCCACCGAGGGATCCGAGCGGCGGATCTGCTCGGCAACCTGCTGCCCGCTCACCCGGCCCTGGAGCAGGGCGTCGACGATGACGACGTCGGGCCGCAGCTCGGCCACGCTGCCTACGGCGCGGTCACCCGAGGTGACGACGTCGAGCATCTTGATCTGTGACTGCGCCTGGAGGAGCGATCGCACGTGCGATGCGACCTGTGGGACGTCCTCCACCACCAGGAGCCGGATCTGTTCGCCTGCCATCCCTCACCCCGTGCCCGGATCGTCCGGGTCGCTCGGACCGCCCGTCACTGGCCGCGCCACGACGATGCATCGTTCGCTGTCCTCGTCGAGCGGCTCGAGGTCATGCGACCCGTACACCGCCACGACGGCCAGCTCCGCTTCGGCGGCGAGGGCAACGAGCGCCGCCGCAGATGGATACCAGAGCCGGAAACTGGCCGGCAGCCGCGCTATCGTACCATCGGCCCCCACCACGTCCGTCAGCGTAGCGTAGGAGACGCGTAGTCCCTCCGGCGCCTCGCGACGCTCCAGCCGGCTGCGGCGCACCATGCGGCGGTCCCCCGCCGGTCGATCCCAATCGAGGCTCAGCGGCAGGTCGTGCGGCGGCAGGCCGCCCGGCCCGAGCACGTCGACGATCAGCGTCCCGTCGGGCTCCAACAGCTCGCGTACGGCCACGAGGGTGCGCAGCGCGTCCTCCGGGCCGTCGAGGTGCGACAGGACGCCGGCCAGGATCGCGAGCGCAAACCGATCCGCCCGCCGCGCGCGCCGCACGTCGCCGACCGCCAGCTCGATGCGTCCGGCAGCACGCGCATCGCGCAGGCTGGCGTGGCGCTCGATGCGCTGCTCGGCGCGGGCAAGGAGCGCCGGCGAGCCGTCGACGCCCACGATCCGCGTGGCACCGCCGGCGAGCAGCGCCTCGAACAGGCGTCCCGAGCCGCAGCCGAGGTCGATGACGCTTCCGGGCGACCGTCTCGCCCATTCGCGGTAGAACGCGAGGTCCTCTTCGATCGCGTCGTGCTCGAGGTCGTAGATCTCGGCCAGCTGCTCCGCGTCCGTCGGCTGGCCGGCGAGGATGTCGCTCAGCCGGGCCGCCTCCGCCGGTCTCCGCCGCCCGCGGCGGTCAGCTCGGCCCAGGCGCGCTCCACCAGCTCCGGCCGCTCGACGAGCTCGACCCCCGTGGCGGCAAGCACGCGGATCGCGACGGGCAGCATCGCATCACCATCGGCGCCGCCGGCGTGCTCGGCAAACTCGCGCGAGTGGCCGGGGGTGCCCTCGGGGGCGATGGCCATCATCGGGTGGATGGTCGGAACCTCGTGGCTGACGTTGGCCATGTCGGTGCTGCCTGCGTTCACGTCGATCGGCCCGTCCTGCCAGCCGGCCGCCTCGAGCTCCCGCCGCCAGATCTCCAGCAGGACCTGGTTGTTGAGCATCGTCCGCATGCGATTCGGCGCCTCGGTCACCACGACCGTCGTCCCCGTCGCCGCTGCGGCCGCCGCGGCCATCTCCCGGAAGCGCTCGATCATCGGGTCGAGATCCTCGTCGATCGGCGTCCGCAGGAACCAGCGGCCGCTGGTCAGGTCGGGCACGATGTTCGGCGCGGCGCCTCCGTGGGTGATGATGCCGTGCACGCGCTCGCGAGGCTTCAGGTGCTGCCGCCACTGGGCGACCATCGAGTACAGCAGCACGATCGCGTCGAGCGCGTTGCGACCGAGCCAGGGGTCGGCGCTGGCGTGCGCCAGCTTCCCGTGGAACG
>CAYVCE010000166.1:0-6033 GCA_964449915.1 uncultured Steroidobacteraceae bacterium | reverse complement strand
GAGGCGATGGTCCAGCGCCAGCCCTTCCCCGGGCCCGGGCTGGCGATCCGGATCATCGGCGAGGTGACCGCTGAGCGGCTCGACACGCTGCGCGAGGCCGATTGGATCGTGATCGACGAGATCAAGGCCGCCGGGTTGTATCGGTCCCTGTGGCAGTCCTTCGCGATCCTCACGCCCGTTCGGAGCGTCGGCGTCATGGGCGACGGGCGCACCTACGCCAACGTGGTGGCCGTGCGGGCCGTGACCAGTGACGACGGGATGACCGCCGACTGGGCGCGGCTGCCGTACGACGTGCTGGCCAGGATCAGCTCGCGGATCGTCAATGAGGTGCCCGGCGTCAACCGCGTCGTCTACGACATCAGCTCCAAGCCCCCGGCCACGATCGAGTGGGAGTGACGCGCCCTACGGGTCGATCCGGACGACCGCGTCCGCCCTCCACAGCGTCATCCACAGGGCCTCGTCGGAGACCACGAGTGCCCCGGTGCCGAGGTCTGAGCTGACGGTGGACTCGATCGCTGCGCTCTCCGGGTCGAGACGCATGAGAAACGGGCCGATGGCCTGGATCCACGCGGCCTCGTCGTTCACGGCGATGTCGCCGATGCTCTCCGGGCGCAGGTCGAAGTCCAGGAACTCACCCTCCTGGCTTTCCGGTGCGTATCGGAACAGGTCGGGGACAGACGGGTCGGGGTCTTCGTCGGTGCCGAGTCCCTGAAGCCCGACCCACACCCGTCCCGCCCCGGTCGCCACCACCCACGGGGCCACGAGATCCGACGCCGCCTCTTCGACTGCACCGCTGCTCGGGTCGATGCGCAGCAGCAGGCCGTCCCTCGGGGCCGTGGCCCACAGGGAGCCGAAGCCATAGGCCAGCCGAGCGATGGTGTGCCCGAGAGGGTAGGTCGCGGTCACGGCGTTCGTCGCGGGATCGATGCGCACCAGGTCGGTCGGCACGATCTCGCCGCTCATCGCCCAGACCGCGTCCTCGGTCACGGCCGGTCGACCATAGAACTCCGGCGTCGGGAAGGCGACCGAGGCCACGATCGCATTCGTGGCCGGGTCGATGCGGGCGATGCCGTCGGGCGTGCATGCCCAGATGCTGCCGAATCCGGACGCGATGGCCTCGCAGAACCCTCCGGGGAGGGGGATCCGCGCCTGCTCGGTGCCCGACGTCGGGTCGAGCCGGACGACCGCGGGCTCGGGGCCGTCGGGGGCGAGCACCCACAGCGAGTCATCCAGGAGGGTCGGCCAGTCCGGCGCGACCTCAACCGTGACATCGAAGGTGGCCGCGTCCTCCAGCTGGGTCGTGGGTGGACCGCTCGCGATCGGGGCAGCCGACTCCGATGGTGGGTTGGGGGTGCTCCGCGAAGCCGACGGGGTGGTGGATACGGCTGGCGACGCGCAACTGGCGACCAGCAGGAGGACAACTGCGGCGGCGCCGCTCCGCTGCAGGCCCGCCCCCGAGCCGCCGCGTGATGGCCGTGTGGACCTGGCCGTTGCGCCGATGCGTGCGAGTGACATTCCCTTCTCCTGCTGGATGCGGTCCGATCGACTTTCCGGGCAGCCGGGTCGCGCGTGCATCGGTGGAATCCCGCGAAGTCGTCGAGGGCTTTCCCCATAGGCAGGTCGATAGGGCTATGTAACGATGCGGCCCATGTCCCAGGAACGGGCTTCAGTCGCCGTCGGCGCGTGGCTCTCGATCAGCGTCGTCGGCCTGTTCGTGCTGCTGACGCACTATGTTCACATCGCCGCGGGCGCACCGCTCACATTCCTCGTGTTGGAAACGTCGCTCGCGCTGCTGTTCCTGGTGGCCGGCGCGATCGCCTGGCATCGGCGGCCCACCTCCCGCACAGGACCGGTCCTGGTCCTCTCCGCTGCACTGTGGTCCCTGGGCGGCTACAGCCCGACCGGGATCGAGCCGTTCTGGGCGCTCGGGTACGCGTTCGAGGGCTACTACGACGTCGCCCTCGCACTGCTGGCCCTGACGTTCCCGGCCGATCGGCTCGGCCGGGCGGGCCGGGTGACGCTGGCTGTCCTCCTGTCGGCCTTCGCGCTCCGGAGCGGAGCGCGCCTGCTCCTCCAGGACCCGCCTCGGTCCTATCCCGACGTGTTCCCGGATGGGCCGTCGAACCCGTTCGCCATCTTCGAGAACCGTGTCGCATTCGAGGCGGTCGAGCTGTGGGCGAGCGCCGTCGTCGTCGCAGCGGTCATCTGCGTCGCGGGCCTGTCGGTTCGCCGGCTGGCCATGAGCCGCTCGCTCGAGCGCTCAGTGATCGGTCCGGTGATCGCGGCATCGGTGATCGCGATGCTCTTCGCGGCCGTGGAGGCCGGCGACACCGCCTGGTTCACCGCCTTCGGCACTTCGCTGCTCACGATCCCGGAGGACATCAGCGGCTTCACGGGCTGGCTCGTCCCCGCCGGGCGAGCGATCGTGCCGCTCGCCTTCCTGTTCGGCGCGCTGCGCCTCCGCTCGGCTCGCGGACCGCTGCCCGCCCTGGCGGGGCGGCTCGCCAATGGCGACGCGTCCGGAGAGCTCGACGCGGCGCTCGCGGCATACATCGAGAACCGCGAGCTCGCCGACATGCTCACGGCCCAGCTGGCCGAGCTGCGCGCCTCGCGGGCGCGCCTGGTGGCGGCCGGCGATGCCGAGCGCCGGCGCATCGAGCGAGCGCTCCACGACGGCGCCCAGCAGCACCTCACGGGGATCGCGATCAGGCTCGAGGAAGCCCGGCTCATGGAGGGGATCCAGCCGGAAGCCCTCGTCCACAAGCTCGAGGAGACCGCGACGGAGCTGCGCGACGCGATCAACGAGCTGCGCGAGCTGGCCCGCGGCATCCATCCCACCATCCTCGCCGAGGCCGGCCTCGGGCCGGCGCTCGCGACGCTCGCGCGCCGGTCCCCCGTGCCGGTGGACCTTCGCGTCGACCTCGACGGACGCGTTCCGCAGGAGACCGAGGTGACGGCCTACTACGTCGTCGCCGAGGGGCTCACCAACGTGGCCCGCAGCGCACGCGCAACCCGCGCCGAGGTGAGCGTCGAGCGGCGCGACGGTGGCCTCGCGGTCGTGGTCCGAGACGACGGGATCGGCGGTGCCGATCCTGCCGAGGGATCCGGGATCGCCGGACTCCGGGATCGCGTGCGCGCCGTGAACGGCCGGATCCACATCGACAGCCCTCAAGGCTTCGGGACCGAGCTGAAGGTCTGGCTGCCATGCGAGTGATCGTGGCCGACGACTCGGCAGTGATCCGGGAGGGCGTGGTGAGGATCCTCAGCGCCGGTGGCGCCAGCATCGTCGGCCAGGCGCGATCGGCGGATGAGCTCCTATCGCTCGTCGACGAGCTCGTCCCGGATCTCGCCGTCATCGACATCCGGATGCCACCCTCGGACACCGCCGGCCTGCGCGCCGCGGTGAAGATCCGCGACGCGTACGGCGGGCGGGTCGGCGTGCTCATGCTCTCCCAGTTCCTCGAGCCCGAGTACGCGTTGACGCTGCTCGCCGGCGGCGCCGGCGGCGTCGGCTACCTGCTGAAGGACCGAATCGCCGATGCCACCGAGCTGCTCGACGCGGCGATGCGCGTGGTGGCCGGCGGATCGGCGGTCGATCCCGCCGTCATCGACGAGGTGATCCGGAGCCGCACGACCCAGGAGCGGCTCGCGGTCCTGACGCCCCGAGAGCGCGACGTGATGTCACTCGTCGCCGAGGGCCGCTCGAACCGCTCGGTCGCCGATCGCCTCTCGATCTCCGTCAAGACTGTCGAGGCCCAGGTCGCGACGATCTTCTCGAAGCTCGGCCTCGAGGAGCACCCCGACGACAACCGACGCGTCCTCGCCGTCCTCGCCCACCTGGACGGTCGATCCTGACCGCAGCTCACGCCGCACGCCAGGCCGAGCTGCCCCCGCCGTCACTCGGCGTCGAGGAGCCCGTTGCGGCGATGCCAGCCCTCGATCGATTCGTTCGTGTTGCGTTCGACCTGCACGTCCTGCGGACCCGACGGCGGTCGTGCCCATGCCGGCGCCTCCGAGGTGAAGACGTGGACGCGCTCGGGCGGCTCCGGCAGCGGCGCCGGCGAGCTGCATGGGGCGATCGTACGTCTCGAGCCCACGGCGGGTAGGATCACCGGACATGTCCAGCTGGTTCGACAAGCTCCTCGACGAGCTGCAGCGTCGCCAGGCGGAGGCCGACGCGCAGCGCGAGGGTCGACCGCTCGGGCCGCGCGAGCGGTCGGAGCGCGACGTGACGCCCATCGGCGAAGGTCGCCGGCGACGGCGAGCCGGCGGCGGCAACAGGACCGACGACGGCGGCAGTGGCGGCAACGGTGGCGGGCGCGTCTTCCCGCCTGTCGCCGGCGGCGGCGACATTCCATGGCGGCGCTACCTGCTCATCGGCGGCGGGTTCTTCCTGCTGCTGGTCGTGCTCGGCCTGCTGGGCGGCTCGGTGAACCTCATCACCGATGTGATGTGGTACGGAGAGCTCGGTCGACGGGACGTGCTGACCACGCGGCTGTGGGCGCAGGTGGCGCTGTTCGGGATCGGCTTCGTCGCCATGCTGGTGCCCGCGCTGCTCAGCATCTGGCTGGCACGCCGCATCGTGCCGCAGGCGCCGGTGCGCCAGCTGGGCGGGATGGAGATGCCGGACGCCTCGGGGATCATCGGCGTCGGCCTGACCGTGGTGGCCGTCCTGCTGTCCCTCGGCTCGGGAGCGGCCTGGAGCGGCAACTGGGAGACCGTCCTGCTGTTCCTCAACGGCGGTGAATGGGGGCGGACCGATCCGACCCTCGGCCGCGACATCGGCTCCTACGTGTTCGACCTGCCGTTCTGGCGCTTCCTGCTCGGCTGGGCCTCGACCACGCTGATCATCGTCGGCCTGCTGACGCTGGGGACCTACGCGGCGCGCGCGCTGCGCTGGCAGTTCCATCTCAGCGCACCGGTGCGAGCGCACCTGTCGGTCATCGGCGCCCTGCTGCTGGCCGTCATCGCCGGGGGCTATCAGCTCGACATTGCCGAGCTGGCGTACGCGGTCGGCGGGCCGAACGACTCGGTCCACGCGGCGCTCTACACCGATATGAACGCGCGGCTGCCGGCGTACGTGATCCTCACCGTCGTGGCGCTTGCGGCCGCCACCATCCTGGTGCTCAACACCTGGTTCCGGACCCTGTGGCTGCTGGCGCTCGCCGCCGGCGCCTGGCTCGTCCTGTCGGTGCTGGTCGGCGGCGTGTACCCGACCTTCGTGCAGACCGTCCAGGTCAACCCGAACGAGCTCGAGGTCGAGCGGCCGTACCTGGTCAACCACATCGCTGCGACGCGCGCGGCGTTCGACCTCGACGCCATCGAGCAGCGCCAGTTCACCGGCGAGCAGGAGCTCACGCGCACCGTGTTCGCCAACGACGCGGCCACCATCGACAACCTGCGACTGTGGGACTACCGGCCGCTGCTGACGACCTTCGGGCAGGACCAGATCCTGCGTCGCTACTACGACTTCCTCGACGTCGATATCGACCGCTACACGATCGGTGACGAGCAGCGCCAGATCATGCTCAGCGCCCGTGAGCTCGACGTCGAGAAGCTGGCCGACAACGCCCGCACCTGGACGAACGAGCGCCTCGTCTACACCCACGGCTACGGCATCACCGCCGTCCCGGTCGACGCGGTCACCGAGCAGGGCACGCCCGACTACCTCGTCAGCGGCATCAACCGCGAGCCGCAGCTGCCGGTCGGCGAGCCGCGCATCTATTTCGGCGAGGCCACCGACACGTACGTCGTGACCGGCACCACCACCGACGAGTTCGACTACCCGCTCGAGACCGGCGGCGACGCCGATGCCGATACCGGCGCCACGACCACGTGGGACGGCACGACGGGCGTCGGCATCGGGAACCTCGTGACGCGCGCCCTGTTCGCGCTGCGCTTCGGCGACTTCAACCTGCTCATCAGCGGCCAGCTGACCGACGAGTCGCAGATCCTCTTCCGGCGCGACATCGAGGAGCGGGTGCGCGAGATCGCGCCGTTCCTGGCCCTCGACCGCGACCCGTACCTCGTCAG
>CAYVCE010000165.1:0-24724 GCA_964449915.1 uncultured Steroidobacteraceae bacterium | reverse complement strand
GGCCCCGGCGCACCTGAGGAGTCATCCAGTCCCATGACGCCGGAGACCGATGCCCCCCTGTCGCTATCGGCGCGGATCGAGTCCGCCATGCGTGACGCCATGCGCGCACGCGACGACCAGCGCACCCAGACGCTGCGGATGGTGATGGCTGCTGCCCACAACCTGAAGATCGCGCGTGGCGCCGAGCTGAGCGACGACGACGTCGTCGACGTCCTGACGAAGCAGGTCAAGCAGCGCCGCGAGAGCATCACCGCCTTCCGCGACGCCGGCCGCGAGGATCGCGCCGCGGCCGAGGAAGCGGAGGCCGCCATCCTCGCCGAGTTCCTGCCCCAGCAGCTGACCGAGTCCGAGGTCGAGGCGCTCGCGCGCGCGGCGATCGCCGAGACTGGTGCCTCTGCCCCTGCCGACCTCGGCCGCGTGATGGGCCGACTCTCGCAGCAGACGAGGGGACGGGCCGACGGGCGGGTGGTGAGCGACAGCGTCCGCCGCCTGCTGGCCGGCTAGGGCGCTACCGATGTTCATCCCACGGACCCTGAGCGAGGCGCGGCGAGCCGGCAACCAGATGCTGTGGCGCGCGCTCATCGTCGCCGGGCTTGTCGCCGCGGCGCTGTTCCTGATCCTGTCGGCGAACATCACCCTCGGCCAGGAGAACCTGGAGGTCGGCCAGATCGCCGAGCGCGACATCCGGGCCCAGCGTGACACCACGTTCGACTCGGCCAGCGCCACCCTCGCGGCGCGCGACGAGGCCGCGGAGACCGTCCAGCCGGTCACGGAGCTGATCGAGCCGCCGGCCGACAACCAGGAGGACCAGCTGGTCGCGTTCGACATGATCGGGCGGCGCGTGACGCGCATCCTCGAACTGCGCGACGGCGGCAGCCTGGTCGGCGCCGACGTGAGCGCGCGCCTTGCCTCTGATGTGCCGCAGATCGGGCCGGCCGACCGCGAGCTGGTCGCCGGCATGGCGCGGCCGCGCTGGGATGCCGTCGCGGCCGCGGCGCGCTCGGCGCTGCAGTCCATCCTGGCCGATTCGATCGAGGAGGAGCGGCTGGCCGAGGCCCGCGCCGCCGTCCGGGAGCTGGTCACCCTCGACCTGCCCGACCCGGAGCGTTCCCTGGCGGGCGCCCTCGCGGCCGAGCTGGTCGAACCGAACGTGGTGATCGACGTCGCCGAGACCGAGCGCGCCCGAGACCGCGCGCGCGCCGAGGTGCCTCCCGTCCAGGTGACGGTGAGCGTCGGCGAGACGATCGTGCGCGTCGGAGACCCGATCACGGTCGAGGACTTCGAGGCGCTCGAGGAGCTGGGGCTGACCCGCCCGCGCGTGCAGGCCGGCACCGTGGTCGGCAACGCGCTGCTCGGCGTGATCGTCGCCGGCCTGCTTGTCGGCTACCTGTGGCGCTTCGAGCCGGAGATCTGGCACCGGCGGCGATCGGTCCTGCTCTTCTTCCTCGCCCTCGTCGTGTCGGCCGTCGCGATCCGGATCGCCGCGGACCGGACGCTGTGGGCGTTCGCCGTCCCGACGTCGGCCGCTGTGCTGCTCATCGGCATCCTGCTGCGCCCGTCGGCCGGCGCGGCGCTGGCGGTGGGGCTGGCCGTGCTTGCCGGCGTCATGAACGGCGACGCGCTGGAGCCGGCGGTGTACGTCCTCGCCGGCGGGATGGTCTCGCTGCTGACGATCACCCGCGCGGAACGACTCAACGCCTTCGTGCGCGTCTTCGTGGCGCTGTCGATCACGAACGTCGCCGTGCTCGTTGCGTTCGGCCTGCTCGGCGAGCGCGAGCTGGTCGGCATCATCCAGCTGGGCCTGGTCGGCATCGTGAACGCCTTCCTGTCCGTGATCCTTGCGGTCGGCAGCTTCACCCTGCTCGGCAACGTGTTCGGGATCATGACCGTGTTCCAGCTGCTCGAGCTGGCGAACCCGTCGAACCGGCTGTTGCGGCGCCTGCTGCTCGAGACGCCGGGCACGTACCACCACAGCGTCATGGTCGGCAACCTCGCCGAGCGCGCGGCCGAGACGATCGGCGCCGATCCGCTGCTGGCGCGCGTGGCCGCCTACTACCACGACATCGGCAAGATGAAGAACCCGCTCGCCTTCATCGAAAACCAGGCCGGCGCGCACAACATCCACGACGACCTCAACGCCGAGACCAGCGCGCGGATCATCGCCGGTCACATCCGCGACGGGATCGACCTCGGCTACGAGCACGGCCTGCCGGTGCAGATCATCGGCTACATCCCGCAGCACCACGGGACGAGCGTCATGACCTACTTCCACCAGAAGGCGCTGCGGGAGGTTGCCGGTCGCGTGGACCTCGTCACCGAGCGGGTGTACCGCTACCCGGGGCCGAAGCCACAGAGTCGCGAGGCGGCGATCATCATGCTCGCCGACGGCGTCGAGGCCTCGGTGCGCTCGCTCGACGAGAAGGACGAGGAGAGCATCCGCGGCATGGTCGACCGCATCGTCGACGCGCGCCTGGAGGATGGCCAGCTCGACGACGCCGAGCTGACCCTGAAGAACATCACCCAGATCAAGGAGGCCTTCGTCGGCCAGCTGCTGGGGATGTACCACTCGCGCATCAAGTACCCCGACAACGTCCTCCCCCTGGACCAGGCGCGCGAGCAGGCCTGACGCCTGCGCGGCAGCGGCATGCCGGATGCCGCCCGTGCGTGTATCGGCCACATCGTGACTGCCGGACTCACGCGCCGAATGTGCCGGCCAATCAGGGGCCGTCGGGATGGCCGATGCACTCCCGGAGGGCATGTCGGGCCACTGCTTGGCCGGTATATGCGCCCGCGGCATGCCGAGTCCATCGCCCACGCTTGAGTCCCTGAGCCCGAGGCGGCTACGATGGTCCGGCCATGGGCTGCTCGGTCACCTTCCACGACCGCATCGGGCCCGATCGCGTCGCGAACGCGGTCGAGCCGCTCGAGACCGACGCCGCCCGGGACCTCCTGGAGTCGGCTGTGTGCGAGACCGTCCGCCTGGCGTTCGGGCGCGACGACACCGAGGTCGAGCTCACCCTGTGCGGCGACGCCGAGATGGAGCGCCTCAACTTCGACCACATGGGCGAGCGTGGGCCGACCGACGTGCTCTCCTTCCCGCTCCACGAGTGGTCGCTCGACGGCCGGCAGTCGCACCTGACCGATGACGACGGCGTCTCGCCCCCCGGCCCGCTCCTGCTCGGCGACGTGGTGATCGACCTCGAGCAGGCGCTTCGGCAGGCCGCCGACGGGGACTGGGGCGTGGTCGAGGAGCTCGTCCTGCTCGCCATCCACGGCACCCTCCATCTCCTCGGCCACGACCACGCCGAGATCGACGAGGAGGAGCGCATGCGCCGGCTCGAGCACGAGGTGCTCGCCATCCTCCATCGGCGCCACCGCGAGGTGCCCTGGCAGCCGGGCTCTCTCTTCGACCGCTCCGGCCACGCGGTCACGACCGGGAGCTGAATCCGGACGCCACCGCCAGGGGCCCCGGCGCGAGTGCCGGACCGGGCCCCAAGCAGGGGGAGCGCTAGGCGGCGACGGGGAGCGCCTCGACCTCAGCACCGATGACGGTTGGCTCCGGCGAACGCTCGTTCGGCGCGAAGATCCAGGCGACCAGCAGAGCGCCGAAGCTGAGGAGTGCTGCGATGACCATCGGTTCGTCTCCTTGGTGGATCGGTTACGGCTGGTAGGCGATCTCGCCGTGCTGGGCGAGGTCGAGTCCGGTCTCCTCGACGTCGCCGGCAACCCGGATCGGCGTCACGAGGTTGACGAGGAAGAGGATGGCGGCGGTCATGACGGCGGAGAATGCGCCGACCACCACGACGGCCATGAGCTGGGTGAGGACCTGGCCGGCGTTGCCGGCGAGCAGGCCATCGAAGGCGGCGGCATTGATCGCCGTGCTGGCAAAGACGCCGGTCGCGACGGCCCCGAACGCGCCGCCGACGCCGTGGACGGCGAACACGTCGAGCGCATCGTCGACTCGCGCCCGCAGGCGCAGCTGGGCCGCGCCGTAGCAGAGGACGCCGACGCCGAGGCCGATGAGGACCGCTGCGGCCGGGCTCACGTAGCCGGCGGCCGGGGTGATGGCCACCAGGCCGGCCACGGCGCCGATCGCCGCACCGAGCACCGACGGCGTGCCCTTGTGGAGCCAGCTGATGGTGACCCACGTGATGGCGGCCATCGCGGCGGCGGTGTTGGTGGTCACGAAGGCGGTGGCGGCAATGCCGTTGGCGCCCAGCGCCGACCCGGCGTTGAAGCCGAACCAGCCGAACCACAGGAGGCCGGCGCCGAGGACGGTCATCGGCACGTCGTGCGGCTCGGTGGCGGGCTGGACCAGTCCGGTGCGCCGCCCGATGAACAGCGCGGCCACCAGTGCGGCGATGCCGCTCGACAGGTGGACCACGGTGCCACCCGCGAAGTCGAGCACGCCGAGGCCGAACAGCCAGCCGTCGGGCGACCAGACCCAGTGCGCGATCGGCGCGTAGACGAAGGTCGCCCACGCGACGGCGAACAGGACGAAGGCCTTGAAGCGCTTGCGCTCGGCGAAGGCGCCGCTGATGAGGGCCGGCGTGATGATGGCGAACATCATCTGGAACGCCATGAAGGCGAGGTGGGGGACGGTTGTGGCGTAGACGTCCGACGGCTCGCCGGTGACGCCCTCCAGCGCCAGCCAGTCGAGGCCGCCGATGAGGCCCAGCCCGGTGTCCGGTCCGAAGGCCAGCGTGTAGCCCCACAGAACCCAGGTGACGCTCACGAGACCGAGGATGAAGAAGCTGTGCATGATCGTGGACAGCACGTTCTTGCGGCGGACGAGTCCGCCGTAGAACAGGGCAAGGCCTGGCGTCATGAGCATGACCAGCGCGGTGCTGGTGAGGACCCAGGCGGTGTCTCCGGCGTTGATCTCTGGCATCGAGGGCTCCTGCGTCGGGGATGGCTGTCTTGTGCAGGTAGCCTAGGAGGCCGATCGGCACCGGTGCGAGTGCGACCGGGTTGCCGATGGGTTGCAGCCATGTGCACGTTGCACAATGCCGCGATCGGGCGTCAGGCCGGTCGGCCGGCCGCGAGCTCCGGCGGGGGCGCGGTCCCGTCCAGGATCGCGCGCGCCGCCATGGCGGCCGATGCCGGGCCGGTGCTGATGCCCCACGGTCCGTGGCCGGCGCATACGAACAGGCCCGTCACGTCGGGCACCGGCCCGATGAACGGCCGGCCGTCCACCGACTGCGGCCGCGCGCACATCCGGCGTTCGAGCACCTCGGCGCCCTGGATCAGCGGCAGGAACTCGGCGGCACGGCGCAGGAGAAGCGGCGCGATCCGCGCGGGATCCGGCTCGGAGGGCAGGAAGGTCGATCCCAGGGTGCTCACCCCGCCCGCGCTGGCCAGGCTGAAGAGCGAGGGCGGGTCGATCTCGCCCCCGGCCAGCGCCGCGCGCTCGGTGGCCGTGGCCGCCCGGTTGATCGTGTCGATCTCGTCCTCCTCCACGATGTGACGGGGCGCGTCGCCGTCGAGCCGCACCTGCACGGTCACGCCCCACGTCGCGCTGATGCGGCCCCACCCCTCGGGGTCGACCAGGTCAGGCGTCCATGGGCCGCCGGCGACGAGGACCGCATCGGCGCCGATGGTGCTCCCGTCGTCGAGCGTGACGCCGACGGCCGCGCCGGCCTCGAGCGCCGGGCGTGCCGCCGAGCCGATCCTGATGCGCGCGCCGCGCTCCTCGGCCAGGCGAGCCCACGCCATCGTGGCCGACGCCGGCGGGATCGGGTAGCCGGTGGCCAGGCGCACCGCAGCCGGACCGTGACGCAGCGATGGCTCGGCCAGGACGACCTCGTCGGGCGTCAGCAGCAGCGGCCGAAGGTCGGGCAGCGACGCGGCGAGGCGGGCCGCCTGCGCGGCGGCGGCGTCGGGGTCGCGGTTGAGGAGCAGCAGCCCGACCGGGGCGGCCGGCATGCTGAACGCGTCGGACGCATCGGCGAGGGCGAGGTAGCGCGTCAGGCTGTCGTGATAGAGGCCGGCGAGCACTGCGTCGATCGGATGCTGGATGGCGCCGAGGTTGCGCCCCGAGGCGCCCGCCCCGATGGCCGAGCGCTCGACGAGGATGACCCGCGCGCCGCGATCGGCGAGGATGGCAGCGGCGGCGCAGCCGACAATCCCCCCTCCGATGACGACGACGTCGCTTCTCACCGCTGGAGGATAGCGGCGGCGTGCCGGGCGTATTGTCGACCCGGCAACGGGCCTGAGCGTCGATGGATCGACAACCCAGGGAGCCGACCGATCGGCTGAAGCCGACGAGCGGGATGGCGACCCACCGGGTTCGGATCGCCGACCCGTCGGGCCTGGACGACGAGCTCATCGGCTGGCTGCGCGAGGCCTACGAGCGCGCCTGACCCGTGCGGCCGGGTAGCATCGGGCGCGGCATGAAGGTCATCACGGGGCTCGGCAACCCGGGCGAGCGCTATCGGCTCACGCGCCACAACGTCGGCTTCCGGGTGGTCGACCTGCTGGCCGACCGCTGGGGCGCGACCGGCCAGGGCCGCCTCAGGGACGGCGCGGCAGTGCTCGAGGTCCGGCGTCCGGACCTCGAGGAGGCCGTGCTGCTCGTCAAGCCGATGCGCTACATGAACCGCTCCGGCGGTCCGCTGCGCGCCGCCCTGCGCCAGACGGACGTCGTCCCCGGCAGCCACCTGCTGGTGGTGGCCGACGACATCGACCTGCCCCTGGGTCGCATCCGGCTGCGCCGATCCGGGTCGGCCGGCGGCCACAACGGCCTGCGCGACATCATCGACACGTTCGGCACGAACGAGTTCAACCGGCTGCGGATCGGGGTCGGACGGGCGGGCGAGGCGGCGAGTCACGTGCTCGCCACGTTCCGGCCCGACGAGCGGGGGCATGCCGACGAGATGGTCGCCGTCGGCGCCGATGCCGCCGAGCGATGGCTGCGCGACGGGATCGACGAGGCGATGAACGCGTTCAACGGCATCGAGGTCGACGAGTAGCGCTCCCGCTCGCGCCGTCGCGGGCCGCTACCATGGCTGCTTCCATGTCCCCGTCACGCGGCGGCGATCGCCGCGTCGCAGCGCTCGTCGACGCCCTTCGGCCCCATGTGCCGGAATCGGGCGTCCTTCGTGTGCCCGCCGCGGCGCGGGCAGGCCACCTGGCGGCTCGCCGCGCGGCCCTGGCGGCCAGGCATGCGCTGGTGGTCGTGACGCGCACCGACGAGGAGGCGCATCGGCTCGCCGATGACCTGGCCGCCTGGGTCGGGGCGGCGCACCTGCGCACCCTGCCCGAGCGAGCGGCGCTGCCGCTCGAGCGCGCCTTGCCCGAGCACGACGAGTCGGCAGAGCGCCTCAGCGTCCTGGCCGACCTGGCCACGATGCGCAACCTCGTCCTCGTCGCGCCGCTCCTGGCCCTCGTACAGCGGACGTTGAGCCCCGAGCAGCTGCGGGCCGCGCGAACGCGCGTTCGCGTGGGCGAGCGCATCGGCCAGCGGGACCTGCTCGCCGCGCTCGTGGCGGGTGGGTACGACCCGGTCGTCGAGGTCACCGGCATCGCCGAGTTCGCCCACCGCGGCGGCCTGGTCGACGTGTGGCCGCCCGGCGTCGGCGATCCGCTGCGCGTCGAGCTGTTCGGCGACGAGGTCGAGTCGATCCGCGCCTTCGACCCCATGACCCAGGGCTCGCGCCGGCGCATGGCCGAGGTGGACCTGCTGCCGGCATCAGAGTTCCTGCCGCCCGGCGCGTGGGAGCGGGCCATCGCCGGGGCGCCCGGCCCGATGTCGGAGCAGCTGCTCGAGGACGTGGCGCGCCTGGAGCAGGGCGACCTGGGAGAGGCGGCCGAGACGTGGGCCGCGCTCCTGGCGGCCGGCCCGGCGGCCGACCACGTCCCGGCATCGGCGCACCTCGTGCTGACCGACCGCGAAGAGCTGGCGTCGCTGGCCGCCGACCTCGATCGGCAGGCCGCCGACCGGCTCGCCGGCCTGGTGACGTCCGGCGAGCTCCCCGCCACGTGGCCTCCGCCCTACCAGGCCCTCGCGACGCTCGATCGGCTGCGCGCCCTGGCCGCCGAGCAGCTCGACGATGGAGCCGGAGCGGATGCCGGCTATGCCGCCGCGCCCCCGCTGCCGGGCCGCGCCGAGCGGGCAGGCGCCTGGCTGATCGAGCTGGCGAGCCGCGGGCAGCGGGTGGTGGTGACCACCGACCAGGCCAGCCGCGTGGGCGAGCTGCTCGAGGAGTCGGGCCGCCCCACGGCCGCGGCGGCCGAGCTGCGCGCGCTGCCCGAGCCCGGGGACATCGGCCTGGTCCATGGCTCGCTCTCGGCCGGCATGGCGCACGGGCCGAGCGGGCTGCTGCTCCTCACCGACCGCGAGCTGTTCGGCGCGACCCGCGTGCGGCGCCTGACGAGCGGCAAGCGCGTCGTGACGCGCGACCTGATCGGCAAGCTGACCCCGGGCGACCACGTGGTCCATGTCGACCACGGCATCGCGCGCTACGTCGGCATGACGCAACGCACATTCGGCACCGACGTCAAGGAGTACCTGCAGCTCGATTTCGCCGGCACCGACAAGATCTTCCTGCCGGCCGACCAGATCGGTCGCATCACGCGCTACGCCGGCGGCCCGGCGCCCGCGCTGAGCCGGCTGGGCGGCACCGACTGGGAGCGCACGAAGTCGCGGGTGCGGCGCGCGGTCGGCGACCTGGCGCGCGAGCTCATCGAGATCTACGCCGCGCGCGAGTCGGCCCCGGGTTTCGCCTTCAGCGCGGACACGACGTGGCAGCGCGAGCTCGAGGAGAGCTTCCCGTACACCGAGACGCCCGACCAGGCGCGCAGCATCGAGGAGGTCAAGGCCGACATGCTGCGCCGGCGCCCGATGGACCGCCTCGTCGTCGGCGACGTCGGCTACGGCAAGACCGAGGTCGCGCTGCGGGCCGCGTTCAAGGCCGTCCAGGATGGCAAGCAGGTCGCGGTGCTGGTGCCGACCACGGTGCTCGCCCAGCAGCACCTCGGCACCTTCGAGCGGCGCCTGTCCGCCTTCCCGCTGCGGGTGGCCATGCTGAGCCGGTTCGTCTCCAGGAAGCAGCAGGAGCAGATCGTCGAGCGCGTGGCGGATGGCACGGTCGACGTGCTGATCGGGACGCATCGGATGCTGTCGAAGGACATCGCCTTCGCCGATCTCGGCCTGCTGGTGGTCGACGAGGAGCAGCGCTTCGGGGTCTCGCACAAGGAGCGCATCAAGGCCATGCGCCGCGAGGTCGACGTGCTGACGCTGTCGGCCACGCCGATCCCGCGCACGCTGCACCTGTCGCTCGTCGGCATTCGCGACCTGAGCGTCATCGAGACGCCTCCGGAGGCACGTCTGCCGATCCAGACGCGCATCGCCGAGGATGACGACGGGCTGGTACGCGACGCCATCGGCCGCGAGATCGACCGCGGCGGGCAGGTGTTCTACGTCCACAACCGGGTCGAGACGATCGAGGCGGCGGCCGAGCGGGTACGCCGCCTGGTGCCCGGCGCGCGCGTCTCGATCGGCCACGGCCAGATGGCCGAGGGCATGCTCGAGCGGGTCATGCTCGACTTCAGCGACGGGCGGTCGGACGTGCTGGTGTGCACGACGATCATCGAGTCGGGGCTCGACATCCCTAACGCGAACACGATCATCATCGTGCGTGCCGACACGTTCGGCCTGGCCCAGCTCTACCAGCTGCGCGGGCGGGTCGGCCGATCCGACCGCCGCGCCCACGCCTACCTCCTCCATCGGCGCGGCATGCCCCTGTCGCCGATCGCCCGCAAGCGGCTGCACGCCATCTTCAGCGCATCCGACCTGGGCGCCGGCTACCAGATCGCGCTGAGCGACCTGGAGATCCGCGGCGCCGGCAACATCCTGGGCGCCGAGCAGCACGGCTTCATGGCCGCGGTGGGATTCGAGATGTACACCCGCATGCTGGCCGAGGCGGTCGACATGCTCCGCGGCCGCCGGCCGGCGCCCGAGCCGTCGCCGATTCGCCTCGACCTGCCCGGCTCCGCGTTCCTGCCCGACCAATACGTCGCCGACTCGGGCGGCAAGCTGGAGGCATACCGCCGCTTCGCGAAGGTCCGCTCCGACGCCGATGCCGACGCGCTGCGCACCGAGCTGCGCGACCGATACGGCCCCATCCCGCAGCCGGTCGAGGGCCTGTTCACGGCGGTTCGGGTCCGCATGGCGGCCGAGGCGGCCGGGGTGCCGGAGGTGCGCGCCGAGGAGCGCCAGGTCACGCTGAAGTGGGCAAAGCTGCCGGACCGGCGCGCCGTGAGCGTGGCGCTCCAGGTGGCCGGCCTGCGGCCGGACACGGCGTCCAACCAGGTCCGCATCCCGGTTCCCGCCGGCCGCGACCCGGTCGACGTGGCACTGCGGGCGCTCGTGGCGCTCGCGGAGGCCGAGGCGGGAGTGGTCGCCTAGATCACAGCTCCTGGCGCCGGAAGGCGAGCCACGATGCGACCAGCGCCGCCGCGGCGAGTGCACCGGTGGCGAATGCCGAGCTCGCGACCCCATCGGGGATCGTGTCGCCTGCCACCGCCACTGCCACCGCCGCCTCGCCGAGGCCGCTGGGCGTCCAGGCCCCGATCCCCGGCAGTGCCCCGACGATGGCGATCACGGTCAGCGCGGCGATGCCGAGGCCGGCCGCCGCCAGCGGCGAACGGGTGAGCGTCGAGCCGAGGAAGGTGAGCGCCGCGTAGGCGGTCATCTGGAGCAGCAGCAGCACGCACATCGCCGCCCAGCCGGGGGCAGACGGCGGGTCGAACAGGATCACGGTGTACGCGTAGCCCGCGATGCCCGCGCCGACGATGCCTGCCAGCAGCACGGCGCCGACACCGAGCGCCTTGGCCGCCAGGAACGCGCCACGCGAGGCGGGTTTCGTGAGCCACAGCGCGGCGGTGCCGCGCTCTTTCTCGGTCGCCACGCTGCCCATCGCCAGGAGGATGGCGGCCAGCACCCCGGTCTGACCCAGGTTCCGCACGAACTGGGCGATCGCATCGGCCGTCGTCGGCGGGGGCATCTCGACGACGAGGCCCTCGTCGGCGGCAAAGGCGGCGATGAGCTCGGGCGTGTAGCGGGCCAGCAGCGGCGACCCGATGCCGAACGCAACGAATACGGCCACCAGCACCACGAGGCGGCGCGTGCGCCACTGCTCGAGAAGCTCCTTCGACACGAGCACGCCGAGGCCGATCACGGCACGTCACCATGGTCGCGCCGGCCGGTGAGGCGCAGGAAGACGTCCTCCAGGGTCGGCCGCACCCGTTCGAGGGACAGCAACGGAACCCGATGCCCGACGACCATGGCGAGCAGCCGTTGGCCCGCCTCGGGGTCCTCGGTGACGGCCACCCGCAGGGTCCCGTAGCCGAGCTCCACGTCCGTCACCCACGGCTCGCCGCGGAGCGCATCGGCGAAGGTGGCGAGGGCGTCGCCCGCCGACGGCTCCGGCTCGAGCCGGTAGACCGGCTGGGCGAACCGGTCGAGCAGATCATCGACCGCGGACTCCGTCACCAGCCGACCGCGGTCGATGATCGCGACGCGATCGCAGACGCGCTCGACGTCGTTGAGGACGTGGCTCGAGAGCAGCACGGTCGAGGTCGCGCGCAGGGCGCGGATCACGCCGAGCATGTCGTGGCGGCCCTCCGGGTCGAGGGCGCTGACCGGCTCGTCGAGGAGCAGCACGGGCGGGCGGGCCAGGACCGCCTGGGCGATCCCGAGCCGCTGGCGCATGCCTCCCGAGTAGCCAGCGATGGCGCGCCGGCCGGCCTCGGCCAGGCCGACGAGCTCGAGCATCTCGTCGACCCGCGAGCGCAGGGCTGCGCCGCGGATGCCGGACAGGCGGCCGACGAATTCGAGCAGCTCGCGCCCGTGCATCCAGCCGTTGAACCGCGGCGCCTGGTCGAGATAGCCGATCAGGCCGCGCCGGTTCGCCTCGCCGTCCCCGATCGTCACGCCCGCGACCGTGGCGCTTCCGGCGGTCGCGGTGGCCAGCGAGGTGAGGATGCGCAGCGTCGTCGTCTTGCCGGCGCCGTTCGGGCCGAGGAACCCGAACACCGTGCCGACCGGCACCGTCAGGTCGAGACCGTCGAGGGCCGCGACCGGGCCGTACCGCTTCGTCAGGCCGCGAACCTCGATGGCGGCGCCGCCGCTCATCACCGGCTAGGCGTCCTCGCGGCCGATGAGGAAGTAGGCCAGCGGGCCGAGGAGCTGGCCGAGCACGATCACGCACCCCCACACCAGCTTGTTGCCGCCTCGCACTCGGCGCCCGGGACGGGTGAGATCGTAGAGTGCGGCGACGACGAGGATGAGCTGCAGGACCACGAGCGGGATGAGCAGCGGCAGGATCTCGGAGAGCGTCATGCGCACAGTATCTCCGCGCCGGCGGGTCGCCGCGGGCGCGAGGCGTCGTATACTGGTGACCTTCTCGACCCGGGACGGGCGCACCCGTCCGGCGCCGAACTTCGACCGATGCCGCACTGCCTCAGGGGGCGGGGCGGCCCGAAAGGAGGCGACCGTGACGACCCACCCACCCGATCCCGCCAGCGCGCGCGACACGCTGCTCGTCGGGAACCGCTCCTACGAGTACTTCCGCCTCGACGCGGCCGGCGCGCCGAACCTCGAGCGGCTGCCGTACACCGTCAAGATCCTGCTCGAGAACATGCTGCGTGGCGCGGCGACCCAGCCCGCGCTGGTCAGCGCGGCCGACGTCCGCGCCCTGGCCCACTGGGATCCGACCCAGCCGGCCGAGGCGGAGCTGCCGTTCATGCCGGCGCGCGTGATCCTGCAGGACTTCACCGGCGTGCCGTGCGTCGTCGACCTGGCCGCCATGCGCGACGCGATTGCCGAGATGGGCGGTGACCCGGCCCGCATCAATCCGCTCGTGCCTGCCGATCTCGTCATCGACCATTCCGTGCAGGTCGATCAGTTCGGGTCGGACGCCGCCTTCCTCATCAACGTCGAGCGCGAGTACGAGCGCAACGGCGAGCGCTATGCGCTCCTTCGCTGGGCGCAACAGGCGTTTGCCGACTTCCGCGTCGTGCCGCCGGGAACCGGGATCGTCCACCAGGTGAACCTGGAGTTCCTGGCCGACGTGGTCGCCGAGCGCGACGGGGTCCTGTTGCCCGACACGCTGGTCGGGACCGACTCGCACACGACGATGATCAACGGGCTCGGCGTGGTCGGTTGGGGCGTGGGTGGCATCGAGGCCGAGGCGGCACTGCTCGGCCAGCCGTGCTACCAGCCGATGCCGATCGTGGTCGGGTTTCGTCTCGACGGCGACCTGCCGGCGGGCGCGACGGCCACCGACCTCGTCCTGTACGTGACCGAGATGCTGCGCGCCCACGGCGTGGTCGGCAAGTTCGTCGAGTTCCACGGCCCGGGGCTCTCTCGACTGGGGCTGGCGGACCGCGCCACGATCAGCAACATGAGTCCCGAGTTCGGCGCCACGGCCACGCTCTTCCCGATCGACGACGAGACGCTTCGCTATCTGCGCATGACCGGCCGTCCCGACGAGGTCGTGGCCCGCGTCGAGGCCTACGCCCGCGCCCAGGGGCTCTTCCGCACCGACGCCTCGCCGGAGCCCGTGTTCAGCGAGTCGCTGAGCCTCGACCTGTCGACGATCGTGCCCTCGCTGGCAGGACCGAGGCGCCCCCAGGATCGCGTTGCGCTGTCCGACCTGCGCACCAACTTCCAGGCCGCGTTTCCGAACGGGCTGCATTCGCACGCCGACGGCACCCGGCACGACCACCACGCGTACGATGCCGAGGCACCGCGCGGGACCGTGGACGAGGCCAGCGCCGAATCCTTCCCGGCCTCCGACCCGCCGTCCTACACGCGCGATCCGAACGCCGAGGAGCACGTGGTGCGCGACCCAGTGCGCCACGAGCCGATGCCGCTGCCGGCCGACGCCCACTACCGGGCAGCCGAGGTACGGCTGGACGGCGAGCCGGTGAAGATCCGGACCGGGTCGGTGATCATCGCGGCCATCACGTCGTGCACGAACACGAGCAATCCGTCGGTCATGGTGGCCGCCGGCCTGCTGGCCCGTAACGCGGTGGCCCGCGGACTCATGACCAAGCCGTGGGTCAAGACCTCCCTGGCACCCGGCTCGCGGGCGGTGACCGACTACCTCCAGGCCGCCGGGCTGATGGACCCGCTCGAGGCGCTGCGCTTCCACCTGGTCGGCTACGGCTGCACGACCTGCATCGGCAACTCGGGGCCGCTGGCCGAGCCGATCGCGCAGGCCATCGAGGCCAACGACATCGCCGGCGTCGCGGTCCTGTCGGGCAACCGCAACTTCGAAGGGCGCATCCACCCGCTGGCGCGCGCCTCGTACCTGGCTTCCCCACCGCTGGTCGTCGCGTTCGCGCTGGCCGGCCGGATCGACATCGACCTGACCAGCGAGCCGATCGGCAACGACCGCGACGGCCGGCCGGTCATGCTGGCCGACCTGTGGCCCTCGCCGCAGGAGGTTGCCAGCGTCGTCCTGACAGCGGTCAGCGGCGAGATCTTCAAGCGCAACTACGCGTCGGTCTTCGACGGCGACGACCAGTGGCGGAACCTGCCGGTCCCTGCCGGGGACCGTTACGCGTGGGATCCGGCCTCGACCTACGTGGCGCGGCCGCCGTTCTTCGACGGCATCGCCGACGGCCTTCGCGAGCCTGCCGACATCACCGGCGCCCGCGCGCTGGCCGTGCTCGGCGACAGCGTGACGACCGACCACATCAGCCCGGCCGGCAGCATCGCCCGCACCTCGCCGGCGGGAGAGTGGCTGGTCGATCGCGGCGTGGAGCCGCGCGACTTCAACTCCTACGGCGCGCGCCGCGGCCACCACGAGGTCATGGTGCGTGGCACGTTCGCCAACATCCGGCTTCGCAACGCGCTGACCCCCGACGCGGAGGGCAACGTCACCGAGCACATCCCCTCCGGCGAGCGGATGAGCATCTTCGACGCCGCCATGCGCTACGCCGCCGAGGGCACGCCGCTCGTCATCCTGGCCGGCAAGGAGTACGGCTCCGGATCGTCGCGCGACTGGGCCGCCAAGGGGCCGCTGCTGCAGGGGGTCCGCGCGGTCATCGCCGAGTCGTACGAGCGCATCCATCGGTCCAACCTGGTCGGGATGGGAATCCTGCCGCTGCAGTTCCTGCCGGGCGAGACGCCGGCGTCGCTCGGCCTGAGCGGCCGTGAGACGTTCGACGTCGTCGGCATCGCCGAGGGACTGACGCCTCGCCAGGAGCTGACCGTTCTCGCGCGGGGCGAGGACGGCCGGGAGAGCCGGTTCCGCGTGGTGGCGCGCCTCGACGGCGAGATCGATGTGACCTACCTGCGCAACGGCGGGGTGCTGCAGACCGTCCTGCGCCGCCTGGCCGGGGTGACATCGGCCTGACCCGGGGCACTCAGTGTCGTCAGCTGGCACTGGTGGTGCCGTTAGCCACTGATCGGGATGCCGATGGGGCGGCTGGCCGCTCGCGTGAGCACGAATTAGTCGCCGACGGGCCTCGATCGGTGCGACGCTTCCGGCCAACAGCACCGGTGGTGCCGTGTGACGAGATGCCGCGCGTTGCACGAGGCCCGGACGGGTAGTGCATCCACTGTGCCTCAAAGGGCGGCGCAAGGCGTTGACGTCCACGCGGCGACCGATTGACACTGGCTCAAAGGCTTGAAGAGATCGACGGGACGGCCCTGAGCGAGGAAGGCAAGTAGTGGACGCTCATCCGTTGGCAACACAGAATTGACGTGGGGTGAGCGGGTCTAGTTGTAGTCCAGTTGCGCCGCGATCGCCTCGCAGGTAGAGACGTGATCCTCGAGCCCAGTCGGGGTCCATTGCCGCCGACGGGGGCATCGGTCTAGACTCAGCCGGCACTGAATCCGCAACCACGCCCGAGGGAGTGCCCGCCACACCGTGACCGTCTCCTCCATCGACGACCTGCGCGCCCTGATTCGCGAGGTGCCCGACTTCCCGAAGCCGGGCATCCTGTTCTATGACATCACCACCCTCCTCAAGGACGCCGATGCGTTCCGCGCGGTGATCGACCGCATGGTGGCCCAGGTCGGCGACACGCCGGTCGACGTGGTGGTCGGCATGGAGTCGCGCGGGTTCATCTTCTCGGCACCGCTGGCCTACCAGCTCAACGCGGGCTTCGTGCCGGTGCGCAAGCTCGGCAAGCTGCCGGCTGAGACGATCGAGGTCGAGTACGAGCTCGAGTACGGCACCGCCACGCTCGAGATCCACTCCGACGCGATCAGTTCGGGGCAGCGGGTGCTCATCGTGGACGACCTGCTCGCCACCGGCGGGACCGTGATGGGAACCATCGAGCTCGTACGGCGGCTGGGCGGCGAGATCGCCGGCCTGTCGTTCATGGTCGAGCTCGGCGTGCTCAAGGGCCGTGAGAAGCTCGACGAGTTCGAGATCCACGCGCTCCTGACCTACTGAGCCTGGGCCTCACCGGACCGATGGCGGTCGCCGCATCCCCCCGGATCCGCGCCCGATCGGTCTCGGACCGCACCGAGATCGCCGCCTACCTGCGGACCGATCGGCTGTACGCCGCCTACCCCCTGGGCGACCTCGACGGGCCGATCCGCAACCGGGTGGCGTGGGCGATGGCCCACGACGGTGCCGGCCGTCCGACGGCGCTGGCCATGCACCACGAGGGCCTCGTCCCGCAGCCGCTCTTCCTGATGGGCGCGCCGGACGGCTGCCGCGCCATCCTGGAGCAGGTGCTCAAGCCGCGCGACGCGTATCTCCAGGGGACGGAGCTGCACGAGTCCGCCGTTCGCGACCTCTACGAGCTCGACGCTCCCCTTGTCATGCTGCGCATGGTCGTCGACCGCGACACGTTCCGACCCTTCGCCGGCCCCGCCGATCGGCTCACCGCGCTCGACGTCGACGACCTCAACCAGCTCTACCAGCTCGGCTTCCGCGCCGGCTTCCCGCCATCGGTGGTCGAGGACGGCGTCTATTACGGAGTCCGTGTTCGCGGCCGCCTGGTGAGCGCCGCGGGGACGCACGCCATCAATCCGCGCGAGGGGATCGCGGTGGTCGGCAACGTGATGACCCACGCCGACTTCCGCGGCCACGACTTCGCCAAGATGGTGACCAGCGCGGTCACCGCCGAGCTGCTCGAGCGGGTGCCCGACGTGGCGCTCAACGTGCACGCCGACAATGATCCTGCCGTGGCGGCCTACGACCGCCTCGGCTATCGAACCTATTGCCAGCTCATCGAGCGCCTCGCCCGTCGACGCGCGGGTGGCTGGGGGCTCATGAGACCGATACGAGAGGCGATGCGATTTCCGTGGCCACGCGAACAGAAGTGAAGCACGACGTCGCCGACATCGGCCTCGCCGATGCCGGACGGCTCAAGGTCGAATGGGCAGACCGCCAGATGCCGGTGCTTGCCGCCATCCGCGAGCGCTTCGCGACCGAGCACCCGCTCGCCGGCTGGCGCATCAGCGCATGCCTGCACGTCACCGCCGAGACGGCGAACCTGGTGCGCACGCTCGCCGATGGTGGAGCCGACGTCGTCCTGTGCTCGTCGAACCCGCTCTCCACCCAGGACGACGTGGCGGCGGCGCTCGTCGTGCACTGGGGGATCCCGGTGTACGCCATCAAGGGCGAGGACCGCGATTCCTACTACGCCCATATCGGCCTCGCGCTCGACCATCGGCCGCACATCACCATGGACGATGGCGCCGACCTCGTGAACGAGCTGCATACGGCCCGCACCGAGCTGCTCGACGAGGTGGTGGGCGGCACCGAGGAGACCACCACCGGCGTGATCCGCCTTCGTGCCATGGCGAATGCCGGCAAGCTGCGCTACCCGGTGCTGGCCGTCAACGAGGCGCTCACCAAGCACCTGTTCGACAACCGCTATGGCACCGGGCAGAGCGCGATCGACGGCGTGCTGCGCGCGACGAACATCCTGTTCGCCGGCATGACGGTGGTCGTCGGCGGCTACGGCTGGGTCGGCCGCGGGATCGCGTCACGCGCCGACGGCATGGGCGCCAACGTCGTCGTCTGCGAGGTCGACCCGATCCGCGCCCTCGAGGCGGCCATGGACGGCTTCCGCGTCATGAACGCCGCCGACTCGGCGCGCGTCGGCGGCCTGTTCATCAGCGGCACCGGCAACCTCAACGTCTGGGGCCGCGACCACTTCGGCCTCATGCCGGATGGCGCCATTCTCGCCAACGCCGGCCACTTCAACGACGAGTTCGAGCTCGGCGCCCTCGAGGAGCGGGCCGTCTCGTCGCGCGAGGTCCGCCCGTTCACTCGCGAGTACGTCATGCCCGACGGCCGGCGCATCTACGTCCTCGCCGATGGGCGCCTGGTCAACCTCGGCGCGGCCGAGGGGCACCCGGCCATGGTGATGGACATGAGCTTCGCGAACCAAGCGCTCGGGCTCGAATGGCTCCGCGCGCACGTCGACGGGCTGGAGCCGATGGTGGTCGGCATTCCCGACGACATCGATCGCGATGTCGCTCGCCTCAAGCTGGAGAGCATGGGCATCAGGATCGATCAGATGACGCCGGAGCAGAAGGCGTACAGCGAGTCGTGGGAGTCCGGCACCTGACCGCTGCCGTGAGCGGTCGAAGATGGGCCTGACGCGGATCAGCTGAGGCTCCGCTCCGCCGCCGGGACGTGGGCGGCCAGGCGATCCACCAGGAGCCGGACCTCGCCCTCGGTGTTGTAGAAGGCCGGCGAGCAGCGCACCACGCCGGGGCGGAAGTCGACGATGATCCGCTCGGCCGCGAGGGCGTCGACCACCGGCTTCGGATCGGACACCGCGACGGCCACCACGCCTCCGCGCCGCGGAGCGGCGCGCACTGCCCGCACCGCCAGGCCGGCATCGTCGGCGAGGCGGATGAGCAGGTCGCCGAGGTCCCGCGTGCGCTCGCTCAGCCGCTTGACCCCGACCTCGCGCACCACTTCGAGCCCGCCCCGCGCGAGCGCGGCCGACGGGACCGACGGCGTGCCGAGCTCGTAGCGGCGGCCGTCGCCGGCGAAGGTGAGCTCGTCCACCGCGAACGCGAACTGGTGCGCGCTGCTGAACCAGCCCGTGGTGGTCGGCCGCAGGGCGTCATGCAGCGCCGGCCGCACCCAGGCGAAGGCGGTGCCGGGCCCGCCGAACAGCCACTTCAGCGTTCCCGAGACGTAGACGTCGATGCCGACGGCCGCAACGTCGGTCGGCACGATGCCGGTGGCCTGGTAGGCGTCGACCAGCAGCAGCGCGCCGCGCTCGTGGCACAGGTCGGCAAGCGGCCGCAGGTCGACCGCGGCGCCGGTGGTGAAGTAGACGTGGCTGGTCGCGACGAGCGCGGTGCGCTCGTCGATCGCGGCGGCATACGCCTCGAGGGGGACCGTCATGCCGTCCGGTGAGGCCACCACGACGAGCTCGACCCCCAGCGGTGCGCGCGCCAGCCACTGGTGGCCGACGGTCGGGAAGTCGAGGGCGGTGGTCACGACCCGGGTCCGCGGCGCGGTCCCGGCGGCCACGCCGGCGGCAGCCAGGCGCTCGAGCGTCGCGGGGTCGCCGCGGTGGAGCGGATCGAGCGCCGACGCCACGACCGCCAGCGCGGCGCTCACGCTCGGCGCCAGGGCGATCTCACGACCCGCGACGCCGATGAGCGCGCCGAAGTCGCCGCGCAGGCCGTCGAGCTCGCCGAGCCAGCGCTTGTACCATGCGCGCGCGCCGAGCTCGTCCCAGTCGGCGAGGAACGTGTCGAGCCGGCGCCGCGAGCGCTCCGAGCGGGCGCCGAGCGAGCAGGTGTTGAGGTATACCGACGCGGCGAGCAGCGGAAACTCGTCGCGCAGGCGCAGCAGGTCGGCGTGGCGCACGACGGGCGAGGACATCGGGGGCCAAGGATAGCCCTGCCGCTATCCTCGACGCGATGGATTCCCTGGCGCGTCGCATCGGCGTCTCGTTGCCGGCCATCGGCATCGGGGTTGCGCTGGTGGCGGGGCTGTGGCTCATGCCGGACCTGACGCCCGACGATGCGATCCCGGTCATCGGCCAGCAGTCGGAGCGCGGCCGCATCGTCGAGGATCTCGGCATCGACCCTACCGGGCTGCCCCTGTTCGTGGTCGAGCTCGGCGACGGGGAGCGGATCGAGGCGCTCGTCCAGGACGGATCGGCTGCGCTGCCCGGGCTGTCGTCGCGCGATCCCTACCAGCTCGGCGACGAGGTGGTCGTGACGCGGTTCACGGGCCCGGCCGCCGCGTCCTTCGCCGTCATCACCGAGCCGTGGCGGCTGCCCCTGCTCGGCGTGGTTGCCGCGTCCTTCGCCGTCGCTGTGCTCGTCATCGGCGGCCTGCGCGGGGCGCGCTCGCTCGTGGCGCTGGCCCTGACGCTGACCGTCGTCGTCAAGGTGGTCGTTCCGCTCCTGCTGCGCGGCGTGGATCCGATCCTGCTGGCTGTCGGCGTTGCGGCCGCGGTCACCCTTGCGACGCTGCTCCTCACGGAGGGCTTCAGCCGCGTCACCGCCGCCGCCACGATCGGCACGTTCGCGGCGCTGGCACTGACCGCGGCGCTGGCGGCGGTGTTCACGGCCGCGGCCGGCTTCACCGCCCTGCAGGGCAACGAGTCGATCGCGTTCCTGATCCCGCTCGTCGGCGAGCGCGTCGACCTCAACGGCATCCTGCTGGCCGCCACCGTCTTCGGCGCGCTGGGGGTGCTCGACGACGTGACGGTCACGCAGGCGGCCACCGTCGAGCAGCTCCAGCGCGCTGAGCCCGGAGCCGGTCGCGGCGGGGTCATCGGTCGAGCCATGCGCGTCGGGCGCTCGCACATCGCCGCCACGGTGAACACCCTGATGCTGGCCTACCTCGGCGCCGGCCTGCCGCTGCTGCTGCTCTTCGCGCTCAGCGGCCAACCGCCGCTCGTGGTCCTCAACGGCGAGGTCGTGGCGGTGGAGGTGATCCGGGCCCTGGTCGGCAGCATCGGGATCGTGGCCGCCGTGCCGCTCACCACGCTGGTTGCCGCGTTCCTGATGGTGCCGGCCGAGCCGGCGGCCGGCGTCCCGGCGTGAGCAGACGCTACACTCGCCGCCGATGACTCACGCCACGCCGCCCGCGCTGTTCACCTCCGAATCGGTGACCGAGGGCCACCCCGACAAGCTGTGTGACGCCGTCGCCGATGCCATTCTCGACGACGTTCTGACCCACGATCCGTCGGCGCGCGCCGCGATCGAGGTGGCGACCACGACGGGCCTCGTGCTCGTGCTCGGCGAGCTGAGCACGCGGCACTACGTCGACGTGCAGGACGTCGTGCGCCGCACGGTACGCGAGATCGGCTATACCGACAGCCGCCTCGGCTTCGACTGGGAAACGTGCGGCACCCTGACCGCCATCAAGGAGCAGTCGCCCGACATCGCGCGGGGCGTCGACCATGCCCTCGAGGCACGCGAAGGGATCGAGGACGACGAGCTCGGGGCTGGTGACCAGGGAATGATGTTCGGGTACGCCTCCGACGAGACCGACGAGCTGATGCCGATGCCGATCATGCTGGCCCACCGCGTCGCGCGGCGCCTGGCGGCGGTGCGCAAGGACGGCACGCTGCCCTTCCTGCGACCCGACGGCAAGAGCCAGGTCACCGTGGAGTACGACGCCGATGGCCGGCCGCGCCGGGTCCACACCGTCCTTGTCAGCACCCAGCACGACCCCGATGTCGAGCTGACCGACCTCGCCGCTGCCGTGCGCGAGCAGGTGGTCGAGGCCGCCATCGACCCGGCGCTGCTCGACGGCGACACCCGCCATCTCGTCAACCCGACCGGGCGCTTCGTCATCGGCGGGCCGATGGGTGACTCCGGACTGTCCGGCCGCAAGATCATCGTCGACACCTACGGCGGCATGGCCCGTCACGGGGGCGGCAGCTTCAGCGGCAAGGACCCCACCAAGGTCGACCGCTCGGGTGCCTACATGGCCCGCTACGTGGCCAAGAACGTCGTTGCCGCCGGCCTCGCCCGCCGATGCGAGCTGCAGCTGGCGTACGCCATCGGCGTTGCCCATCCGCTGGCCATCAACGTCCAGACCTTCGGGACCGGCTCGATCCCCGATACGCGCCTTGCAGAGGTGATCGAGCGCACCTTCGACCTGCGGCCCGGCGCCATCATCCGCGACCTCGACCTGCGGCGGCCGATCTACCGCGCCACCGCCGCCTACGGGCACTTCGGCCGCGACGACCTCGACCTGCCGTGGGAGCGCGCCGACCGCAGCGACGAGCTGACCGCGGCGGCCCGCGGCTAGGGCCGCAGGCGATGGGCGACCGCGACGCGCCCCGGACGGAGCGCCCGCGCTGGGGTGAGCCGAAGCCTTCGATCGTCGAACGACTGCTCGCCCGCGCGAGGGCCATGCTGGGAGCGACGCCGACGACGCCGCGCGCCGGGCTGCGCGAGCTGCCGCTGGCCCTGCGTCACGGTGAGCTTGCGGCCGGCTACCTCGCCGCCGAGCGGGAGGGGGACCATCGGCGAGCCGGCGCAGCCGCGACGTCGGCCATGGAGCGGGCGGTCGCCGACGGCGAGTGGTGGGCCGCCGACATCTGGGCACACCGCGGCCTGTGGCATTTCGAGCAGGCCGGGCTGACCCTCCAGGCGGCGCGCCAGGCGCGCCGCATCGGCGACCTGCGCTCGGCCGCCGGCGACCCGCACAGCGCGCGCCGCTACTATGCCGAGGCGATCGACGAGGCGCGCGACATCGGCGCCGAGCACGAGCAGGGGCTGGCCGCGCTGGGGATGGGCAGGGCGCTGCTCGACCTGGGCGAGGTGACCGGCGGTCGCCGCCTGGCCGGTGCGGCCGAGACGCTCCTGGCCAGGGCCGGGGCGCCGGAGGGCGAGGTCGAGACCGCGCGCCGGCTGCGCGGCTCGGAAGTGGCGGTCGGAGAGCCGGCGGAACGATCGGAGGAGCGCGAATGACGGCACGACGCCGGATGCGGGTCGGGATCATCGGGGCCGGCGTGATGGCCGAGGCCATGATTGCCGGGCTGCTGGCCGACAGGGCCGTGACGCCGGAGCTGCTTGCGGCCTCGCACCCGCGCCGCGAGCGGCGCGACGCGCTGGCAGAGCGGCACGGGATCCGCTCGGTGGCCGCCAACCGCGACGCGCTGCCGGAGGCAGACATCGTGGTGCTGGCCGTGAAGCCCCAGATGCTGACGAGAGTCATGCGCGAGCTGCGCGGCCGGCTCGGCACCGACCAGGTGGTGCTCTCGATCGTGGCCGGCGCGACGCTGCGCACGCTCGTCGACGGCCTCCAGCATGCCGCCGTGGTACGCGCCATGCCGAACACCCCGGCCCAGATCCGGCGGGGGATCGCGGTGTGGGCCGCATCGGACGCGTGCACTGCCCGCCAGCGGGACCTCGCGCGCGCCGTCCTGCGTGCCCTGGGCGACGAGCGCCAGGTGGCCGACGAGTCGTTCGTCGCGATGGCCACCGCGCTGTCCGGGACGGGACCCACCTACCTGTTCGCGGTGATGGAGGCGCTTATCGACGCCGGCGTGCACCTTGGCTTCCCGCGCGAGCTGGCCCACGACCTGGTGGTCGCCACCCTCATCGGCTCCGCCGAATATGCCCAGCAATCGGAGCTGCATCCGGCCCAGCTGCGCAACGCGGTGACTTCGCCGGGCGGCACCAGCGCGGCCGCCATCTACGAGCTCGAGAAGGGACGCATCCGAACCGTCTTCAGCGATGCCGTGTGGGCCGCCTACCGCCGCACGCTCGAGCTGGGCGAGCGCCTCGAGGCCGAGGTCGACCGCGAATAGTGTTCGCCATCGTCATGTCCGGCGGCTCCGGCACCCGGCTCTGGCCACTGTCGCGCCGCGAGACCCCCAAGCAGCTGCTGGCCCTGACCGGCGACACGAGCCTGCTCCAGCAGACCGTCGCGCGTCTCGGGGCGATTCTCAAGCCGCAGGACATCTACGTCATCACCGCCGACGCGCAGGTGCGCGCCACGCGCCGCCAGCTGCCGCTGCTGCCGGAGGAGAACGTCCTCGGCGAGCCGCTCGCCCGCTCGACGGCCGTGGCCGCAGGCCTGGCCACCGTCCTCGCCCGCCGCGAGAGCGACGAAGTCGCGCTCGTGCTGCCGGCCGATCACTTCATCGCCGATGAGGTTGCCTTCGCCGATGCACTGCGCGACGCCGCTCACGTCGCGGAGCGCGGGTACCTCGTGACGCTGGGCGTGGTGCCCACCCACCCGGCCACGGGCTACGGCTACATCAAGGCCGGTGGCCGCCTGCACCCGAGCTCGCCGACCGCGCTCGTCGAGCGTTTCGTGGAAAAGCCCGATGCCGAGCGCGCGGCCGCGTTCCTCGAGCAGGGCGACCACTTCTGGAACGCCGGCATCTTCGTGTGGCGCGCGTACGCCTTCCGGCAGGCGGTCGAGCGCTTCCAGCCGGTGCTGGCGGCCGCCCTCGACCGGATCGGCGAGATCCACCGCACGCCGGGCTGGATGAGCCAGGTGCGGGACATCCTGGAGCCGATCCCGGCCATCACGATCGACGTCGGGATCGCCGAGCCGGCGGCGGCCGAGGGCCGCATGGCGGTCGTGCCGCTGCGCGCGGGCTGGTCCGACATCGGCTCATGGTCGTCGCTGCTGGAGGCCCTGTCGACCGCGCGGGGTGCCGACCTGGTTGCCAGCGGCCATCATCTCGACCGCGGCTCGCACCGGGTGCTCGTGCACGGCGGGGACCGGCTCATCGTCACCGTCGGCCTCGAGGACCTCATCATCGTCGACACGCCGGACGCGCTCCTCGTCTGCCA
>CAYVCE010000164.1:0-11508 GCA_964449915.1 uncultured Steroidobacteraceae bacterium | reverse complement strand
CGACGCGCTGCTCGGCTCCGGCGCTTCGGGGCCGCTGCGCGAGCCGATCTCGACCGCCGTCGACCTCGTCAACGCCACCCGCACCCATGCTGCGGCCGCCGGACGGCCGTGCTCGGTGCTTGCCGTCGACACGCCCACGCGCGTGGACCTCACGGGAGGAGCCCGCTCGACGCCGGTCGTGGCGGCCGACGTGACCGTCACCTTCCACCGCGCGAAGGCCGGCTTCGCGCTCGACCGCGAGGCGCGCCGGCTGGCCGGCCGCTACCTCGTGGCGCCGATCGGGATCCCGCTCGAGGCGGAGGAGGGGATCGTGCCGCCCGACGGCGAGTTCCCGCCCGGCCGCGTCACGGAGATCACGTGGCAAGAGCCGGTGGAGCGGGCCGACGCAGCTCACCGCGCGGGGGGCGGAGTCGCTGCAGGCCCGGGCCGCACCGATTGACGATATTTCGGTCTGTAACGGCGCGAGGGCCGGGTCTCGCGGGCTCTCGACGAAATATCGGTCGAGGGTTGGCGCGAGGGCCACGCGGATGCGTCTCCACGCCAATCCCGAGCCGAAATATCGGACTCAGCCCGCGCGGACAGGCACCCTCGCCAGGATGGGCCGATAGTTCGCGTCCAGCCCTACGGCGTGCTGCTCCCCGGCTTGCGCAGCGGCATGCCATCCGCACAGAGCGGGCAGGCTTCGACCTCCCAGGAAGGGATCTCGATTCGCCCCAGTGCGTGGAGCGCGAACCCGAGCTGCACGCGCTCGATCGAACGGTCGACCATGACGGCGCCCGCGAGCGGCTCGACGCCGGCCGCGCGGACCGCCTCGACGGTCTCGACCAGCGAGGCGCCCGTGGTCAGGATGTCGTCGACCAGCACGACGCGCTCATCGGCGGCGACCTCCCAGCCTCGGCGCAGCGCTCGACCGCCCTCGGGCAGCGGCTCGGCGAACGCGGCGCGAACCGACCCACCGAGCTGGCGGGCGGTCTCGAACGCGAGGAGCACGCCACCGGTGGTGGGGCCGACCACCAGCGTGGGCTCGTACCCAGCGAGCGCTTCGGCGAAGCGGCGGCACAGCTCGACGCCGTAGCGGGGGTGCTGGAGGACGAGGAACTTCTCGAGATAGCGTGCCGCATGGCGCCCGGACTTCAGGGCGAAATGCCCGTCGAGCAGCGCTCCGGCTTCGGCGAACAGCCGCTCGACGGAGGCGCCGCGAAGGGCCGCATCGGTCATTCGTAGACGGCGGAGAAATCGACCGCCGGGTAGCGCTCGGCGAGCGCCTCGGTGACCCAGTGCAGCACGTCGGCGGGGTCGTAGAAGGCGGCGATGGTGCGCGCCTCGGTGACGGCCAGGCCCTCTCGGCGCGCCTCGACCGAGCCGACCACGTCCTCCGGCCGGTCGGACAGGTCGAGCGAGGTCTCGAACCGCCCATCGGCACGCAGGATGAGCATGTCCTCAGGCTCGTCGAGCAGCGGCAGGTCGCCAGTGCGTCGCAGGACCTCCTCCGCGTTGGCGGTGAACTCGCGCAGCAGCTGGCCCTGTGCGGTGGCGAGCTGGGTGCGATAGGCATCGGCCAGCTGCCAGAGGCGCTGGGCGGCGAGCGTCTCCTGCTGCGACGTCGGTAGGGTGGCCTCCCAGTCGTCGGGCTCAGTCGCCTCGACGAGCTCCTCCTCGCGAGCGAGCTCATCGGCCGCGACGAGGTGGGACGGGGCGTCTCGGGCAGCCTCCATGATCCACGCGTAGACATCGGCCGGGTTGTAGAGCTCGATCAGCTCACTGACCGTGTCGACCAGCTGCTCCTGGTCATACCACTCGTTGTCCGCAGGGTCCTGGTAGGTCAACCGGGTGGTCCACGTCTCGTCGACCGGGTGGTAGAGGAGGTAATCCTGCTCGTTGTCGACCAGCTTGATCGGGCCGATCTCCCGCAGCCGATCCTTGTTCTGGTCGAGGAAGCGGCGCAGCTGCTCGGTCGCCTCGTACAGGAAGTCGCGGCGCTCCAGCTCGGCCTCGGCGGCGATCTCGCGCAGGGCGACCAGCCGTGGGCTGGAGGACAAAGGCCCGGAGCTCATGGCTTGAGCACGAAGTCGGGCCCCATCCGCTCCCGCAGGAAGATGGTGTGCTTCTTGTCGAACACCGATTCGGCCACGCGATGGCCGAAGCCGCGCATCGATGCATCGGCGTAGAGCGCGTCGAGGACCGCGTAGTTCGGCAGGTCGAGGATGATCACGTTGTCCCAGGTCGAGCCCTCGGTCACGTTGAACCATCCCACGAAGCGGATCCCGTACTTCTCCTCCGTCTGACGCGCCCTGCTCGGGAACAGGTGGCGCATGCCGCGCTTGAAGACCATGTCGCGACCCTTGCGAACGTTGAAGAACGTCACCATCAGCGGCATTCAGGAACCTCCGGGGCGCGATCCGCCGGTTGCGGCACCGATGACGACGCCGAGGGCCACCCCGATCGCCAGCCACAGCCCGATGTTGTTCATCGCCGCGCCCAACGCCGTCCCGACGCCCGCACCGATCGCGATCCAGGCTCCCAACGCCAGCGGCGGGTTCGGGAGGCCCTCACTCATCGGTCGGCTCCTCGTCGGTCCGGATGACCCGCGCCGCCTTCGGCGTGGCGACGCCCCCCTGGCGTCCGCGGCCCCGCCTTCGGTCGGCGAAGAAGACGCGCAACAGGAACACGCTCGTCATGCTCACGAAGAAGAGCAGGACCAGGTCGATGACGAGCAGCGTGGCGAGCAGCCAGACCGGCCAGTTGAAGGTGAACAGGCCGATGGGGATGAGGAGCAGGATGACGGCGAACAGGATCGCCTGTGTGACGAAGCATCCGAAGCCGGGTCCCTCGTTCGGGTCAAGTTCCTCGTTGTAGCGAACGGACAAGCCATTCCTCGTGTGAGCTCACCGGGGCGAGTGGCGGCGGCATCGTCCCACATCCATGTCGGCCACGCTCACGAAGCCGATGGATCGGCGATACCTGACCTGGTCCGGCCACCTGGCTGAGTGTCAACGATGTATCGGTGCGCTCCGCGCCTGAGGGATGCCTCGGGGCGCGCTCCATGCGCATTCGTCACCGATGCATCGGCGAAATCGAGCCTCGGCTCGCCTCGGGGCTGAGTCTCGACGATCCATCGCCGCCCGACGCCCGATACGTCAGCCGCCCGTCCGCCACGGTCAGCCGCACCACGCCCGGCAGCTCCATCCCCAGCAGCGGCGTGTTCGACGATGCGGACGCCAGCGCCGATGCCTCCACCCGCCACCGGGCCGCCGGGTCGAAGAGGACGAGGTCGGCGGCCTGCCCGACGGCCATGCTCCGCCGCTCGCCGATGATCTCGGCCGGCCGAATGGAGAGCGCGGCGACCAGGGTGCTCAGCTCCAGGTGACCCGCTGCCACGGCCGCCAGTCCCACCGACAGCGCCGTCTCCAGGCCCACCATGCCCGGTGCGGCCTCGTCGAACGGCACGAGCGTGCGCTCGGGCGGGTGCGGCGCATGGTCGGTGGCGATCGCGTCGACGGTTCGATCCGCGATCCCGGCCAGCAGCGCCAGCGCGTCGGTCCGCGATGGGAGCGGCGGGTTGACCCGGCAGCGGCCGTCGTAGGCGCGGCCGGCATCGAGCGCCGCCTCGCCGTCCGGCTCCTCCCAGGCGAAGCGGCGCGAGCCCGCGACCCAGACATCGGTCAGGGCGAGATGGTGCGGCGTCACGTCGCACGTCACCGGCAGCCCGCGGGCACGGGCCCGCCGCACGGCATCCAGCGACGCCGCCGTCGACAGGTGGGTGAGATGCAGCCGCGCCCCGGTCTCGGCGGCCAGCGCGATGTCGCGCTCGACGACCGTCAGCTCGGCGCTCGACGGCCAGCCGTCCAGCCCCAGGCGAACGGCAGTGGGACCGCCGCGCATGACGCCGGCGCCGGTCAGCGAGGCGTCCTCGGCGTGCTCGACCAGCGGCAGCCCCAGGGCCCCGAGGTAGGTCAGTGCGGCACGGGCCACGCGCGGCGATGCCACCGTGGCGCCATCGTCGGAGAAGCCGACCGCGCCGGCCTCGGCCATGGCACCCAGCTCGGCGAGCTCCTCGCCGGCACGACCGCGCGTGACGGATCCGATGACCCGCACCCGGCAGGCCGCCTCGCGCCCGCGCTCCAGCACCCACCCGATCCGTGCCGGCTCGTCGAGCGGCGGGTCGGTGTTGGGCATGGCGCACACGGTGGTGAAGCCGCCACGGGCCGCGGCACGGGCGCCGGAGGCGATCGTCTCGGCATCCTCCCCGCCCGGCTCCCGCAGATGCGCGTGAAGGTCGCAGAAGCCGGGCGCTGCCACCATCCCGGCCGCCTCGATCCGCTCGGCCTCCGGCGGCACGGCACGCGGATCGTCGAAGAAGCCGTCGACGATGGCGATGTCACGGATCGCATCGGTCCCGTCGTTGGGATCGAGGACCCGCACGCCGGCCAGCAGGAAGGTGGCCGGCCCATCGGTCAGGCGCCCGAAGGAGCCCTCGGTCACACCGCTCCCGCCACCATCGCGAGCACGGCCATGCGGACCGGCACGCCATGCTCCACCTGGCGGCCGATGAGGCTGCGAGCCCCGTTGGCGAGCTCCGCCGTCAGCTCCACGCCCTCGTTCGTCGGGCCGGGGTGGAGGATCGGGGCGCCGGGGGCGGCAAGGCGCATGCGGGCCTCGTCGAGGCCCCATCGACGGGTGTACTCGCGCAGCGAGGGCACGCCGCCGCCGGCCGCACGCTCGAGCTGCACGCGCAGGGCCATGACCGCGTCGGCGCCTTCCAGCGCCTCGGCCAGCGTGCGGGCCACGTCGACGCCGGGGAGGCCGTCAAAGCCGCCGACCCAGGCCGCCGGACCGCCGAGGCGGACCCGCGCGCCGAGCGCTGCGAGCGTGTGCAGGTTCGAGCGCGCCACGCGCGAGTGCGCCACGTCGCCGATGATCGCCACGGTCCGTCCGTCGAGCGAGCCGAGCGCCTCGCGCAGCGTCAGCGCGTCGATCAGCGCCTGTGTCGGGTGGGCGTGCGCTCCGTCACCGGCATTCACGATGCGCAGGCCGGTGCTCCGGGCGACAAGGTAGGGGGCGCCGGCCGCGGCATGCCGTAGGACCACCGTGGTGACGCCGGTCCGTTCGAGCGTGCGCAGCGTATCTACCAGCGACTCGCCCTTGCCGACGCTGCTGCCGGCGACCGCCAGGTCGACCACCGTGGCGCCCAGCGCCCTCGCAGCCAGCTCGAAGCTGACGCGGGTCCGCGTCGAGCTCTCGTAGAAGGCCAGGCCGACCGTTTCGGCCTCCAGCAGGGACCGATACGCGCGCGCGGCGCGCGCCTCCCGCATCTCGACCGCCATGTCGCAGATGCGCTCGATCTCAGGTCGGCTCAGCCCGTCGACGTCCAGCAGGTGCCGCCGGGTGCCGGCCGCCGGCACGGCCTGGGTGATCATGCCGCCTCCTCGGGGCGCTCGATGACGACCTCGTCGGCCTCATCGGTCTCGAGCAGGCGAACGTGGACGATCTCCTCTTCGCCGGTCGGCAGGTTCTTGCCGACGAAATCGGGGCGGATCGGGAGCTCTCGGTGGCCGCGATCGACCAGGACGGCCAGGCGGACGGCGCGCGGGCGGCCATGGTCGGTCAATGCGTCGAGAGCGGCGCGCACGGTGCGACCGGTGTACAGGACGTCGTCGACGAGCACGACGGTGCGCCCGGCCACCTCCGCCTCGAGGTCAGAGCGCTGCACGATGGGGGCGTGGGCGATGCGGGTCAGGTCGTCACGGTAGTAGGTGATGTCGAGCGAGCCGACGGGGACCGATGCGCCCTCGTGCTGCTCGATCAGTCCCGCCAGGCGCCTGGCGATCGGCACACCTCGGCTGCGGATGCCGACGAGCACGAGATCGGCGACGCCACCGTTGCGCTCAACGATCTCGTGAGCGATTCGGGTCATCGCGCGACGCAGGTCGTCTGCGTCGAGGATGCGGCGTTCGGTCATGCGTCTCCTTGGCGGCCTCGCCGGACCGCGTTAAAGGGCTCGCAGCAGAGTATACCGACCCTTCCTCAGTCGGCGACGATCTCCCAGAAGGCGTCGTACGCCGCCGGCCCGAACCAGCCCTCGTCACCGTCGCCGAGAACCTCGACCTCGTCGGGGACGTCGCCGGTGTTCCGCGTGACGAGCAGCAGGTCGGCCCTCGGCGCGTCCAAGACGCCGGCGACGGGCCGCAGGGCGGTGATGACCAGGTGGTGGCCGGTCGGCGAAACCTTGACATCGACGATCGCCGACGATTCCGGCACGTCGGTGGCGTCGATCGCGTGGCGCTGGGTCAGGCCGCGCGGATCGGTCGCGTGCCCGAAGTAGACGCGCGCAGGGTCGGGATAGAGCACGCCACTCTCGCCCTGCGAGACGCCGGTCCAGCGCACCTCGGAGACGGCGTAGGTGATGCCGTCCAGCCCCCAGCTGATGGCCGCCGAGGTGAACGCGTCGCGGTCGATGGTGAGGTCGCTGAAGAGCAGCCGCTCGTTGTCGAACGCGAAGGCGTCGCCGCGCGCCGCCCCGTGCTCCGAGAGATACGGCGCCCCGCCCTCGGCCAGGAGCCAGCCACCGTCGGGGTTCTCGGCCATGCGGCCGCTCCAGTAGATCGCGAACCGGCCGGACGGGTTGAGGATCGGCACGAAGACGCCCTCGGCATCGGCGGCCGGATCCTCCGAGGGATCGATGAGCTCGCGCCGCTCGTCGTCGGAGTCGAGCACCTCGACGAGGTGGCTGACGGGCTCCTCTGCGGCGCTGCTGACCCACAGCAGCGGCGCGTCGTCCTCGCCGAGCACCCAGCTGCCGGCGTAGGCGTTGCCCGCGTCGGTGAGCTGCCAGGCCTCGCCGGTGGCGGCCTCGAAGACCCACACGTCGGTTTCGCCCGGGGCCTCGGGGTCGGCGACGGTGAAGGCGAGGTAGCGACCGAGCGGCGACCAGGCCATGCGCTCGACGAACGGATCGACCGCCACCGACCGCGCCAGCGTCAACGTCTCGCCGGCGGACACCTTGGACTCGATCGGCTCCGGAGCGCCGGGCTCGCCGCCGGTGCCGCTCTCCAGGCGGGTGACCTGGATCTCGTTGAGGCCGCTCTGCCCGAGCTGGCTGGTCAGCGCGAGGAAGCCTGCCTCGGGCGAGAGCTCCGCGGCGATCGGCGGCCCGATCGGTTCGTCGATCTCCACCACCGAGTCGCCGTTCGCGCCGTCGAGGACCTCCAGGGCAGGGCTCTCGACCGGCCCGGTGTAGGCGAGGAAGACGTCGGGCTCGGGTGATGGCGGAATCGGGGTCGCGGTCGGGCCGGGTTCGGCCGAGGGCGGCGCGGTCTCCACCGGAGCGCCAGGCTCGGGGGGCGGCGGGAGCGTTGGCGCAGGGGCCGACGGCGGCGCGGTCGGCGCCGGGGTGGCCGGCTGTGGGGTCGGCGTTGCTTCGACGATCTCCGTCGGGGCGACCGTGGCACTCGGCGTCGGGCTCGACTGGCCGACGGGCGGGTCGACCGGAGCGCCGTTCAGCAGCACGAGCGCCAGCAGCACGCCTGCCACGGCGGCCAGACTGCCGGTGATGCCGGCGAAGAGGACCGCCGGGCGGCGCCACCAGGGCACCACTGCGTAGGTGCCGCGCTCGACCCCGGTGCGGACGCGGGCCCCCAGGTCGCGCGGCGGTGCCACGTGGCGCAGGCCGGACATGATCCGCCGCTGCTCGGCAAAGGCGGCAAGCGTGGTGCGGCAGGTGGGACACGCGTCGAGATGCGCGTCGAGGCGCTGGCGCTCGATGGCATTGAGGTCGCCGCTCAGCGATGCGCTGATGAGCTCCTCGAACGGCTCGTGGCGGTCCATGTTCATCGGGCGAATCCCTCGGCCGCGAGCGCGCGCCGCATCTCGCCACGCGCGCGGCACAGGAGCGTGCGGACCGCCGCGTACGAGATGCCCATCACCTCGCCGATCTGCTGTGCGCTCATGTCCTCCAGGTCGCTCAGCAGCAGGCACTGGCGATGGTTCGGCCGCAGGGTGGACAGGGCACGCTGCACGCGCTCGTCCAGGGTGGCGGCCAGCACCTGCGCTTCCGGCCCGGGACGGTCGTCGGCGCGGTTGGCGTAGGCGGGCGCGTCGTCGCCCATCGGGCTGACCATGCGACGACGGCGCATGTCGTCGATGGCGGTGTTCGTCGCGATGCGATAGAGCCACGAGCGGGTCGAGGCCGCATCGGTCACGGTGTCGAGCTTGCGGTAGGCCTTGATGAAGGTGTCCTGCGTGATATCGGCGGCGCGGTCGGCATCGCCGACCATGCGCAGCACATAGTTGAAGATGGGCGCCGAGAATTCGTCGAAGAGCTGAGCGAATCGAGCCTCGTGCGGGTCCACGGCACGACGGCTCACCGCGAGCTCATCCCAGCCGAACCGGCCGGGCAACGCCATTGACAGCACCAAACCCTCCGCAAGCAGCCCCCCTCCTCGTTCGGGTTGTGACGCACCGCCCCCTCCTCCTGTTACCGATGCAGCTGCCCACGCAGCACTTCGGCCGCATATTCGGGTGCCACCGGGTTCACCGCCAGCGCCGTTGCACGCTCCAGGCCGGCGATGACGCGCAGCCGCGGATGGATCTCCCAGTGCCAGTGGAAGGTCTGATCCAGCCGCTCGCCGGACGGCGCAGTATGGAGGAAGAGGTTATAGGGTGGGTCACCGAGGGCGTCCAGCGCGTGGAGTGCCCGCTGCAGCGTCGCGGTGGTTGCCACGATGGCCTCGTCGTCGAGCTGGGTGAAGTCGGCGGCGTGGGCGCGCGGGACGACCATCATCTCGAACGCCGACCGGCTGGCGGCCGGGCTGAAGACGATGGCGTGGTGGTCGGCGAAGACGAGGCGCTCGCCGCTTTCCTCCTCCGCGGCGGCCAGCGCGCACCACACGCAGCGGCGGGCGTTGATCATCTGCCGGGCGCCGCCCCCGATCTCTTCCGCCACCCAGTGCGGCACCTGCGGGATGGCGTACAGCTCGACGTTGAGATGCGAGCTGCGCGATCCTGCCTGGCGGCCATGGCTCTGGACGACCTGGATGTAGAGCGGCTCGGGCTTGCCGTCGGCACCCGGCTCGCGCGGGGCGGCGCCGAGGGCTCGCATCGCGTCGCGCGCCGCGCGCACCAGCGCACCTGCCAGCTGGGGTGCGGCTTCGGCCATCCGCTCATGGTGCTCGCGCGGCCCGACCAGGATCTCCCACGAGCCGGTGGCGCGCTCGACCTCGCTCAGGCTCAGCTGCGCGGCGCGTGCCTTCGACGAGTCGATGCGGTGAAACGCATCAGAGCGCAACGCCACGCGGCGCACGTGATGGGGTGGCTCATCCGGTTCGGCGTCATCGCAATGCCGGCAGTGAGTGCCCTCGACCGGCTGCGCCTCGACCGCGAAGGCGTCGCGGCTGAAGGCCCGATCGGCCACGATGGCGGACCACCAGCCCGTGACCGGGTCCCGTCGCAGCTCGAACACGGGGGGCATCGTACCCGATGGTGCCGGCGGCTCAGCGAAGGGCGTCGATCAGCTCGAACGGGTCCGAGCCCACGATCGGCGTGGCATACAGCTCCATGGCGCCGATGTCGGAGGGACGGTGCGCCAGGTCGCCGCGGTCGACGATGCGCGCGATGGGTGCGACGAGCTCCCAGCCATCGGCGACCTTGAGGGGCGGGCGCCACAACGCGAGGTTGAAGGAGCGCACGCCGATGCGGTCGCGATACGCGACGAGGGTGCGCGCCAGGCCATCGATGAACCGACGATCGGTCTCGTCCATGCCGGCCGTACCGACAACCAACAGCTCGCGCTCCTTGACCGGCGTGAGGTTGGCGACGAGCGTCACGCCGTCGGCGAGATCGATGGTCAGGCCGAGCGAGCGATGCACGGCCACCAGCTCCTCGAGCAGGTCGCCGCCAGGCACTGCCCCGGCGTACGCGGCGACGTCTCGTCGCAGGCGCTCGATGCGCGCGTAGTGGCGGCCGGAGCCGAGCAGCGCCTGGGCGTGGCCGTGGACGATCGAGCCGCCGGCGCGCCAGAGGCAGTTCCAGATGAGCAGGTAGTTCACGGCAGCCGGGTCGCCCGCCCGCGCGCGTTCGGCCCAGGCGCGGCCCGTGCGCAGCACGTCGGCGACCAGCTCCCCGTCGAATGCGAGCGGATCGTGGGCGTCGAAGACGATGACCGCGTGATGGGCGTCCGCCAGGGCGGCGTTGGCGCCGGTGATGACGCGCGCCCCGCGGACGCGGCCGTTCGGCTCGGCCGGCGTACCCGTCTGCGGGTGGCAGAACGGGTCGCCCTCGGTCGCTGCAATCCGCGCGGCGAGGTCATCGGCCCGGGTGGGACCGTCGATCGGGCGGCGCGCGCGCAGTGGCGCGAACAGCGTCGCCTCCAGCGTGATCGGGTTCGCGACCTTGACGATGGTCTGGTTTCGGACGGCCTCGACCGAACCGAACGTCTCGATCAGCCACGGCTCGAGCTCCGAGGGCGGGTCGGTCGTGCCGGACACCACGCTGACCTCGAGCAGGCGCGCGGCGCGCTCCCCCGCGGCGCCGGTCAGGCGGCCGATCGCATCCGGCAGTTCGGGCAGGCGGGTCAGTCGTGCTCTAGGCTGCTCATCTGCGCCCGAGTCTACCGTTCGAACGAGGACCAATACGAATGGCCGCCACCCGCACTGCCACCGTGACCTGGACTGGCACGCTCGCCGAGGGCTCTGGCACCGTGACCGCAGGCTCCAGCGAGCTCTTCAGGGACCTGCCGGTCTCCTGGGTCGCCCGCACCGAGGCCCCGGCCGGTCAGACGTCGCCGGAGGAGCTCCTCGCCGCGGCGCACGCATCGTGCTTCTCGATGGCGCTGTCGGGCGCCCTGAACAGGGCCGGCACGCCGCCCGACCACCTTCACGTCTCGGCGACCGTGACGTTCGACAAGGTCGACGACACGTGGACGGTCACGCGGTCGGAGATCGACGTGGTCGGGGTCGTCCCCGGCCTGGACGACGCCGGCTTTGACGCCGCCGCCCAGGGTGCGGGGACCGGTTGCCCGATCTCGCGTGCGCTGGCCGGTAATGTCGAGATCGTGGTCGACGCGACGCTCGAGGACGAGCACGAGTAGGCCTGCACGCTCCGCGGCGGGTCATTCCCGCGGCCGGTTGAAACCTTTTCGGCTCCCGCCCGCTCGTTGTGTGTAGAGCCGCGAAATCTCGCGGCGCACACCACAGGTCCACAGGAGCCGAACCATCGTGTCACTCACGTCGACCGCCAGGGGCATCGTCCTGTCCCTCGGCAGCATGGTCATCCTCGCGGGTGTGGTCATGGCCACCAGCGGCGACGACTCTGCCTCTGGCTCCGCCTCCGCATCGGCTGAAGCATCACCATCGGCCTCGGCCTCAGCCAGGGGCGCGGTCATCGGCCAGGGCGCCACTATCACGAGCCCTTCGGCGAGCGCCAGTCCCAGTCCCACCGCCTCTGCCGAGGCCGAGGGAAGCGCAGACGCCAGCGCCACCGCGAGCCCGAGCGCCACGGACGCGCTCAATCTCG
>CAYVCE010000163.1:0-2831 GCA_964449915.1 uncultured Steroidobacteraceae bacterium | reverse complement strand
GCCTCGAAGCCCTGCTCCATCCGTTCGAGGCGCGTGTACGCGTCCCGGAAGCCCGCGACGGCCTCCGTCGTGCGACCCTCCAGCGCCGCGACGACGGCGTTGGCGTAGGCGATCTCCGCCCGGCCATACATGCCGGCCGGCAGCTTGGCCCGCTCTGTGGCGGCTCGCCGGGCACGGTCGAGGTCGCCTGCCCAGGCGGCGGCCCGCACCGCGAGCGCCAGCGGCACTTCCGGGTTCTGGTTCTGCATCTCGAGGGTGCGCCACGCATCGGCATCGGTCGCGTCCAGGTCGCCGGCGGCGAGCGCGGCGTTTCCGCGGGCCATGTAGAGCGAGAACAGGTCGTCCGGCTCGGTGGAGTCGCCGACCAGCTCGGTGATCTCCGCGACGAGCTCGTCGAGGTGCTCGCCGCGGGCCGTCTCGATGAGGCTGAGCATGACCCGGAGGCGCAGGCGATCGTGCGGAAGGGTGGCGCCCTCGAGCGCATCGCGCATGAGGGCCGCATGGACCTCCCAGTCGCGGCCCTCCGAGACGAGGCCGGCGCCGGCGGTCCCCAGGGCCCAGTTGTACATCTGCCGATCGCCGACCTGTCGTGCCAGCTCGGACGCCTCGAGGGCGAGGCGCGTCGCGCGGGCCGGCTCGTCCTCCACCAGCGAGGCGGCGAAGTTGTTGCGCGCGCGAATCTCGAAGTTGCGATCGGATCCCAGCGCGGCCATCTCGACCGCGGCGTGCTGGATGGCGACGGACTCGCGCCGACGGCCGGCGATGTTGAGGGCCGAACCCTTGTTGACGAACGCCTCGGCAACGATCGCGTCGAGGTCCAGGCGCTCCGCGATCGGCAGCGCCCGATCGGCCGCCGCGATGGCCTCGCCTGCCTTCCCGAAGCGCATGTACGCGCGCGACAGGTAGGCCAGGATCTGCGCCAAGACCGCCTCGTCGCCGATCGCCTCGGCGGCCGGCAAAGCGCCCTCGAGCACCTCGGTGGCGCGTACGACCTCGCCGGCGTCCATCAGGACCCTGCCCAGCCTGGCGGTGGCGGCGGCCTCTGCGACCCCGTCGCCGAGCTCGCGGTACGCCTCGATGGCGGCCTCCGCGTAGCGGACCGCGTGGCGGGAGGCGGCCGATGCGGACGTGGCCGCGCGGTCGAGCAGCGACGCCCGCTCGCCGGGCCCCGATGCAATCGCCAGCGCCTGGTCGAGGAAGGCCACCGCCTGGTCGTGCGAGCCGAGGGCGGCGGCCCGGTCCGCGGCGCCCGACAGGGCGAGGCGCGCCTGGGTGGTGATCGCATCGGCCTCGGGGCCGGCGTCGGACGCCTCGCGGGCGGCCAGCTAGTGGTTCGCCAGGGCGCCGGCCAGCTCGTCCACGACGAGGGCCTCGTAGTGGCGCGCGGCGGCCAGGTGCCGCGCCCGCCGGTCGCGGCGCGCCAGTGTGCCGTACGCCACCTCCTGGATGAGCGACTGCACGAACTTGTACTGCCCGCGCTCCGGCGAGCGCGGATCGGTCTCGACGTCGAGCAGCTCTCGGCGCACGAGGTCGCGCAGCCGCGGCTCCAGCTCGTCGGCGACCACGCCGCTCACCGCCGACAGCGCTTCGGCGGTGAAGACCTGGCCGAGGACAGCGGCATCCTGGAGCAGGGACCGATCGGCCCCATCCAGCGCATCCAGTCGCGAGGCGATCAGTGAGCGCAGCGAGTCGGGCACGGTGATGTTCGACAGGTCGCCGGCCGGCTCGTAGGCCTCGCCGACCCGCCGGATGCGGCCGTCGGCCAGCAGGCCGCGCACCGTCTCGACGGCGTAGAGCGGGACGCCCTCGGCCCGGCCGACGATGGCGGCCAGGGCATCGGCCGGCAGGCCCGGCACGAGACCATTGAGGAGCTGGCGCATGGCCTCATCGGTCAATGGCTCGAGGGCCATGGCGGTCAGGTGGCGACGGTTGGCGCCCCAGTCCGGCCGGCGGTCGAACAGCTCGGGGCGGGCGAGGGTGATGACGAGGATCGGCAGGCCGCGCGACCAGTCGAGCAGGTGGTCGATGAAGTCGAGCAGGCCCGAATCGGCCCACTGGAGGTCCTCGAACACGAGCACCGTCGTGCCGCGTTCGGCGATCCGCTCGAAGAGCAGGCGCCAGGCCGGGAAGAGCGACTCCCGCCCGCCGGGGGAGGCCTCCTCCTCGGTCGGCAGGCAGTCGAGCAGGCAGCGCAGCGCCGGACCGATGCGTTCGCGCTCCCCGGCATCGGCCACGTACTGCTGCAGCGCCGTCTCGATGCCCCGGCGGTGGGCGTCGGCGTCGTCGTCCTCGGTCAGGTCGGCGCGACGGCGGACCATCTCGCCGAGCGCCCAGAAGGTGACGCCCTCGCCGTACGAGGGCGAGCGGCCGCGGTGCCAGTAGATGTCCTCGGTCACCCCGTCGATGTACTTCTCGAGCTCCCACACCAGCCGGCTCTTGCCGATGCCTCCCGGCCCGGTGATGGACACCAGCCGCACGCGCTTCTCGCGCCCGACCGCGTGGAGCACCTCCTTGAGCTCGCGCAGCTCCTCGTCGCGGCCGACGAACGGCGCCTCGAGCGCGTCGGCGCGTCCCTGCCCGCCTCGCGCGGCCACCACCCGCAGCGCCTGCCATGCCGGCACGGGGCTGGTCTTGCCCTTGAGCGAGTGGTCGCCGATGGGCTCGAACACGATGGCGCTCTCCGCGGCCCGGCGGGTGGCCTCCCCCACCAGCACCGTGCCCGGCTCGGCGACGCCCTGCAGCCGCGCGGCGGTGTTCACCAGATCGCCGGCGACCATGCCCTGGTTCTGGGCGTTGAGCGTGACCGCTGCCTCGCCGGTCAGCACGCCGGC
>CAYVCE010000162.1:0-7194 GCA_964449915.1 uncultured Steroidobacteraceae bacterium | reverse complement strand
CGGCGATCTCCTCCCGCCTCGGAAATCAACCTCCGGCTCGCGATCTACCGGCGGAAGCGTCCTCGCCCGAAGTACCCCAGCAGCGCGAGGACGACGAGGACGATTACGACAATCCAGATCAGGTCCATCACAGTCTCCTTCACGATCGGTAGTGGTGCACGGTCATGCTTACGCCACGCCGGAAGTCTAGGCGCTGCACGCGCCTGACTTTGGATCCAGCCGCACCCTGATGATGCGACCTCCAGTCTCGCACGGGCGGAGCTGACGGATGAATGGCGGGGACGTCTCGGGCGGGGGCCGGCCGGCCGCCGACCGTTCGGGCGTCGCGCTCCTCATTGCTCATCGCCTGGCTTCCCCGCCGCCGCCGCCGCCGCGGCGGTGGCCATGCGGCCACCCGTCGTCGTCGTCCGGGTCTGCACCCGACTCGTTGTTCGTGATGGCCACTCGCTCGGCGCCCTCGTCGAGTTGCCGGCGGACCTCCTCCGTGTTCTCGTCGGGATGCTGCCCGATCCACGCGCCGCCCTCGCGGCGCTCGGCGTCATCGGCCATGGGGTGAGGCTCCTGCTTGGATCTGAGCCCACCCCAGATGCAAGCCGCAGGCCGTGGAACGGGCGTATAGACGTACATTCCCCGCGCCCGGCCAACGCAACCCTCAGTGGTTGTAGGACGACATGATCCGGTCCTTCGCCCCGGAGCGGTGCTCCGGATCGGTCTCGTGCGTGTCGGTGTCGCCCGGCGACGGCACGGCGGAAGCGATGTCGACGCCGGTCTCGGCCAGCAGCACGTTCACCGCGTCGACGTAGGCACCGACCGACGCCTCGAGCACGTTCTCGCTCTCGAAGCGGCCGGGGTAGCTGGGCCCGTCGGCATCGGCCCGCGAGCGGATCGAGAGCGATACCGAAGCGGTCGCCTCGTGGCCGGGACCCGAGGCGTGGACATCGTAGGTGGCCAGCGCGATGCCCTCGCCCAGGAGCGGCGCGAGCGCGTCATCCACCGCGCGCATCAGCGCATCCACGGCGCCGTTGCCGTCGGCATGGGCCCGCCATCGGTGGCCGCCGCCGTGGAGGACGAGCGACGCGCGGCTGCCGCGCTCGGAGCCGCTGGTGGCTGACCAGCGCTCGATGCTGAGGCCCTCACCGGCGGAGGGGGTGGTGTCGGGCTGCGAGACGGTCATGGGTGTTCGGATCTCCTCAGATCGGGGTGAGCCACTGCGCGTAGCGTTCGTCGCTGCCGCGCACCGCGGCGAAGTAGCGACGCTGGATGTCGAGGCTGACAGGGAACTCGCCGCTGCCCACCGGGCGGTCGTCGATCGACGAGACCGGCGCCACCTGCACGCCGGTACCGGTCAGGAACACCTCGTCGGCGAGGTACAGCTCCGAGCGGTCGATGCGGCGCTCGACGACCTCGAGGCCGGCATCGGCCACGATGCTCATGATCGCGGAGCGCGTGATGCCGGCCAGGACGTCATCGGTCAGCGGTGGAGTGGCGACCTCGCGACCGACGACGACGAACAGGTTGGCGGCCGATGCCTCGGCCACGTGGCCGTCGCCGGTGAGCAGGATGGCGTCGTCGTAGCCCGCGGCGTGGGCGTCCTCGGCGGCGAAGGCGGCGTTGACGTACGAGCCGCTGATCTTGCCGCGCGCCGGGATGGCGTTGTCGCTCACGCGCTGCCAGCCGGATACCGTCAGACGAATGCCGCCGGTCGGCAGGTAGTCGCCGAGCGGGATGGTGAAGATGCCGACCCGGTCCTCGAGGCCGGTGAGCTGCACGCGGATCGAGCGGGCCGACTTGTAGACCAGCGGCCGGATGTACGCGTCGCCGTCGTGGGCATTCCGGCGCAGCAGGTCGCGCGTGATCTCGACGAGATCGGCCGCAGACTCGGGAACGGACGCCCGGACCAGCCGCGCGTTGCGCAGCATGCGCTCGTAGTGCTCGCGGGCGAAGAGGATCGCGGTGCTGCCATCGGCCTGGCGGTAGGCGCGGATGCCCTCGAACACGGCGGTCCCGTAGTTGAACGTGTGGGTGGCGATGCTCACCTGCGCCTGACCGATGGGGACCACGCCGCCCTCGAAGTAGGCGAAGGCGCCGATATCGGGCGGGGCCGAGGCCGCGCGTGGCTCAACGGCGGTCATGACGCCTCTCCCGCGGCCGCCCGCGCGCGCTTGTGCGCCGCATGCGACGAGCTGCGCTCGTCCCGGCGCTCCGGACGCGCGTCGAGGCGCCAGATGGCGTATTCGAGCGAGTCGTGGAGCGCGGCCAATGACGCGGCGATGATGTTGGCGTCGGCGCCTGCGGTCAGCCAGGTCCCCGTCTCGTGCCCGGTCTCGATGATGACCCGCGTGCGCGCGCCGGTGGCCGCCTCGCCGTCGATGATGCGCACCTTGTAGTCGACCAGGTGCACCTCGTCCAGGGTCGGGAAGAAGGCGCCGAGCGCCTTGCGCAGCGCCAGGTCGAGCGCGTTCACCGGCCCGTTGCCGTCGGCCGCGGTGTGGAGGACCTCGCCGTCGACCTCGACCTTGACGCTGGCCTCGGCCCGTGGCGCGGCGCCGTTGCGCCGCTCGACGACGACGGTGAAATCCACGATCCGGAACGGGGCGACGTAGTCGTCACGGCGGCGGCGGACGAGGAGCTCGAACGACGCGTCCGCGCCCTCGAACGAGGCGCCCTCGGACTCCAGCTGCTTCACGAGCCGCGACAGCTCGGCGGGGTCGAGGCCCTCGGTGGCGAGCGGGCCGAGCTGGCGCACCCGCCACGCCGCGTTCGCGCGGCCGCCGAGCTCGCTGACCACGAGGCGCGAGGTGCCACCGACGACCGCTGGGTCGACGTGCTGGTAGGCCTGCTCGACGCGCGCGGTGGCCGCTCCGTGCACGCCGCCCTTGTGGGCGAAGGCACTGGTGCCGACGTACGGCTGGTGGGCGTCGGGCGCGATGTTGGCGACTTCGGCCACGAAGCGCGACAGCTCCGGCAGGTGGGTCAGGTCCTCGCCACCGGGCGTGGTCTCCAGGCCAAGCTTGAGCGCCAGGTTCGCCCAGATGGTGACGAGATTGGCGTTGCCGCAGCGCTCGCCATAGCCGTTGATGGTGCCCTGCACGTGACGAGCGCCGGCCTGGACGGCAGCGAGGGAGTTGGCCACCGCCAGGCCGGCGTCGTCGTGAACGTGGATGCCGAGCGTCACGCCCGTCCTGAGCTCGGCGCTCACGTCCCGCGTCATGGCGGCCACCTCGTCGGTGAGGCAGCCACCGTTGGTATCGCACAACACCACCGTCGTCGCGCCGGCCTCCACGGCCGCGCGCAGGGTGGCGAGAGCGTAGGCCGCATCGGCCTTGTAGCCGTCGAAGAAGTGCTCGGCGTCGTAGACGACCTCGCGCCCGGCCGCGCGCAGGTGGGCCACCGACTCGCCGATCATGGCCAGGTTCTCGTCCGGGGTGGCGCCCAGCACGTCGGTCACGTGCAGCAGCCAGCTCTTGCCGAAGATGGTGGTCACCGGCGTCTCGGCGGCCAGCAGCGCCTGGATGTTCGGGTCCGACTGCACGGTGTTCGACCGATGACGGGTCGAGCCGAAGGCGGCGAGCTTCGCGTGCCGGAAGGTCATCGAGCGCGCCGCGGCGAAGAACTCCTCGTCCTTGGGGTTCGAGCCCGGCCAGCCGCCCTCCACGTACGGGAAGCCGGCCTCGTCCAGGCGGCGCGCGATCTTCAGCTTGTCGGCCAGCGACAGCACCAGGCCCTCGCGCTGCGTCCCGTCGCGGAGGGTCGTGTCGTACAGGAGGATCACGCCGGCACCTCCTCGGCCTGCCCGACCTGGGCGAGCAGGAAGCCGGCGACTGCCTCGGTGCCGTCCGAGCCGCCGAGGTCGCCCGTCCGCGGGCCGTGCTCGATGGCGGCTTCCACCGCGGCGTCCAGCGCGTCGGCGGCCTCGGTCTCGCCGAGCGACCAGCGCAGCAGCATGGCGGCCGATGCGACCGTCGCCAGCGGGTTGGCGACGCCGTGGCCGGCGATCCCCGGCGCGCTGCCGTGGACCGGCTCGTACAGGCCGAACCGCCCGGTCGCCGTCACCCGCGTGCCGAGCGAGGCCGAGGCCATGAGGCCGAGCGAGCCGGCGATGGCGGCGGCTTCGTCCGAGAGGATGTCGCCGAACAGGTTCTCGGTGACGATGACGTCGTAGTGCGACGGCTGGGCGAGGAGCAGGTAGGCGGTCGAGTCGACCAGGGCATGTTCGACACTGACCGATGGATGGCGTGGCGCGACCTCGTCAACCACCTCGCGCCACAGGCGGCTCGATGCCAGGACATTGGCCTTGTCAACGCTCGTCAGCCTGCCGCGCCGGCCCTCCGCCAGCTCGAAGGCGAGCTCCACGATGCGCTCGATCTCGGGGCGCGTGTAGCGCAGCGTGTCGACGGCGCTCTCGACCCCGTCGTCCGTCGAGCGCCCTTGCGGACGGCCGAAGTACAGGCCGCCGGTCAGCTCGCGCACGATGAGCAGGTCGGCGCCGGCTCGCACCTCGGGCCGCAGCGGCGATGCCGCCTCGAGCGCCGGATGGGCCGTGACGGGTCGCAGGTTTGCGAACAGCTCGAGCGCAGCGCGCAGGCCCAGCAGCGCATCCTCCGGGCGGGTGGCCGCCGAGGGGTTGTCCCAGCCCGGCCCGCCGACGGCTCCGAGCAGGACGGCATCCGCCTCGCGGCAGGCGTCCAGCGTCGCCGGGGGCAGCGCCACGCCGGTCGCGTCGATCGCCGCGCCGCCCACGAGCTGCTCGTCCCAGCGCACCTCGAAACCGAATCGCAGCCCCGCGGCGTCGACGCAGCGGCGCGACACGTCGCACACCTCCGGACCGATCCCGTCGCCCGGCAGGTACGCCACGGCGTGGCTCCTCACGTGCCGCTCCCCGCGGGCGTCGGGGCCGACGCCCTCCGCTGGCGTGCGGCGGCGACCGCATCGGCGGCCACCGGGTGATCGGCGATGAGCTTGTTGACCGCCGCCAGGTAGGCGCGCAGCGATGCCTCCACCACGTTGGTCGACAACCCGTGCCCGGTGAAGATCTGCGGCACGTCGCCGTCGCCGGCCGGGGCGCTGATCTTGACGGTGGCCTCGCCCTGGGCATCCTCGCCGGAGCCGATCGAGCGCAGCTGGTAGTCGATGAGCTGCGGCCGGCCGCCGATGATCTGTTCGAGCGCATTGTCCACCGCCGACAGGAGCGCATCGACCGGCCCGTTTCCGCCGGCGAAGGCGCGGAATGTCTTGCCGTCGTAGAACAGGCTGACGTTGCCGCTCGACGACTCGCCCTGGCGGCTGGCCGCGGCCCAGTGCTCGATGCCGACGAGCTGCGGGACCGGGTCGGCGTGCATCTCGGCCAGCGCGAGCAGGTCCGCATCGGTCACCTGCTTCTTCCGGTCGGCCAGGCTGATCGCCTCGCCGTAGAGCGTGTCGAGCGTCTCGGGCTCCACGTGGATGCCGAGCCGCCTGAGCCGCTCGTCGAAGCCGGCGCGACCCGACAGCTTGCCGAGCGTCAGGGTCGAGCCCGACAGGCCGACCGACTCGGGAGTCATGATCTCGTAGGTCAACGGGTTCTTCAGAAAGCCGTCCTGGTGGATGCCGGACTCGTGCGCGAAGGCGTTGGCGCCCACCACGCTCTTGTTCGGCTGCACCACGATGCCGGTCAGGTAGCTCACCAGACGGCTCGTGGCGGTCAGCTGCTCGGTCGCCACGCCGGTGGTCGCGCTGCCGAACTGCGCTGGCCGCGTGCGCAGTGCCATCACCACCTCTTCCAGTGAGGCGTTGCCGGCCCGCTCGCCGAGCCCGTTGACGGTGACCTCGACCTGTCGCGCCCCCGCCTGGATGCCGGCCAGCGTGTTGGCCGTGGCCAGGCCAAGGTCGTTGTGGCAGTGGGTGCTCACGATGGCCCGGCGGCCGACGAGCTTGACGACCTGCTTGACGAGCGCGGCGAACTCCTTCGGCTCGGTGTAGCCCACCGTGTCGGGCACGTTGATGACCGATGCCCCCGCCTGCACGGCGGCCTCGTAGGCCTCCAGCAGGAACGGCAGTTCGGAGCGGGAGGCGTCCTCGGCGCTGAACTCGACGTCGTGATCCGGACCGACCATGCGGCGCGCCTGTCCGACGCAGGCGCGGATGCGCTCGAGCACGTCCTCGCGGGTGGTGCGCAGCTTGTGGGTGATGTGGATGTCGGACGTGGCGATGAAGACGTGGAGCTGCCGCTTCCGCGCCGGGTCCAGCGCAGCGGCGGCCACCGTGACGTCGGCCGGGACGCAGCGGGCCAGGGCGGCGATGGCCGGGGCATCGTCCCCGGCGCCGACCTCGGCGGAGATGCGGCGCACCGCCTCCGCCTCGCCCGGGGAGGCCGCGGGGAAGCCTGCCTCGATGACGTCGACGCGCAGGCGCGCCAGCTGCTTCGCGACCGTGACCTTCTCGTCGACGGTCAGGGCCGCGCCGGGCGTCTGCTCGCCGTCGCGCAGGGTGGTGTCGAAGACGCGGACGCGGGTCGGCATCAGGCCACGCCCTCGCCGGGTACCGACTCCGCCTTCTCGCGGCCACCGGCAGCCCATCCGTCCGGAGCGTGCTTGGGCCCGATGAACTCCATGTGCGACCGCAGCTCGGCGCCGACCTCCTCGATCGGTGCCTTGGCGCTCTCCGCGCGCAGCCGCCTGAACTCCGGGGCGCCGCGGCGGCCCTCCTCGATCCAGCGCTTCGCGAACGAGCCGTCCTGGATCTCGGCCAGGATCTGCTTCATCTCGGCGCGGATCCGCTGGTCGATGATGCGCGGGCCCGAGACGTAGTCGCCGTACTCCGCGGTGTCGCTGATGGAATAGCGCATGTACTGCAGGCCGCCCTGGTACATGAGGTCGACGATGAGCTTCAGCTCGTGCATCGTCTCGAAGTAGGCGAGCTCGGGCTGGTAGCCGGCCTCCACCAGCGTCTCGAACCCGGCATTGACCAGGGACGTGACGCCGCCGCACAGGACCGCCTGCTCGCCGAACAGGTCTGTCTCGGTCTCCTCGGCGAAGGTGGTCTCCAGGACGCCGGCGCGGCTCGAGCCGAGGGCGCGCGCATAGGCCAGCGTGCGCTGGCGAGCGGTGCCGGTGGCGTCACGATGGACGGCGAACAGCGCCGGGACGCCGCCGCCGCCCTCGTACAGCCGTCGCACCAGGTGCCCGGGCCCCTTGGGGGCAACCATGCCGACGTCGA
>CAYVCE010000161.1:0-6155 GCA_964449915.1 uncultured Steroidobacteraceae bacterium | reverse complement strand
AACGGGGCGGCGGCATCGGTCTTTCGCCTGCCGCTGCCGTACCTGACCGCGCTGCGCGAGGGTCCCGCGCCCGCGGTCGTCGTCCTCGACTGGCGCCTCGAGCGCGAGCTGAGCGCCGCGCTCTTCCTTGCCACGCGCCATCGGCATCCGCGCCTGCCGATCATCTACTGGACCGGCAGCGTGAGCGGCTCGCTGCCCTCGATGATCCTGGACGACCGCCACACGATGGTGGTCGACAAGGTGTCCGGCAGCGCCGTGTTCGAGGAGGCGCTGGCCTGGGCGCTCGACGAGCACGGACCGGGGCCGGGCGCCTAGCCGGACTCGTGCCGGGCGAGAATGAGCGCGGCGTTCATGCCGCCGAAGCCGAACGAGGTCGAAAGTGCCGCGTCGACACGCGCATCGGTGGCGGCGCGAAGCACCTGCAGGTCGATCGTCGGGTCGGCATCGACGAGGTTGCAGGTCCCCGGCAGGCGACAGCGGTCGATGGCCATGGCGGTGATCGCCGCCTCGATGGCGCCCGATGCGCCCAGCGCGTGCCCGTACAGGCCCTTGGTCCCCGAGACCGGGATACCGTCTGCCAGCACTCCGAGGGCCGCGCGGATGGCGCGCGCCTCCGCGGGCTCGTTCAGCGGCGTGCTCGAGGCATGCGCGTTCACGTAGCCGATGCGCTCGGCTGCGATCGGTCCATCCGCCATGGCGGCGCGAATGGCGCGCGCCGCATCGCGGCCGTCGGGGCGCGGTGCGGTCATGTGGTACGCGTCGTTGCTGGCGCCGAAGCCGACCACCTCCGCGATGATTCGCGCCCCGCGGCGAAGGGCGGCGGCACGCTCCTCGAGGGCCAGTACCGCCGCACCCTCGCCCATCACGAAGCCGTCGCGCTCGCGGTCGAATGGCCGCGAGGCGGTCGCCGGGTCGTCGTTGCGCTGCGAGAGCACGCGGATGAGGGCGAAGGCGCCGAACGTGAGCGGCGCCAGGGGCGCCTCGGCGCCGCCCGCCAGCGCCGCGTCGACCGTCCCGTCGCGGATGGCCCCGAAGGCCGAGCCGATGGCGACCGCGCCCGACGCGCACGAATTGGCGTTGCCGACGCTCGGCCCGGTCAGGCCGAGGTCGAGCGCCACGTTGCTGGCCCCCGCCCCGCCGAACACCGCCAGCGCCAGGGTGGGAGCCACGCCACGCACGCCGCGCGCGACGAAGCCGGCGTGCTGCTCCTCGCCGAACGCCACGCCCCCGAGCGCCGAGCCGATCCACACCCCGGTCCGTGCCGGATCCGCGGCGCCGGCAAGCCCGGCGTCCTCCCAGGCCATGCGCGACGCGGCCACCGCCATGGCGCTGAAGCGGTCGAGGCGCCGCGCGCGCCGCACGTCGAGGTGAGCCGCCGGGTCGAAATCGTCGACCTGCGCGGCGATCCGCGACGGGAACATGCTCGCGTCGAAGCGGTCGATCAGGCGGACGGCGGAGCGATCGGCCATCACGCCATCCCACAGGCCGTCGGCGCCATGGCCGACCGGCGTGATGGCGCCGATCCCGGTGATGACGACGCGGCGGCCGGTCATCCGGCGCGGCCCTCTGCCAGGTCGCGAATGCGGCGCAGGGTCCGCCCGGCGATGGCCTCGATGAACTGCGGGCCGATGACGTGGCGCGCCGCGAAGTCGCCGATGAGCGGCCAGCCGAGCTCGAGGCGGTGCTCGATGCTGACGTCGATCGCCCCGCGGTCCTCCGCCCCGAAGCGCCAGGCAACCCACATGCCCCTCGTCACGCCGCCGGTGTGCACGAACTCGATGCGCCGCTCCTCGGGGAGCGGGCGCTGGATCGCCCGCCAGCTGACGGGGATCGGACCGCGACGCGCGCCCATCGCGAAGTGCCGGTCGCCATGCGCGTCGGGCACCGGTCGGACGTATCGGTAGTGGGGCAGGATCTCAGGCCAGCGCTCGACCTCGGCGGCCAGGGCGAAGATGCGCTCATAGGGCGCGCGCATGACCATGTGGAGCTCGCTCCTCATGGCGCCAGGAGCTCCGCGATGGCGCGCGGGGCGAGCGCATCGGTCGCAGGCCGGCAGTCGCCGAGCGCCGATCCCAGTCGCAGCGCAGCGCCGGGCCGCTCCGCCAGCCGGCCGACAGCGTGCTCGAGCAGCGGCGGGGCGGCCAGGAAGCCCTGGACCAGCCAGGTCAGGGTGTCCTTGGCGGCGAAGGCGGCGCGCCGCTCGCGCTGGTAGGCGGCCGGCACGTCGCCACCGGCGCAGATGGCATGCGCCGCGGCTCGCGCGGAGCGCAGCGCGCGGAAGATCCCCTCCCCGGTGAACGGGTCGACGAAGCCCGCCGCGTCGCCGACGAGCAGCCATCCCGGCCCGGCGGCGCTGCTGACCCGATGACCGATCGGCGACGCGCCGCGAATCGGAGTGATCCGGGCGCTGGCGGCGAGCCTCGCCCTGACCGCGGCGAGCGACTCGATGGCCGCGGCGTAGCGCGCGTTCGCCGGGCGTCCTCCGTCGGTCATCGGCAGCGCCATCCCGACGTTCAGCTCCCCGCCCGGCGTGGGCGCCAGCCCGACGTAGATGCCGTGTCCGACGTGCATCTCCCCGTGGTCGCGCAGCTCGCCGACGCCCTCGTAGTGCGCGACGAGGCCCAATCGGCGGGGGAATCGCACCGGTCGCTCGACGCCGAGCAGGCGCGCGAGGACCGAGCGCGCCCCGTCCGCGCCGACCACCCAGCGGGCCTCGATCGTCTCGTCCCGCCCGGTCCGCGCGTCGCGCACGCGGGCGCCGCGCACCCGGCCGTCATCCTGGCTGATCCTGACGAGGGTCGTTCCGTCCCGAAGGTCGGCACCGGCGTCTGCCGCATGGCTCGCCAACCGGGCGTCGAGGCGCTGGCGGTCGACGCCCCAGGCCGGGCGCGGTCCTCGGCGATCGGCGTACGAGATGCGGACGGCGTGACTCCCGGCGTGGATGTCCATTCCCTCCAGCGCGACGGCGTCGGGCGCCCACGCGTGGGGGGCCAGCCCGATGCGGGCCAGCTCTTCGACGATCCTGGGGCTGGCGTACTCGGCGCACGCCTTCGGCCGCGGGTGGTGCGCGCGCTCGACGAGCACGACGCGCGCGCCGGAGCGCGCGAGACCGGCTCCCAGGGCCGATCCGGCCGGGCCGGCGCCCACGATCAGCGCGTCCCAGGCCGTCATGCGCGCGCGGCCGCCGTCACGACCCGCGGAAACCAGGGGGTGGAGCGCCATCGCGCGGCGAGCCCGGCGCTCGCCAGCAGCCCGTCGAGCTCGTCGAGGGTGTAGGCCCTGCGTGCCGAAGTCATGCCGTCCTGCCTGGTGACCGGGCTGCGGCCGAGCGCGTGCACCGTCAGCCAGGTCGCCGCACGTGGCAGGGTCCCGCGCCGGAGATCGTTGACGACGACGCCGAGGCGCGCCACGCGCGCAAGCTCGCGCAGCCCGATCACCGCATCGTCAGGATCGAGGTGGTGGACGAGCAGCGAGCAGTGCGCGACGTCGAACGTGTCGTCGGCGAACGGGAGGCGTCGAACGTCGCCCTCGACGATCTCGATCGCCGGTTGGTGGGCGGTCACGCGTCGCGCGACGAGCAGGACATCCGGATTCACGTCCAGTCCCACGGTGCGCCACCCATGGCGAACGAAGGCAGCCGGCATGTCGGCGCGGCCGGTTCCGGCGTCCAGGATCCGCACGTCGCTGGTTGCGCCCGCAAGCCGCCGGATGGCACCGATGCTCGCTCGTGTCCCGCCCGGCAGGCCGTTCAGGCGCGCAAGGTCGACGAGGTTCTGCTCGACCTCTTCCATCGACAGGCGGCCCGAGTCGAGCAGCTCCTCCGCATCTGCGCGAGCGGCACGTGCCCTGTGTCTGCGCTCGGGGCCGGCGCCCGCCTCGCCGCGCAAGCGGGTCGCGCCGTCGTCGGACTCCGGGGACATGTCCGCGCCGATATCGGTCAGGTCGGAAACCTCGTGCGGGGCACCGGTCGGGGACGCCATCTTCCGCGCCCGGTCGCGAATCCGCAAACGTCGCGGGGTATTGACGTGGTGTGCGGGCGCCACCATGATCCGCTGCGGTCCCATCGGGACGGCGGCTGCCCCCGTACGCTCACGAGATCGGTGGCCACCTGGGTTCGAACGTGCGGCCGGGTGACGCCGACCGCGGCGCGGAGGATGCAGCCGTGGAGAAGGGGAACGCGGTCGCCGCTGGCGGCCCACAGGTCATGCAGGCGGACGGCGGTGCGACGGCCGGAGCGGCGGGGACCGCGGGTGCGACGGCGGTCCCGCCGGCGACCGGCGCCACGACCGATCCCGGATCGGTCCCGTCGGGGGGCAGCGGCGGCCAGCAGGCCGACCAGAGCGGGCCCGAGTCGGGGAACGTGTTCACGGCGTTCGAGGAGGCATACCAGGAGCAGTACGGCGGTGGCGACGAGGAGGCCGCGACCCGGGAGCGGATGCCGACCGGCGAGATCGTGAACCCCGACGGCTCGCGGCTTCGCGCCACCCAGGATGGCTGGGAGTACACCGATGCCTCGGGCCGAACCGGCGTCTGGGACTCGACCTGGCAGAACTGGTACCACCCGACGACCGAGGAGCGGATGCCCGACGACTTCGGCATGCCCGACCAGCTCGCGGACGCCACCGCCGGCGACTATGAGGAGTGGGCCGGGTCGTACAACGACGCCGCGCGCCTCGCCCGGGAGCGCGGCGACCAGGCGCTGAGCGACTACTACCGCGGGCGCTACGACGACGCGGTCCAGCAGGCGCGCGCGCTGCGCGGACAGGAGGGTGGCGGCTAGGGCCCGATCCGCGTGCGTCCGAGCCGGCCGATGCGCCTCGCCCGCCCGATCGAGCCAGCCGACCGGTCCCTGCATGCCTTCGTCGGCGACGAGGGCAACGCCGGGCTGTGGCTCGGCGTGGAGCACGAGTTCGCGGTTCGCGCGGCCGGCCGCCGCGTCGACTTCACGACGCTCATCCACGGGCTGGAGCTGGGACAGCGCCATCTCGATCCGGCCGATCCGCATGCCTATCGGTTGCCGTCTGGGGCCGCCTGGACATGCGACGGCGCCGAGGCGGAGATCGCCCTCCCCCCGACCGACGTGGCGCCCGGCTTCTCGGGCGTCGCCGCTCGCCGGGCGCATGCCGAGCGGCTGGCGCTGGCGCACAGGATCGGTCGAGACGTCAGCCTCGAGGGCTGCTCGACGCACCTGTCGGTGAGCGCGCCGGACGACCTCGCCTCAGCCGCCTGCCGGCGGTTCGCCCGCTCCTTCGCCCCGGCGCTGATGCTCCTGATGGACCGGGCCGGCTCCCCGGGCCTGCTCGTCCGCCCGCGTCCCGGGCGTGTCGAGCTGGGTGGGGAGTTCGTCGAGGGCTGGCAGCTGGCTGCTGCGGCCGTCTTCGCCGCCGGCGGCGTGCTCGCCTGTCTCGGCTCGCTGCGAGGCACGGCGATGGGAGTTCCGCCGGAGGTCGTCGTCCGGGTGGAAGCGGCGCGCGAACGCTTTGGCTGGTACGTCGACCGGCGTGCCTTCGGAACGGATCTCTACGCCGGCGGTCGGGGCTCGGTGCTGAGGCTGGCCGACGGGGGCGACACGATGGCGCAGGACCATCTCGAGCGGTGCTGGCGCGTGGCGCGTGGCGCGATGGACGGGCTGGCCTCCGGGGCGGAGCTGTCCCTCGTCGACGACGTCGTAAACGGCCGGCTCCCCATCCCGCTCGAGCGCGCCGTCGAGTCGGTGACCCCGGCCGACGCGCTGGACGGGGCCGACGGACCGGCGTACGGGAGCGCGCTGCATCCACGGCGGCGGGTGGCGGGGTTCGATGTCGCGCCCGTCATGCTCACCTGGGAGCTCGCGGTGTTCCTCCTCGTCGATCGCCAAACGGCTCGTCGGGCATTCGCGGCCGTGACGGGGCCCGCGCTCCACTCCTTCCTCTCGTCGCTCGATCGGGGTGAGCTGGACGGCGCGATCACCGATCACCTCCGGCGACGCCGGACGCGGACGCGCTTCGACTCGTGGGACCGGCTCGACCGCGTCGGCCTGTACGACGAGATCGGCCCCAGGATCGGGCTGCTGCGGCCGGAGCTCGGTCCCGACGGTCGCCCGATGAGCCTCCCGGCGCCGTCGATTGGTCGGCGACGCCGGCCTCCGTGGCGAGCGCTCGTGCCGTCCGGGGGGA
>CAYVCE010000160.1:0-41875 GCA_964449915.1 uncultured Steroidobacteraceae bacterium | reverse complement strand
AGTGCAGCACCGGGAACTTGTCGGTCAGCACCTGGCCTGGCGGCACGCGCGCCGCCAGCTCGGGCGGCACGTTGCGCTTCTGCCACGGGAAGACCATGCCGTAAGCGTGCACGCCGCTGCCCATCGAGGTCAAGCCCGCAGGCGACCGACGCCGCCTAGACTCGATCCGGCATGGCCAGCACCGCGAGCCCATTCGCCGCCCTCGCCGCCGTCGCCGCGGCGGTCGGTGCTACGCGCAGCACGCACGCCAAGCGCGACCTGCTGGCGGCCTATCTCCGCGACCTCCCGGACAAGGAGCTCGCCGCGGCGTGCGCGTTCTTCGCCGGTCGCCCGCTCAGCGACCCGACGGCGAAGCTCGGCATGGGCTGGCTGCAGCAGGGTGCCGCCCTGGCGCGGGCCAGCGGCGCCGCCGACGACGCGATTCGGACCGCCTACCTGCGGCACTCGGACTTCGGGGACGCGGCCGCCGAGCTGCTGGCCTCAGCGACGTCTGCGTCGGGCCGGCTGACGGTGACGGAGGTCGCGGCGACCTTCGACGCCATTGCCGCCGCCGGAAGCGGCGAGGAACGCATCGGCCTGATGGCCGACCTGTTCACGCGCGCGAGCCCCGACGAGGCGCGGTTCATCGGGCGAGTCTCGTCGCGTGAGACACGGATCGGGCTGCGCGAGGGGCTGCTCGAGGACGCGCTGGCGGCGGCGTTCGGGCGCGACCTCGACGCGGTGCGGCGGGCCCACATGCTGACCGGCGAGATCGGGGAGGCGGCGCGCCTCGCGCGCGAGGACCGGCTGGCGGAGGCGGCGCTGCACGTGATGCGGCCGATCCGATTCATGCTCGCCACCCCCGTGGCGGACGCCGAGGAGGTCATGCGGCGGGTCGGCGACGAGGCGTGGATCGAGGACAAGTACGACGGCATCCGCGCGCAGCTCCACCTCGATGCCGCCGGCACGGTGCGGCTCTTCAGCCGCGACCTCAACGACGTGACGCGCTCGTTCCCCGAAATCGTCGAGGCGGCGGCGGTGCTGGGCGGCGCCGGGCCGCTGGTGATCGACGGCGAGCTGGTGCCCTGGCGGCACGGCGCCGTGCTCGACTTCGCGTCGCTTCAGACGCGGCTCGGGCGGGTGCGTCCCTCGGCCGAGCTGCTCGCCGAGGTGCCCGTCGTGCTGGTCGCGTTCGACCTGCTGCATGACGGCGGTGACGACCTGATCGAGGCGCCACTGCGCGAGCGGCGGCGGCGGTTGGAGGCACTGGCCCTGCCGGACCGCAGCGGCGAGCGGCTGCTGCTTGCCCACCTTGCCAGCGCGCGCAGCGCCGAGGAGGTCGAGCAGCACTTCGACGACGCTCGCGAGCGCCGCAACGAGGGCCTGATGATCAAGGACCCCGACTCGGCTTACCAGCCCGGCCGGCGCGGCCTCGGCTGGCTCAAGCTCAAGAAGGCGCTGGCCACGCTCGACTGCGTGGTCGTCGGCGTCGAATGGGGCCACGGCAAGCGTCGCGGCGTCCTGAGCGACTACACGTTTGCCGTCCGCGAGACCGATGCGCCCGACGCGCGCCTGCTGACCATCGGCAAGGCCTACACCGGCCTGACCGATGCCGAGATCGCGACCATGACCGAGCACTTCAAGGGGATCACCCTCCAGGACGTTGGCCGCTATCGGACCGTGGTGCCGGAGGTCGTCGTCGAGATCGCGTTCGACCGGATCATGCGCTCCGCGCGCCATCGGTCGGGCTTCGCCATGCGCTTCCCGCGCATCGTGCGCATGCGCGACGACAAGACGCCGGCCGAGATCGACACCATGGCGACGGTCGAGGCGCTCTTCGGCGAGCAGGCAAGCGGGCGGATCCTGCTGGCCACCGGGTCCGGCGGCGAGACCGAGCGCATCGCGGCCGCCGGCGACGCCGAGTAGCATCGGCACCCGCAAGGCCGCCGGCGTCGGCTAGGATCGGCGTCGTGGATCCCTTCGGCGGACTCGAGGGCGCCAACCCGGTCGCGGTCGACCTGCTGACCGATGCCTACCGCATCACGGGCATGGTCCAGACGCGCTTCGGCCGCGTGACCGACATCCTCAACCAGCAGGGCAGCACCCACCTGACCGTCACGCAGGCCACGATCAGCGAGCACGCCGATCCGACGGCCACGCTGTCCGCGGCCTCGACGCTCGTGGCAATTTCCTCGATCCTGCTGCTTGTGGCGCCGACGCTGACCGGCGAGGCCGGTGTCGAGATGCGCATCCAGAAGCGGCCGGTCCGCGTGCAGCTGGCCGTCCCGCCGGTTCGCGTGACCGGCACGATCCACGTGCCGCCCGGCAGCCGCCCGACCGATGGCCTGCTCAATATGGCCGACCGCTACATCGCGGTGACCGATGCCACGATCTCGTCCGGCGCGTACCCCGAGCTGGCGAGGACGGCCGACGCCGTGGCCGTCTGCCGCGATCTGGCCCAGGTCATCCTGGTGACCGACGACGAGAACCCCGACGAGCTGCTGGCCGACGTGCTCGACGAACGCACGGCCGCCTTCTGGCTCAACTCCGACCAGGAGCGCGGCTGACTGACCCTCGGGCCTACGGCCGGCGTGCCGCCGTGGGGCGCAGGGTGCCGGCCGCCGGCGACTCCGCCGCATCGAGCACCGCGGCCACGAAGGCCTGCCCGGCAGCCGGGTCGAGGCGTCGAACGCGACCGATCGAGTTGGCCCACCACGGGGCGTTGTCGGCGGTCACGATCTCGTCCTCCGGCTCCTCGAGCACGATCCGCGAGTGCTTCATGGGAAACGCCACGGCTCCACGGACCGGCAGGTTCTGGACGCCGACGTCGCTCGCCCAGCGCGCCACGCCCTCGCCCAGACGGACGGCGTCGAAGCTCGGGTTGGTGCGACACTTGATCCATCCGCGTCGCCCGCCGTCGAACTCCCAGCCGCGGCCGCGGACCCGGTAGCGGCCCTCCCAGTCGCGGACGGTGAGGGCGCGCACGCCGGCCGGTCCCACCAGCAGGCCGTCGAGCCGGCGCCCCTCGCGGACCGGCAGCCGTGGCGCGAGCACCAGCGTGTAGTCGTCGTCGAAGGCCGGCTCGAGCATCTGGTGGAGCAGCTCGAACGCCGATCGCCGTCGGTTCGGGCCGACGGTGCGGAACAGCCACGCCGCCCCGATGCCGACTCCGATGGCCCCGGCGCTGGCCATGACCCCGGTCGCGGCGACCGTCGCGCCGGACGCCAGCAGGGCGAGCTCGACGGCCAGCAGTCCGGTGGCGAGCATCGAGCACGCCAGGAGCAGCGGGCGCCGCCGGGTGCGGGCGGACAGGCCGGCCGGCCGGATCACGCGCATCGGTTCCGCCTCCAGTCGGCTAGGCTGGACCCATGCCGATCAGCATCGTCGCCACCATCGACGCGACGCAGAACCGGGTCGACGCCCGCACGGTCAGCGGCCACGCGGTCGGCATGGCCGCCGACCCGCCCGACGGAGAGCGCGACGCGCCCGGACCGAGAGAGACGCTGCTGGCGGCACTGGCAGGCTGCACGTCGATGGACGTCGTCAGCATCCTGCGCAAGAAGCGGCAGGCACTCGACAGCTACGAGATCGCCGTGACCGGGGATACCGCGAGCGAGCACCCGCAGGTCTTCACCTCGATCCGCGTCGAGCATCGCGTCCGCGGGGCGGTGACGGCGGAGGCGCTGAGGCGCTCGATCGAGCTGTCGGCGACGCGCTACTGCCCGGTCAACGCCATGCTCTCGGCGAGCGTGACCATCGAGCATCGGTTTCGGTTGACGAATGAGCACGGCACGGAGGTCGACGCCGTCGTCGCCGTGACCGGACCGACGGGCAGTCGCGTCCTCTAGCCTCCGGCCCCCGATCACGACGCGGTTCGCAGCTCCTGGCCGTGCTCGAGCGCCTGCTCGACCGCGACGCGGAACGCCTCGAGATCGAACGGCTTGGGCACGACGGGACCGATCGGCTCGAGCTCGGCGAGGCGCTCGCGGCTGGCTGCCGACACGATGATGGCCGGGATCCCGGGCCAGGCGCTGCGGAGCAGCTCGGTGATGTCGCCGCCGTCGCCATCGGGGAGCATGACGTCGATGACCATGAGGTGCGGCAGTGCGACGTCCATGAGGTCGCCGAGCTCGACGATGCGGGTGCAGGTCACCACGACGAAGCCCATCTCCCGAAGCAGATCGGCCTCGAGCGCGGCGATGTCGGGATCGTCCTCGAGGACGTAGGCGCGCAGCGCCGGGGTGGTGTTCGTCATCGGGGCTGAGTGTGCCGATCGGCGACCCGGCGGTCTATGGCCCTTCGGAGTGGTACCCATGGGGTACCGGCGACCTTGCGGGCCCGTTGTACCATCACCGCCCGTCCTCGAACGGTCGCGGACACGCGATGCGGGGCACTGAAACAGGAGCACGAGACGTCCAATGGCGCGATCCATGTGGCGGGGGGCGATCCAGTTCGGCCTGGTCACCATCCCGGTCAAGCTGTACCTGGCCACCGAGCAGGGTGGCATCGGCTTCAACCTGCTGCACGCCAGCTGCCTGAACCGCATCCAGATGAAGGTCTACTGCCCGTATCACGACGAGGTCATCCCGCGCTCGGAGACGATCCGCGGCTACGAGTGGAGCAAGGGCAAGTACGTCGTGGTGACCGATGAGGACATCGACTCGGTGCCGCTGAAGACGATGCGCGCCATCGAGATCGAGATGTTCATCACCGCCTCGCGAGACGCATCGGGCACGCAGTTCGTGAAGCAGGCGTACTACCTGGAGCCCGAGCAGATCGGCGCGAAGGCGTTCTACCTCCTCAAGGCGGTGCTGGCCGAGCAGAACAAGAGCGCCATCTGCAAGATCGTCCTCAAGGACCGCGAGCAGCTCGCCGCGCTCAACCCGTTCAGCAGGACCATGCTCCTCACGACCCTGCACTGGCCCGACGAAGTGCGGCCCATGGAAGAGCTCAACCTGCCCGAGGAGCAGATCGAGATCAAGGCGTCCGAGAAGAAGATGGCCGAGCAGCTGGTCGCCAGCATGACCGGCGAGTTCGACGCCGATGAGTACTCCGACGACTATCGCCAGGCGCTCATGGCGGTGATCGAGCGCAAGGTGGCCGGCGAGAAGCCCGAGCCCGCGGCGGCGCGTGCCGAGCCGACCAACATCACCGACCTGATGGCCGCGCTCGAGGCCTCGGTGGCCGCCGCGCGCTCGGACCGCAAGGCCGCCTCCGCAGAGGACAGGGCGGAGGCCAAGGCGCCCACCAAGGTCGCGACCAAGTCCCGCGCCAGGGCGAAGGCCAAGGACGACGAGGCCACAACGCCGCGCCAGCGCCGGCGCAAGACGGCCTGACGCCCGGGTCGTGCCCGGCGAGCAGCTCGACCTCCCGATCTCGACTCCCGGCGCGCCGGGACACCTGCCCGGCCGCGTGGCGACCATGCAGCCCAGCGAGGGCGTCGCCCCGTTCGACGACCCCGCCTTCCTGTTCGAAGCCTGGTGGCCGGGGATCCGCGCCCAGGCCTGGGTCGAGGACGGGCGCCTCATCCGCCTGCGGGCCGAGGGCCTGGCCGATGCGCTCGTCACGTTCAACGAGCTGACCGACGAGCTGCCCGAGCGGCTCCTCGAGGACGGCGTGCTGCTCGATGGCTGGCTGCTGGCCCTCGACGACGGCGGCTGGCTGGACACCGAGCTGCTGCGCCGCCGGCTGGCCGGCGATCGCTCCGCCGGTCGTCCGGCCTACGTCGCGTCGGACCTGCTGTGGACCGGCGGCGAGGACTGGCAGCGGCGCACGTTCGCGACCCGCCGGAGCCGGCTCGAGGCGGTCCTGCGCGATGGAGACCGCTGCGTCGTCTCCCACGCGCTGCGCGGCGAGGGCACCCTGCTCGCCGAGGCCCTGGCCCGCTTCGGCCTGGCCGCAATCTCCGCCAGGCGGCTCGACGCGCGCTATCGGGCGGGGCCGGCCGGCGACGCCTGGCTGCGCATCCCGGTCGTCCCCGCGGCGATCACCGAGCGACCGCGGCTGGCGCTCATTCAGCGGCTTCCGTTCGCCGACGGCGCCGAGGGCTAGGGGAGGACCTCGCCCAGGATCCACGGATACGGCCGCGCCGGGATGAACCGGATGGCGTCCTGCACGAAGCCGTCGCGCGGGGAGACGCGGAAGATGCTGATGTCGAACGAGGTGCGCGGGATCGCGACCTCGGCCTGCCGCTCCGGGAACCGTCGACCGCGGACCACGGTCGCGATCCGAATCTCGTCGCTCACGTCCTCGCCCCACGCGTCGCGCAGCACGATCGCGATGTCCCACGTCGCCGAGGACGCGGGTGCCTCGTCGATTGCCCGCTCCAGGAGCGCCTCGGCCGCAGCGCGCTCACCGAGCATGGCATGCGCCAGCGCTCGCACGGCGGGGTCGTCGATCGTCGCGGGCTCGATCGGCTCGCCCATGGCATGCCAGGCAAGCAGGCGGTTCAACTGCCACGAGGGATCCGCGTAGTCCGGAATGGTGCCGTCGCCGATGCGTACCGGGCGCGGCCAGTCGGCCACGAAGCCGGTCAGCACGTGGCTGAGCAACGATTGGCGGTACGCGTGGTCAGCGGCTTCGGCCTCGCCGGCATCCTCCAGGCTCAGCGCGGCGTTGAGAGACTCCACGCTGCCGTAGCGCGCCGTCGCCGCCGCGCGATGGGCTGCCTCAGCCTGGCAGTCGGCGGCCCCCGCTCCCTCGCACAGGAGCGACAGGTTCGCCCACCCCGTCGCCCCCCCGGGGTTCAGGTCCGTCGCCCGCTCGGAAGCCGCGCGGGCCGTCTCGGGCCGCCCGGCCGCATCGGCCGTGACTGCCAGCGCCGCGGGACCGGCCGGATGCCAGGGGTCGATCTCGACGCTGCGCTCCATCCAGGCGGATGCCTCCGCCCAGCGCTCACCGACCGCGTCGTCGATCCCGGCTCGGTAGGCGATGGCAGCAGCGTCGGCGGTCACCATGCCGCCCAGCAGCACGGCCGTCGCGAGTCCCGCCGGCAGCAGGGCGAGCTTCGCAACCCGAGGCAGCGGGCGCGGGCGGACCCATCGGACGGCGCCGGCGTCGAGGAGGGCAACCGCAATGAGCGCGATGGCCAACAGGTCGAAGCCCGGGATGAAGGTGAGGTCGTCGAACAGGCCCCCGACGCCGAGACCGATGAGCACGAGGCCGGCAGTCCGGCCGATCGGGGTGCGGCTCCGCCACGGTCCGGCCACCACGAGGAGGGTCGCCACCAGCACGACGCCGGCCGCCAGGCCGACCAGCCCGGCGTCGCCGAGGACGCCGAGGGGCAGGTTGTGAGAGTGGGGCTGGCGGACCGGGAACGAGAAGTCCTCCGCCGCCGCCAGGCGCGCGTAGGGCATGAAGCCCGGACCGATGCCGAGCAGCGGATCGCTGCCCCAGGCTGCCAGCGTGTCGCGCCACAGGGCGAACCGATACAGCAGCGAGGTGACGGCCGTCAGCCTGGGCAGCACGAGCACCACGCCGAGAACGACCACGGCGACGACCCCGAGCCAGGCCAGCGCCGACGGCAGCGTGAGACGGGACGCGGCACGCAGGCGACGGCGCTGGCGCCACGCGATGGGCACGCCGCCGGCGATCGCCACGGCCGCGATCGCCAGCCACGCCGAGCGCGAGCCGGACAGGATGGTCAGCGGGACACCGACGCCGATCAGCCCGATGCGCACCGAGCGACGCAGCCAGTGCGGCTCGATGAGTCCCGCCAGCGCCCAGGCCGGGATGATGACGAACGGCGGCACCGCCACCGACCCGAATGGTGTTCCCTCGGCCGGGAGGCGGATCGGCGGCAGGCCGGGGGCTCCGACCAGCAGCCATTCGATACGGCGCCAGAGCATGACGGCCAGCGACGGTAAGGCGAGCACGAGCACCGGTAGGCTGGTGATGATCCCGACCCAGGCGGGGCGATGGTGGACCGCCACGATGGCCACCGGCAGCATCGCGGCGAAGGCGGTGATGGCGGCCATGGCGCGCAGGCTCATGCCGACGTTGAGCGCGCCGACCGTGGCCAGCGCGAAGGCGGCGAGCAGCCCGAGCACGGGCACGTCGATCCTCGTCCGCGGCAACGCCCCGCCACGCAGTGCCAGGACCGCAAGCCCCATTACGGCGCCGATGGCGACAAGGTGGAGCAGCAGCTGGAACCGCGCGTCCCACAGCGCGGAGTCCCACCCGACGTAGCCGAAGACGGCCAGCCCGGCGAGGATGGCGAGCCACTCGGCGGTCGTCCGCGGGCGGTGCAGCGCGACGGTCACGATCGCTCGTCGAGGCGGCTGAGGGCGTGCTCGAGCTTCGTGCGCGGCTCGGCGACCAGGCCGGGGACGTCGGCCAGCGCAGCCGCCAGCTGGTCGAGCTGGGCCTCGGCGCGTTCGGACGCCGGGTCGAGCTCGAGCTCGACGATGAAGAGCCGGCCGAGGTCGATCGATCCGACCGCAAGGTGCACGCGGTCGAGCGTGAGCACCCCGAGTGCCGGTTCCCGGTCGAGGGTCACCGAACGCTCGATGCGCTCCTGGTCCAGGCGCAGGCGCTCGGCGAGCCTACGCCCGCCGCTCAGCGACACAAGCAGGTCCCGCGCCTCGCTGGGCGGCCACGATTCGGGGTCGATCTCGTCGCTCGCCGGGCCCTCGACCTCCGGACGTCGGTGGTGCCATCCGTCGGTCGGTGGGCCGGCGGGCGGGCCCTTGAGCGAGATGCGGGTCGTCCCCTCGCGCAGGCGCAGGCGGCAGGCCCACTGTGCGGACGCGAGGCGTCCATCATCGGTGTCGACGTAGCGGTCGAGCTCGTCGACGGAGCGCGCCGATCCAAGCCGCGCGCGGCCGAGGTGCGAGGCTGCGGCGAGCGCCTCGAGCGGCCCGGGACCGTCGGCGCGGAACCTGGCCTCGACCTCAGTCCGCATACCGCGCGGCCGCGTTGCGCACCTCGGCTGCCACCGCCTCGCGCAGGGAGGGCGGCTCGAGCACCTCGACCCCGTCGCCCCACGAGAGGATCCACGGCCGGATCTCGATGATGCCGGCTACCGTCACCTCCAGCTCCAGCCCGCCACCGTCGAGCTCGGTCAGCTCCTGGGACCGATGCCAGACGGCCTCCCGCACGCGGTGCGCCATGGATGCGTCGAACCGCAGCCGCACGCGCTCCGGCGGGGTGGAGTCCGACGACCAGATAGCCCACGAATTCGCCAGCCAGGCGTCGGGGTCGAAGCTGTCGGGGATCTCGTAGCGGTCCTGGGTCAGCGTCGCCGAGCGGATGCGCTCGACCTTGTAGGTGCGCATCGCATCGGCCGGCTCGTCGAAGCCGATGAGGTAGACGCTGCGCAGCGTCGCGTCGGGCTCCAGGAAGTAGGGATGCACGCGCGTCTTCTTCGTCTGGCCCGTTCCCGGGTCGTAGGTCAGCTCCACCACCCGTCCCTCCGCCCAGCCGCGTGCCACGGCCGCGAAGCTGCGGGTGAACGGCTCGTTCGTATCGTGCTCGCCGACCGACAGCATGGTCGCCGCAACATGGCGCGCGATCGGCTGGGGCAGGGCGTCGGACAGCTTGGTGAAGGCGCTCACCACGGCCGCGTCGTACTGGTCGCTCCAGCGCGCGATGAGCCGCGAGGCGAGGAACAGGACGATCGCCTCCGGCACCGTGAGATGCAGCGGCGGCAGGAAGAAGCGACGCTCGATGCCGTAGTGGCCGCGCTTGGCGGTGAACACCGGGACGGCCAGCTCCTCCTCGAGCGCTCGGATGTCGCGGTACACGGTGCGGGTCGTCATGCCGGTCAGCCGCGCGATCTCCGCCACCGGCACGCCGGCCTCGCCGCTGCCCTTCGAGTACAGGATCGAGGCCACGTTGAGCAGGCGCGCGAGGCGGTCCCGCTTGCGACCGATGCGGTCGTCGGCACCCGCGTCCCAGCCGGACCAGTCGTCGCTGTCGTTCACGGTGTCGCACCGGTGGCCACGGGTCGGGACGGATCCGACGACCAGTGGCTCCAGGAGCCTTCGTACAGCCGTGCGCCGCCGATGCCGGCCAGCTCGAGCGCCAGCAGGTCGTGCGCGGCGCTGAGGCTCGAACCGCAGTAGGCGACCGTCGGTCGCGCGCCCGCGCCGAGCGCGACGTAGCGGGCGCGTAGCTCGTCGGCCGGCAGCAGGCGCCCATCGCTGCCCAGGTTGTCGGCCCATGGGGCGCTGTGCGCGCCCGGCACGTGGCCGGCGCGCGGGTCGATCGGCTCGGTCTCGCCGCGGTAGCGCTCGCCGGCGCGGGCGTCGAGCAGCAGCGTGCTGCCGTCGAGCATGGCGGCCACCTCATCGGACCCGACGACGTCGTCGAGCGCCTCGCCCGGTGTCCAGGTGGCGACCCGGTGCGCCGGTGGGTCGGCGGTGATGGGGTGGCCTGCAGCGGTCCAGGCGCCGATCCCGCCGTCCAGCACGGCGCAGGCGCCGTCGTGGCCGAAGTGGCGGTAGAGCCACCACAGGCGGGCCGCGATGCTGCCGCCGGCGTCGTCGTAGGCCACCACCACGTGCTCGTCGCCGATACCGGCGCGGCCGAGCACCTCGGCGAGCCTGGCCGGGGTCGGGATGGGGTGCCGCCCGGGCCCTTCGCCGGGGGAGCTCAGCTCGCGGTCGGCGTCGAGGAAGACGGCACCGGGGAGATGGCCGCCCGCATACCGATCGCGCCCGGGCGGGCCGGCCAGCGCCCAGCGCACATCGGCGATGCGCAGCGACGGGTCGTCGAGGTTGGCCGCCAGCCAGTCGACGCTGACGAGCGGTCCCGGCAGGCTCAGCATCGGGCCATGGTACCGATACATCGTCTGTATGTGGCATGACTCGGCTGCTGTGCCGCGTATTGCCGATCTATCGGTCAGGGCTGAGCACGAGGACCGCGCCGGCGCACTGCTCACGCCATGGTTCGACCGATCCATCGGTCAGAAGCAGCGCGATGCGCCGTTCCTGCCAGATTCGGCCGATCGATCGGAGACGAGCTAGGTCAGGAAGAAGAAGGCGATCGCCAGGATGAGATACACGCTGCACAGCTGGAGCCCTTCGACCCAGTTCGACCTGCCGTCCACCGCGATGTAGGCGGCGATCAGGACGCCGACCGCGACGGCGACGACCTCGAGCGGCGTGAACACCAGGGTCAGCGGGTTGCCGACGATCAGTCCGAAGAAGACGAGCACCGGGACCGCGAACAGGGCGATCTGGGTCGCAGACCCGATCGAGGTGATCAGGCTGAAGTCCATCTTGTTCTTGTAGGCCAGCGTCACGCCCACCACGTGCTCGGCCAGGTTGCCGATGATCGGGATCAGGACGATGCCGATGAAGAACTCGCTGATGCCGAGCGACGCGACGGCAGGCTCGAGGTTGTGGACCAGGATCTCCGAGGTGGCGGTCAGTGCGGCCGCCGAGGCGAGCAGCACGGCCAGCGCGAACCGCCAGCTCCACTGCGGCACCTCGTCCGCGCCGTGCGTCATGCCCGGCGACTCGGGCGAGCGCAGGAAGAACCAGGTCTGCGCGATGTAGGTCACCAGCAGCAGGATCGCGACGCCGACGGTCAGGGCCTCGACCTGGAAGAACTGCGGGTCGCCGGGCGCGGTCGTCTCGCCGCCGCCGATGAGGAACGCGAACGTGGCCGGCACCACGAGCCCGATGGTCGCCAGGATGAGGCTCGCGGCGTTCATGCCTGTCGCCTCGGCGTCGTACTCCTGGATGCCGTTCTTGATGCCGCCGACGAGCAGCGACGCGCCGAGCACGAGCAGGAGGTTGCCGACGATCGAGCCGGTGATCGATGCGTGGACGATCCCGATCTTGTCGTCGAGGATCAGGAACGCGGCGATGATGATCTCGCCGATGTTGCCGACCGTGGCGTTCATGATGCCGCCGATGCGCGGCCCGAGGGTCAGCCCCAGCTGCTCGGTGGCGTGGCCCAGCGTGTACGCCAGGCCCAGGATGGCGAGCGCGCTGACGCCGAAGGTGAGGGTCGGGTCGGCGTTCAGGAAGCGCAGCGCGATCGCCGCGAGCGTGCCCCCGATCGAGAGCGCGTAGGCGATCCTCGCGAACATGTCGCGCATGGTAGCGCCACGGCCGGCGGCCCGGCCGGCGCTCCGGCGGGCGCCACGGCCGGCGCCGCGGCCGGCGCCACGGCCGGCGCCACGGCCGACTGGTGCGAGCAACACTGCGCCGATCAATCGGCGAGATTCGACCCGACGCCTGGCCCAGGCACGGATGCGCCGATCCATCGGTGGCCGGTCCGCACGAACGCGCCCGTGAGGCACCGTTCAGGCTCAGGGTCCGCCGATATTTCGGTGCCATCCGCCCCGAGACGAGGGTCAGGCGTGATTTCGCCGATCCTTCGGCGTCAGGGCGTGGGCGATGGCTCCGCGCTCGGGGTTGCACCCGATGCCGAGGGCGTCGGCGTCGGTGACGGCACCGGTTCGCCGGGGAGCGTCGCCACCAGTGCGCGGTTGAGCGTGTCGTCGACGCCGATGAGCAGGAACACGAACTCGCCGCTGGACCAGGTGTAGACGTGGGTGCCCGCGGCCGTGGCGTTGTCCTCGGGGCGCACCCACACCCGGTTGCCGCCCACGACCGCGGCCTCCCACGGGTCGGGTTCGAGACCGGCGATCCCCACGTAGCGGCCGGCGGTGGCCAGGTGCGGCTCGAGGTCGTCGGTGGCGATCGGCTCGCCGTCGACCCGCATGGCGTACAGCGAGGTGCGTGGCCGCTCGACGTAGGCGAGCGCCAGCGACGCGAAGCGGGTTCCGAGCTCGCCGTAGGCGATGGCGATGTCGCCCGGCGTGAGCGCGAACTCGTCGAATGGGGCGACCACGACCGCGACGCCGTTGACGGCCGCGGGGATGAGCGCCGCCAGCTCCTCGTCCGGCTCGTTCGTGAAGCGCGGCGTCGGCGAGGGGGACGGCGTCGGCGACGGGCTCGGGTTCGGCGTTGCGCTTGGCGAGGAGGACGCGGCCGTCGAGGGCGGCTCCGCCGTCGGAGTCGCGCTGCTGGCGTCGCAGCCCGCCATCGCCAGGGCGGCAACGAGCGCCGCGCTCACTACCCCGCGCAGGCCCACCCCGCGCAGGCAGGGGGAAGCGAGGCGGGAGCACGTCATCGGCGCCGGCATGATACACCGGCGTCGGGTCCGATCAGGCCGCGCCGCGCTCCACGGCCGGGTCGTCGGCGGCGCGCCGGCGCCGCCCCTGGTCTGCCCGCTCGTCGACCGCCGCGGCGAGCGCATTGAGCACGTCAAGGCGAAATGTCGCTGGATCCGATCGCAGCGCCGCCATCGCCGCCGAGCGGCCGATCCGCCGCCCGCCGCCACCCGCCACGAGCTCGTCGTAGGCATTCGCGACGCCGATGACGTGCAGGGCCAGCCTCCCGCGGGCGCGGGCCGCGCGCCGGCCGCGCCGGGCGCCCTCGGCCAGCAGGCCGCGATGGCCGGCGATGAGCGCGGCCACGCCGTGCAGCGACGGGACGGCACTCAGCTCCGCGACCGCGCGGTCGTCGAGACCGTGGAGACGACCGGCCAGCTCGATCGCACGCTGCTCTTCGGCCGGCATGCCGAGCCGCGCCGCGATGCGGACCGCCAGCCTGCCGACCCGGTCGGCGTGGCCGCCGTCGCCGCCGGTGGCGCCGCCCGTCGAGCCCAGTGCTCGGGTGACCGCCAGGATCGCGCTGCCGACCGCGTCGGCCTCGTCGTGCAGGACGCCGGACAGCTGGGTCGCGCGCTCGACCAGGTGCTCGACCGCGCGCGGGTCGTCGCCGTCCCGCAGCGCCGCGCGGGCAAGCTCGTCGAGCTTGCCGCGCAGGTCGACCACGTCGCTCGGAAGCTGGTCGGCGCGCACGATCCGGTCTTCGCCGGCTCGCTTGCCGTAGTAGAGGGCCGTGTCGGCGGCCTCGATCAGGCTGGCGCGGTCATGCGCATCGCCCGGCATGCCCGCGACGCCGATGGTGATCGTGACCGGGCTGGCATCCGACGCCGTGATGTCGGCGACCGCCGCCCGGATGCGCTCTGCGACCCGCGCCGCTTCGACGACCGTGGTGGCGGGCAGGATGAGCGCGAACTCGTCGCCACCGTAGCGGTAGACGCGGTCGTTCGTGCGCGCTGCGCCATAGATGGCGGTGGCGGCCTGGTGCAGAAGCGCGTCGCCGGCCGGATGGCCGTACCGGTCGTTGTAGGCCTTGAACGAGTCGAGGTCCATCATCAGCACAGCGACGCGACGCGGCCGATCGGCTTCCCCCCCGTCGGCCGAGGGGTCAACGAGGTGGCTGAGCTGGGCCTGGAACGCGCCGTGGTTGCCGAGCCCGGTCAGCGCGTCGGTCTCGGCTCGCTGGCTCACGGCATGGTGCGCATCGGCGTTGCGGAGGGCGATGGAGGCCTGCGCCGCGAAGAGCTGGATCAGCTCGAAGTCGCTCTCGCTGAAGTGCACCTCCGGGCCGCCCACGCGCGAGGCGTTCATGGCGCCCAGCACCTCGCCGTCGGCGATGAGCGGGACCACGACGACCGCCTCGGGCTCGGCCGGCGTGCCGGGAATCTGGAGGGCGCGCGGATCGGTGAGCGCGTTGTTGGCCAGGATCGGCTGGGCATGCTCGACCGCCCAGCCCATCAGGCCCCGCCCGAACGGGATGACGTAGCGGCTCACCTGTTCCGCGTGCTGCTCCCGGACGAGGACCGGCAGCATCGCCCCGCGGGCGGGGTCGGTGCGGTAGATCGACAGGTTGTCGTAGGCCACGACGTCGTGAAGCGAGTCGGCGATCGTCTCGAGCACGTCGGCCTGGTCGAGTGTCCCCATCAGCCGCTCGTTCGTCTCCAGCAGGTGCCGCTGCGAGTCGGCGCGTCGCGCGAGCTCGGTCGACTGCGCGACCAGCTGGCCGTAGGTGGTCGCGTTCGCCATGGCCTGCGCCGCGTAGCCGGCGAAGATGCTCATCGTCTGGAGGTCGTCGTTGCTGAATCGGTTGAAGCCGAGCTGGCTGAGCACGATGACGCCGAGGGCCCGGCCCTCGTACAGCATGGGCACCACGAGCATCGACTCGGGGACGTCCTCGGTGCCGTCGATCGTCTTGCCCCGCTCGTCGTCGAGCGCGTCGTTGATGAGCATCGGCTCGCCGTGCTCCGCCACCCAGCCGGTGAAGCCCTCGCCGATCTCGACGCGCAGGAGCGCCTCTGCCTCCGCGGGGTCTCCGTCGAGCATCTCGCGCGTGAAGGCGATCGGGTCGCACACGCGTCGATCCCAGTCGACCTGGTAGACCCGGATGTCGTGGTAGTCGGCCAGCGTGCTCGCCTCGGCAACGATGGCCTCGGCGATGGCACGCACGTCGGTCAGCCGGTTCAGCCGCGCCGACAGGTCCTGGATCGACCGCATGCGCGCCGCCTGCATGCCGACCGACCGGTAGAGGCGCGCGTTCTGGATCGCGACGGCAGCCTGGTCGGCGAAGGCCTGGAGCAGGGCCACCTCCTCCGCGGGCCACGCGTGGTCGCGGCGGTGATAGAGCCCCAGCAGCCCGAGCGGTCGGTCGCCGCCCACGAGCGGCACCAGGCAGGCGGTGTCGATGCCCTCGGCCACGTAGAGGTGGCGCATGAGGCCGATGGCCGCCTCCGGGGCGTTACGGACCCAGTACGAGCGGCGGTCGCGGACGGCGCGGTTCCCGATCGTGTCCGCATCGGCGGGAAGGTCGTCGACGCCGGCCAGGAAGGCATCGCTTAGCCCGTGGTGGGCGGCGACCTCGAACGGATGCTCCCCCTCGCCGAGGAGCCACAGCCCTGCCTTGTCGGCCTCGAACAGGGAGCGCGTCAGCTCGACCACCTCGCCGAGGAGCGAGCCGAGGTCGAGCGTGCCGGTCAGCTCCTTCGTCACGGAGCGCAGGGCACGCGCCCTTTGCAACTCGCGCCGGGCTCGCACGATCACGCGCGCGCTGGCCAGCGCCGTGGCGGCGGTGCTCGCCACCGCGCGTTCGAACGAGGCCGGCATCCGCGCCGCGGAGGCCGCGTCGATGACGATTGAGCCGACCGTGCCGCGACGGGTGGCGAGGATCACCTCGCGATCGGAGCCGTCGTCGCGAGGCGGGGTCGCGTGGTCGGGAATCGGCCGGATCGCTTCCGGCGGAGTGGAGAAGCCGGCATGCGCGACGAGCTCGAGCCGATCGTCGGCGGCGACGTAGACCGCGGCGCGCTCGACCCGGAGCTCGGTCCTGAGGGCCTCGACCGTGGCGCGGGCAACCGACCCCGGCGACGGGCTGGCGGCCAGCCCGCCGGCGACGCGCTCGAAGAGCGCCAGCTCGGTGTCCCGGTCCGAGCGCTGGGTCGAGTCATCGGCGGCTCCGGCCGGCGCATCCTCGACCAGCAGCCGCTCGACGTCAGTGCGCCGGAAGCGGCGGTCGCCCCGCGCATTGATGCGATAGGCGGCCAGCCGGCCGCCATCGGTCCAGCTGCGAATGGTGTTGGGGTGGACGCCGAGAAGCGTCGCCGCCTGCGCGACGCTGAGCAGAGTGTCCGGTGCTTCTCGCGGCATCCACGTACCCCGTTCGGTCCCAACCGCGCTCCTCGTGGTCCGTATGGAGCTTCCGGTAGGTGCCGTGCATCGGATGCTAGAAACGGGAGGTCCGCGCGACGATGCCTCATTGGTACCGATCCGGGCGGTACCGATAGGGTGCTCAGCCCGCCAGGAGGGCGCTCGCGAAGGCGCCGATCCCACCGATGGCGAGCAGGCCGATCGCGATGGCCAGGCCGACCACGGCGGCGGCGGCCAGCCGCCGATTGCGGCCGCCGAGCAGACGCATGGCGTCGTCGACGGCGAGGTTGGTGACGACATAGCCGCCCTCCGGCGGCGCCAGCCGAGGTCGCCCGTCCGCCCCGCGCGTGACCCGCGCCAGCACGAGCAGCCGGTCGGTGACGTTGAGACTGCGCGTGATGGCGCGCGCCTCGGTGGCGGGGCCCGACCGCTCGACGAGGCGCGCCAGCGCCGATGCGTGCGGCTCCTCCAGCTTCGTCGCCTCGCCGCGCCAGACCTTGGGGATCACGACGAGCGGCTCGGCGGCCTCCGACGGGTCGAGGCTGAGGGAGCCGTCGTGGTCCCACAGCTCGAACGAGCGCGACTCGCGCAGGCGCTCGATGCTGCGCCACGTTCCACCGGCGCGGACCTCGACGTCGCGATGGAAGGCGACCAGCCGCTCGCCACCGCCCACCTCGAGCGGGTCGCGGCAGCGGAGGCGGCCGACGACGCGGACGGCGCGCTCGGGCAGGGCATCGCCGCCGAGCAGCTGGCCTACCTTCACCTCCCGCGCACCGGCGAGGCGGCGCGCGATGCCGGGCCGCGCGCCGGCACCTCGCAGCGCCAGCGTCGAGACGGTCGCCAGCACCAGCCCGGCGACGACGAGCAGGGCGAAGACGAACCCGAGGGGCATCAGGATTCCGCGAGGTCGGCGATCGATCCTCCGCTGGCACGCACAAGGTCGTCCGGCGTGATCGGGAAGACCGCGTCCGGCATGCCCGCCGCGGCCCACAGCCGAGCGTGCAGCATGAGGTCGCGGTCGACGAGCACGGTAACCGGCCGGGCGTGGCCGAAGGGCGGCACGCCGCCGATGGCGAAGCCCGTCGCGTCGCGCGCCTCGTCGCCGTCGGCTCGGCGCGCCGTATCGGTGCCAAGCGCGCTCGCCAGCTTGTCGAGGTCGACCCGGTTGGCGCCCGAGACGAGCGCCAGGACCGGTCGCTCGCCGGCCATGAAGACGAGGGACTTGACGATCTGCGCAACGTCACAGCCGACCGCGCGCGCGGCATCGAGGGCCGTGCGCGTGCCCTCGGGGAATCGCTCGACGGCGATCTCGAGGCCGGCAGCGCGCGCGGCATCGTTCACGCGGGCAACGTTGGGGTGCATCGACCGATGATAGGTCGCGTGCTAGGCTGACCGCACAACCCAGAAACGACAGGGGAGCGCGACAGCGCTGAGAGTGCGACGCCGATGCGTTCGCAGACCCTCGAACCTGATCCGGGTCATGCCGGCGAAGGAAGTCGAAGCAGCACGTCCGTCCTTCGTTTCCGGGCCGATGCGTATCCGCAGCAGGTCAGGTGGACCGATGAAGGCCGTGGTGGTTGCCTCAGGCGAGCTCGTGGCCGACGACGCTGCATGGCTCGACGCGGCCGATCTCGTCGTCGCGGCCGACGGCGGCGCCGGGTCGCTCGACCGAATCGGTCGACGGCCGGACCTGCTCGTCGGCGACTTCGACTCGGTCGACCCCGCGCTGCTGGAACGGCTCGCCGCGGACGGTACGCCGATCGAGCGGCACCCCGCCGACAAGGAGGCGTCCGACACCGAGCTCGCCGTCCGGTCGGCACTGGACGCGGACGCGACCGAGGTCGTGCTCCTCGGCGCGGTCGGTGGCGATCGGCTCGACCACGAGCTCGCCAACCTGCTGCTCCTGGCCGACCCGGCGCTGGCCGGGCGGGGCGTGCGGGCCGTGCGCGGCCCGACCACGGTTCGCGCGGTGCACGGCGCCGGCCGGCTCGAGCTGCTGGGCGCCGTCGGTGACCTCGTCACGCTGCTGCCGGTCGGCGGCGACGCGAGCGGCATCACCACCGACGGGCTGCGCTGGCCGCTGGCGGCCGAGACGCTGGCCATGGGTCGCTCGCGCGGCCTCTCGAACGAGGTGCTGACTGCGCCGGCGTCGGTCCGGATCGAGCGAGGCACGCTCCTGGTCGTCGAGACAGCCCTGAGAGGAGAGCACCCATGACCACCTTCAGCGACGGCGATCGCCGGTGGCGCGTCGTCGACATCGTGGTGGCGGCCGTGGTGGCCGTCGCCTTCGGAGTCGCGTTCCTGGCCTGGAACGCGCTCGCCACCGCCACCGTGCCGCTGTTCGCCTTTCTGCCGCCGGCGCAGGCGATCCTGAACGGCCTGTGGCTCCTGCCGGCCGTCCTGGTCGGGCTCATCGTGCGACGCCCCGGTGCCGCGTTCTTCGGCGGGCTCGTGTCGGCTGCCGTCTCGGTGCTGCTCGGCTCCCCGTACGGCGCTGATGCCCTCGTCTCGGGCGTCATCCAGGGTGCCGGCGCCGAGCTCGGCTTCGCCATCGGCCTGTACCGTCGCTGGACGCTGCCCTTCGCCGCGCTGGCGGGGGCGCTGTCGGGGCTGTTCGCCACCGTGCACGACGTGCTCGTCTACTACCCCGACGCCGACGTGGCGGTGTGGGTGGTGTACGGCGTGGCATCCGTGCTGAGCGGCGCGGTCATCGCCGGCCTTGGCGCCTGGCTCCTGCTGCGGGCGCTGACCGCCACCGGCGTCCTCCGCGAATTCGCGGCCGGGCGCGATCAGCCCGAGGTCTGAGGCGCCGACCGACCACAATGCCGGCATGGCGGAGGCGGCGCGCATCGAGGCTCGCGGGTGGGGCCTGCGCCATCCGGGTCGTCGCGCCTGGGCCGTTCGCGGCCTCGACCTCACCATCGAGCCGGGCGAGCGGGTCCTCCTGCTCGGCCCCTCCGGCGCCGGGAAGTCGACGCTGCTGACCGCGCTCGCCGGCCTCGTCGACCCGAACGTGGTCGAGACGGCGGGCGAGCTCCTGGTGGACGGGCGCCCGCCACGCGAGGCGCGCGATCGGACCGGCCTGCTGTTCCAGGACCCCGAATCGCAGATCGTGATGGGGCGCGCCGGCGACGACGTCGCCTTCGGTCTCGAGAACCGATGCGTTCCCGCCGACGGCATCTGGCCGCGCGTCGACGCGGCCCTGGCAGCGGTCGAGTTTCCGTATGGCCGCGACCGGCCGACCCACGCCCTGTCGGGCGGGGAGCAGCAGCGGCTGGCGCTTGCCGGAACCCTGGCGCTGCGACCTGGCCTGCTCATGCTGGACGAGCCGACGGCCAACCTGGACCCCGAGGGCGCGGCCGAGGTCCGCGCCGTGCTCGGCCGGGTGCTCGACCGGCTGGGCGCCACGTTCGTGCTCGTCGAGCACCGTGTCGACGAGTCGCTGCCGCTGGTCGACCGGGTGCTCGTCATCGGCGACGGGGGAGGCGTCCTGGCCGACGGCCCGCCGCACGCCGTCTTCCGCGACCACGGCGCTCGCCTGGCCGACGCGGGCGTCTGGATCCCGGACCACGCGCCCGCCGCTCCGCCTCGACGCGCGCGGCCCGCGTCCGAGACGCTCGTCATCGGCGAGCACCTCGCATTCCGCTACCCCGGCGCCGATGTCGATGCGCTCGCCGGCATCGATATCGCGGTGCGATCGGCCGAGGCGCTCGGCATCGTCGGCCCCAACGGGAGCGGCAAGTCGACGCTCGCCATGCTGCTCGCCGGGTTGCTGCGACCCCGGACCGGCTCCGTCGTCTCGGGCGAGGCGCTGGCCGCCGGGCGGGGCCATGAGCAGATCGCTCGCTGGCCGGCGCGTGACCTCGCCCGCCGGATCGGCACCGTGTTCCAGGACCCCGAGCACCAGTTCCTGGCGGGCAGCGTCCGCGAGGAACTGCTCATCGGGCCGCGCCGTGTCGGGGTCGAGGAGGCGGCAGCCCGGCAGAGGGCGGACGACCTGCTCGAGCGGCTTCGACTCGGACACCTCGCCGAGGCCAATCCCTTCACCCTGTCGGGCGGCGAGAAGCGCCGCCTGTCGGTGGCCACCGCGCTGGCGACCGCGCCTCGCATGCTGGCCCTCGACGAGCCGACGTTCGGACAGGACCGACGAACGTGGAGCGAGCTCCTCCACCTGCTGGCCGCCCTGCGCGATGACGGGCGCGCGGTCTGCTTCGTCACCCATGACCGGGCGTTCGCGCATGCCCTTGCCGACCGCACCTTCGAACTGGAGCGGTCCGCCTGATGCAGCTGTTCACCCCGCTCGTGCCCGATGCCGGCGCACCGCTGCCGCGCGCGAACCCGGTGGCCAAGCTGCTCGCCGCGCTCGTGCTGCTCGTCGTCCTGTTTGCCTCGCTCGACGCGGTGACCGCGGCCGTGATCCTGGCCGGGCTCGTCGCGCTCCTGCCGTTCAGCGGGCTCCCGGTTCGCGCCCTCGCCGGGCGGGCGTGGATGGTGGGGCTCCTGGCCGTGGCGATCGCCGCCTTCAACGTGCTGTTCGCCGCCGAGCAGCTTGGCCCAGCGTCCATCGCCATCGGGCCGGTCCGCATCGGCGCCGAAACGCTCGCCAACGGTGCGGGGCTCGGGCTCCGGCTGCTCGCCATCGCGCTGGCCGGCATCCTTGCCACCGCCACCAGCGATCCGACCGACACGGCCGATGCGCTCATCCAGCAGGCGCACGTCTCCCCACGGTTCGCGATCGGGGTGCTGGCGGCGCTGCGCCTGTTGCCGACGCTGGCGCGCGACGGCCAGGTGATCGGGATGGCGCGCCGCGCGCGCGGCGTCGATGCCGGCCGGTCGCCGATCGCCGCCGTGCGGCTCATCGGCAGCCGTCTGATGGGCCTGCTGGTGGGGGCCATTCGCCGCGGCTCGCGCATGGCGCTCGCCATGGAAGCGCGAGGCTTCGGCGCCATGCCGGGTCGGACCGTCGCCCGGCCGCAGCGCATGCGCCTCACCGACTGGTGCTGGATCGCGGCCGCCGTCGCGCTCGCGGCAGCGGCCGTCACGCTCAGCCTGCTGGTCGGAAGCTGGCGGCCGCTGGTCGGCTGACGGCCGCCACAGAAATCGTGGGCGGGCAGGCGTGATCACGTCGCTCCGCGCGTACCATCGGCCCGATGACCCGCTCCGACGACCTGCGATTCCGCGCCGGCGACCTGTCGCTGGCGGCGACGTTGACGCTGCCCGACGGAGACGGCCGCCTCCCGTGGGCGCTCCTGGTCGGGAGCTGGCTGCCCCGCACTCGCGACGGCGGCTGGGACCGGGAGCGGCACCCGTCGTGGTTCTCCCCGGCGAGCGGCCGATCCGAGTCTCCGGGCCTCTTCGCTCGCCTCGCCGATGCGCTCGCGGCGCGTGGCGTGGCCAGCCTGCGCTATGACCCGCGCGGCTGCGGCCAGTCGGACGGCGATTGGGAGGGCAGCCACCTGTTCGCCAGGATCGACGACGCGCGCGACGCGATCGGCGCCATGCGCTCGCGCCGCGATCTCGACCTGCGGCGCACGGCCATCGTCGGACACGGCGAGGGCGCCGCCATCGCGCTGAGCGTCGCCATCGGCGACCCCGCCATCGGCGCGGTGGGGCTCATCGGCGCATCGGCGCGGTCCTTCCGCGACGTGCTCCGCCGCGGCGTGAGCGAGCGGACGCAGACGCTTGTCGACCGCAGTCACCCCGCGATCGCCGCGCTCGACCGCGGCGCCGAGGAGCTGATCGAACGCGTGAGGCGCCGCGAGGCGTCCTTCGACATCGAGATCGACGATCGGTCCGTGCGCCTCGCACTGGCCGGGTGGGAGCAGGCTTTCCACACGCCACCGCTTGCCCTGGCCACCATGCTCCACCGGCACGTCGTGCTCGCGCACGGCAGCGCCGACGCGTGGGCCGATGTGGACGAGTCGCGCCTGCTCGCCGCGGCGCTGTCGGATGCCGGCAACGAGCCCGAGCTGCAGGTGGTCGAGGGCGCGGGTCACGACCTCGCCGAAGCCGATGACGCCACCATCGGCGCATTCGCCGATACGCTCGTGGCGCGGATGGAGCCGCGCGAGCTGCCGCCGGTGCTGGTTGCGATCGAGGAAATGGGCGTCTGACCGGTAGACTTGGCGCGATGAGCCGACTGAACGCCGGCGACCCGGCGCCCACGTTCGAGATGACCGCCGACGACGGCAGCAACGTGTCGAGCGCTTCGCTGGCCGGGTCACGCTACGTCCTGTACTTCTATCCCAGGGACGACACGCCGGGCTGCACCGCCCAGGCCTGCGGGCTGCGCGACAGCTGGTCTCGCGTGGCCGAGACCGGCGTCGACGTCTTCGGCGTCTCGCCCGACAGCACGAAGAGCCACGTCAAGTTTCGCGAGAAGTACGCGCTGCCGTATCGCCTCCTGTCCGATACCGGCCACACCGTGGCGGAGGCCTTCGGAGTCTGGATCGAGAAGCGCTTCGCCGGCCGCTCGTACTACGGCAACGAGCGCACCACCTTCGTCGTCGGACGCGATGGCCACATCGACCACGTGCTGCCGCAGGTGAAGCCCGCGGCGCATGTCGACGAGCTGCTCGTGGCTCTGGCCGAGTGAAGGACGACCCGGCCACCGTGGCGGCGAGCGTGCTGGTCGCGTCGGTCCTGCTGCTGGTGGTGCTGGCGGTGCTGGCCATCGTCGTGCTGCTCGACCCGATTCCATGATCTGGATCGCCACGGCTGCCGCGCTCGTGCTGTGGCTCGCCGGCGTCCTCCTGCGCCTCGGCCAGTGGGTGAACCTGTTCCTGCTCCTTGCCGCCGTGCTCCTCGTGTACCAGGTCATCGAGGAGCGTCGCCCGCGAAGCGGGTAAGCACGCGCGCGCTCGGCTGGCACGCTTCGTGCGTCACCGATGGCGTGCGGCGCGCCCAGTGGCGACGCCCGGAGACCTGACGAAGGAGTGAGGAGAATCCGATGCTCTGGACGATCATCGTCATCCTGCTTGTGCTCTGGCTGCTCGGCCTCATCGGCGAGATCGGCGGCAACCTGATCTACCTCCTGCTGGTCATCGCGGCCATCGTGCTGCTCTTCCAGCTGCTCAGCGGACGACGCAGCGTCTGACGCGCGGTCGAGCGACTGAACAGACGCCGGCCGACGCGATCCACGCGATCGCATCGGGGGGAGCGGCCGGCGTCGGCCAAGCACCGAACGGCCCGCCTCGCACCCCGTGGGGCGGGCCGAGGCACGCCCGGGTCGCTCGCCGGGGTGACGTTGCTGGGCTGACTGCTAGGATCGCCCGGAGCCGATGCCAGACGACCAGCTGCCGACCCCCGACCGCGTCCTCGTCGTCGCGGCGCACCCGGACGACATCGAGTTCGGCGCCGGCGGCACCGTCGCCCGCTGGGTCGGCGAGGGGGCAGAGGTCCGCTACCTGCTGGTCACGCGTGGCGACAAGGGCAGCGACGATCCCGCCGCCGACGTGCAGGCGCTCGTCGCCCAGCGCGAGCGGGAGCAGCGCGCGGCAGCGGCGGCGATCGGCGTCACCAGCGTCGAGTTCCTCGACGAGCCCGACGGGCAGGTGGAGCCGTCGCTGCGCCTGCGCGAGCGCATCACGCACGCCATACGCGCCTTCCGGCCCGAAGTGGTCATGACCCACGACCCGACCGTGCTGTTCGTGAACAACGAGTGGGTCAACCACCCGGACCATCGTGCCGTCGGCCAGGTGACCGTCGACGCCGTGTTCCCGACGGCGCGCGACCCGCTGAACTTCCGCGAGCATCTCGACGCCGGCCTCGAGGCGTGGAAGGTGGCCGAGCTCTTCCTGTGGAGCACGAACGAGGCGAACCAGCTCGTCGACGTGGCCGATACGCTCGAGCGCAAGATCGACGCGCTGAGGCATCACGCCAGCCAGTTCCGCCGCTTCGACGAGGTCGCCCGATGGGTCCGGCGACGCAGCGAGGAGCTCGGCGAGCGCACCGGCTACCGGGCCGCGGAGGGATTCCGCCGGGTCACGCTGTCGCGATGACTCCGCCCCGCGTCCTGCGGAGCGCGTTGCTCGGCGTCGCCGCGCTGCTCCTGGCCGCCTGCGTCGTCGAGCCGACGCCGGAGCCCACGCCGGTGCCGACGACGTACCCGACCGCCGCACCCGAGGACGCCGCCCTCCTTGCCGACGCCTACCTCGCGGCGTGGGCCGCTGGAGACTACGCGGCGATGTATGCGACGCTCGATCCTGTCCTCCGCGAGCGGTATCCGGAGCCACAGTTCGCGGAGCTGCACGCCGCATTCGCGGACCTGGCGGGCGTGACCGCGCTCGGCGCGACCGCCGGCGAGCCGCGCCTCATCGCGCTGCCGCCCGAGCGGCGGCCCGACGCCTTCCCGCCACCGGCCCCTACGCCGGCGCCCAGCCTCGACCCGGCGGCCACCCCGAACCCGTCCGCCACGGCCGCGCCCGCCCCCACGCCGGCTCCGGACCCAGCCGCGACGCTCCCCGGACCGGTGCCCGGTATGGCCGTGCCGGTCGAGTTGTCGGTTGCCTCCGATCGGTTCGGAGCGCTCGATCTGGCGCGCGACCTGACCATGGTCGAGGGCCCGGATGGCTGGCTCGTGCGCTGGAGCCCAGCCGTGCTGTTTCCCGAGCTCGGCGAGGACGGCACGCTGCGCCTGGACCGATCGCTCGGAGCGCGCGGCCGCATCGTCGGCACGGACGGCACCGCGTGGGCCGAGAACCGCGAGGACGGCGCCCGCATCTATCCGCAGGAGTGGCTCGGCGGCCAGGTCATCGGCTACGTCACCGAGGTGACGGCCGAGGATCTCGACGGCGGCCGTGCCGAGCAGGGCTACCGCCCGGGCGACGTCGTCGGCCGCAGCGGGCTCGAGTTCGGCGCCGAGGCGCTCCTGCGCGGCGAGCCCGGCTGGACGCTGGTTGCCATGCCGGCCGACGCGCCCGAGTCCGTCGTGGCCGACACGCCGATGGTGCCCGGCGCGGACGTCGCCATCACCCTGCGGCCGGCCATCCAGGCATCGGCGCAGCAGGCGATCGGTGGCTACGCCGCCGCCGCCACCGCGGTCGTTGACCCGGCCACCGGCGACGTATGGGCCCTCGCCAGCCAGCCGGCGTTCAACCCCAACGCCATGACCACCGGGACCACCCTGGCCGGAGAGGCGCTCGCGCCAGCCGGCGCCGGGCAGATCTTCAACAAGGCGGTCCTCGGCGCCTACCCGGCCGGCTCGTCGTTCAAGCCGTTCACCCTCGTCGCCGCGCTGAAGACGGGCGTCGCAACGCCGCAGACGCTGGTCACCTGCCCGCCGACGTGGCAGTACAACCCGACGTTCACCGCGCGCAACTACATGGACCACTCGCTGCCCGGCCTCGTCGGCCTCGCTGAGGCGATGGCCTTCAGCTGCAACACGACGTTCATGCCGCTCAGCTACGAGGTCTACCTGGTCGAGGAGACGGCCCTCACCGACATCCTCAAGGAGTTCGGCTTCGGCGCCCCGACGGGCATCGGCTATCTCATCGAGGAGATCGGGGTCGTGCCCGACGACGCGTGGCTGGCCGCGAACGGGCGCGGCGGGTACTCGGGCTTCGAGCAGATCCAGCTCTCGATCGGCCAGGGCGCCTTCCTCGGCACGCCGCTCCAGCTCGCGAACGCGTACGCGGCGATCGGGAACGGCGGCACCCTCTGGCAGCCGCGCATCCTGGTGACCGCCACGCTCCCCGACGGCACGCTGGCCGTGCAGGTCGACCCGATCGTCGCCCAGCAGATCAGCGTCACGCCCGAGCAGCTGGCCTTCGTGACCGACACGCTCCAGGCCGTCGTCACCCTCCCGTACGGGACCGGCACCCCGGCGTTCGCCGGCTTCGGGATCCCCGTGGCCGGCAAGTCCGGCACGGCCGAGACCGGCGGCCCCGACCCGCACGCCTGGTTCCCGGCCTACGCCCCCGCCGACGCGCCGACCATCAGCATCGCCACGGTGCTGCCGAACATCCCGCTCGGCACCGGGGGCGCCGATGCCGCCCCGCTCGTGCGCCAGGTGATGGCCACCCACTTTGCCAACTGACCCATGCCCGCACTCCTGGATACGCAGTGCGGCCGTCCCTACTCGATCGATCGGTCGACCGTTACCGCAAGGCGTTCGCCGGTGCGGTTTGTGCGCTGAATCGGCCACTGGTGAGCGTGAGGCGCGCCGATCGGCGCGCCTCGTGCGCACGGGCGTTCATCGGATCGGTCAAACGCAGCCGGACGGGTTCCTCCGGTGAAGAATGACCGGCAGATCGACCACCGGTCGCGAAGGACGGATGCCGGGGTCGGCACTCGCCTTGCACCGCGAGCGCGGGAGCGGGTAGCATCGGCGCTGCCGCTCCTTCTAGCCTCATGGTCCTACGCCGCCCGGAGAGCGACCACGACGCCGTGATCAGCGATACCGCGATTCCACTGAGATTCCAGACCGCCGAGGTGGGCGTCGACTGGCTTCAGTGCAACATCGAGTGCCAGGAAGGCTGCCCGGTCAACACGAACTGCCGGGGCTACCTGATGCTGGCCGCGGAGGGTCGCTTCGAGGAGGGCTACATCCTGGCCCGCGATCCGAACCCGGTCGCGGCCATCTGCGGCTATGTCTGCAGCGCCCCGTGCGAGAAGGCCTGCCGCCGCGCGGACATCGACAAGCCGCTCGCCATCCGCGCCATGAAGCGCTTCCTCGTCGACTGGCACTACGGCAACAACATGCCGGACAGCATCGTGGTCCAGGCGCCGACCGGGCGCAGCGTGGCAGTCATCGGTGCAGGACCGGCCGGCCTGGCGGCGGCCAAGGAGCTCGGCAGCTGGGGCCACGAGGTCCACGTCTACGAGGCACTCCCCTCAGGTGGCGGCACGACCCTCATCGGCGTGCCGGCCTTCCGGCTGCCGCGCGACGTGATCGAGCTCGACGTCAACTGGGTCGCCAAGCACGGCGTGCAGTTCCACTACAACGTCGAGATCGGCCGCGACATCACCCTCGAGCAGCTGCGCGAGCGGCACGACGCCGTCATCGTCGCCACCGGCTGCATGTACCCGGTGGCCATGAACGTGCCCGGCGAGGAGCTCGAGGGCGTCATCTACGGCGTCGATTTCCTCAAGCGCGCGAACCTCGGGCAGCCGCAGTGGGTCGGCGAGCACGTCGTCATCATCGGCGGCGGCTACACCGCCATGGACTCGTCGCGCACCGTGCTGCGGCTGGGCGCCAAGACGAGCACGATCGTCTATCGCCGCGGACCCGACGAGATGGTCGTCGACGAGGAGGAGCAGCACGAGACCCGCTTCGAGGGCGTGACGTTCGAGTACTTCAGCTCGCCGGTCGAGGTGGTGTCCGGTGCGAACGGCAAGGTCACCGGCATCACCTTCCAGCGCACCCGCCTCGGCCCGCCGGACGCCAGCGGGCGGCGCAGCGCCGAGCCGATCCCGGGCAGTGAGTTCACGATCCCGTGCGACATGGTCATTCCCTGCACCAGCCAGGCGTCGGACAACAACGTCCTCGGCGAGTTCGGCGCCAGGCTCAACCGGCACGTCGGCGTGACCGATACGCGCACCGTCGTCGAGGGTGGGTCGCTCTCCAGCTGGCGCACCCAGCCGCTCAACGGCACGACCCCCAGGGACGCCTCCGGCCGGCCGATGAACGGCCTCAGGTTCGACTTCAACCGCGGCAACGTGGCGGTCAACGCCGACACCTTCGGCACCAACGTCGACGGCGTGTTCGCCGTCGGCGACTTCGTGACCGGCCCGGCCACGATCATCGAGGCCGCGGGGCTCGGACGGCGGGCGGCGCGCTCCGTCGACCGCTGGCTGGCAGGGCTGCGCGGCGAGGAGCTCGAGGAGCTGCCGGTCATCAACCGCACGGTCATCACCCAGAGCCTCGACCACGACATGCCCCGCTTCTACGAGGCCACTCCTCGGCAGGAGATCCCCATGGCGCCGCCGGAGCTGCGCCGCGACTTCACGAGCCTCGTGGAGGTGGGTTACGACACGCGCGGCGCGATCGCCGAAGGGACGCGCTGCCTCCAGTGCAACCACAACATCAACATCGACGGGCCGCGCTGTATCCTGTGCGGGCTCTGCGCCGACGTCTGCCCCGAGGGCGTGATCTACATGGTCGACAAGGCGCAGGTCGGCGGCGACGACCCGGAGCAGGACTACTTCCAGTCGTGGCCCCGCGGGATCGCCATGATCATCGACGAGGAGCGGTGCATCCGGTGCAACCTGTGCGTGGAGCGCTGCCCGACCAACTGCATCACCATGGACCGCCTCGAGCTCGAGCGGTTCACTCCTGACGGGAAGGTTCTGTTGGAGAGCTACAAGGACAACGTGCTCGGACAGGCCGGCCAGCAGGCCGGCACGGCGGTGACCAGGTGAGCAACGGCGACGGCGGCAACCCGATCATCCGCGCCATCAAGGAGTCGGCGGCCTGGCGCAGCCTCTTCCGCCAGCCGTACCCGAGCACCAGCCGCACCCGCGCCCTGGCGGTGATGAACAACGTGTTTCTGCACCTCCATCCGGTGCGGGTGAAGCGCCACGCGGTGCGCTACACGTACACGTTCTGCCTGGGCGGCATCAGCTTCTTCCTGTTCCTGGCGCTGACGGTCACCGGCCTGTACCTGATGTTCTTCTACGTGCCGTCCATCAGCCAGGCCTACCAGGACATCCAGGCCATCGAGGCCTCGGTCGCCTTCGGCTCCTTCGTCCGCAACATGCACCGATGGGCCGCGCACATCATGGTCCTGACCGTCTTCCTGCACATGATCCGCGTCTTCTACCACGGCGCCTACAAGCCGCCGCGCGAGTTCAACTGGGTCATCGGCGTGCTGCTGCTCTTCCTCACCCTGGCGCTGAGCTTCAGCGGCTACCTGCTGCCGTGGGACCAGATCGCCTTCTGGGCGATCACGGTCGGGACGCAGATGGCGACCTACGCCCCGCTGCTGAGCAGCGAGTCGAGCTTCTTCATCCTCGGCGGGATCGAGGTCGGCCAGGGCACGCTGCTGCGGTTCTACGTGGCCCACGTCATCCTCTTCCCGCTCATCGCCGCGATCCTGATGGTCGTCCACTTCTGGCGGATCCGGAAGGACGGCGGCATCAGTGGGCCGGTGTAGGCTGAGGACGGACCGATGACGATCGAGAAGCGACCGAACCGGACGGCCGACAAGAACGCCCCGACGCAGGCGCCCGAGCGTGCGCCCATCGTGGCACCGCCGATGTCGCCGGGACCGAAGCTGCCGGGCCCGCCCGGTGTGCCTGGGACGGAGCGCTTCCGCCTGCTGGCCTACGTCAAGCAGGAGTCGATGGTCCGCGTCGACAAGCGCCCGGACGAAACCGTCCTGACCTGGCCGCACCTGCTGCGCGCCGAATTCGTGATGGCCATGCTCATCTCCGGGCTGTTGGTCGTCGCCAGCGTCTACATCCAGGCGCCGCTCGAGGAGATGGCGAACCCATCGGTCACCCCACACGTCGCGAAGGCGCCGTGGTACTTCCTCGGGCTCCAGGAGCTGCTGAGCTACTTCAACGCCACCGTCGCCGGCGTGCTGGTGATCCCCGTCTACCTCGGCGGCCTCATGCTGATCCCGTACATCGATCGGACGCCGTTCAAGGCCGTCCGTGACCGCAAGCTAGTGTGGGTCTTCTTCCTGTGCCTGATGATCGGCGGCCTGATCGTCACCTTCATCGGCTCCTTCTTCCGCGGCCCGGGCTGGAACTGGGTCTGGCCGTGGGACGGGCTCTTCTTCAACCTATGAGCCAGCAGCACCCTGCCTACGGGGTCGTTCCCGGCCCTCCCGTCGGCGAGATCAGCCGCCGCAGCTTCATGCGCCGCATGCTGGGGGTCGGCATCGGCATCCTGTCGCTGGAGTTCCTGGGCGGAACGTTCGCCTTCCTGTGGCCGAACCTGACCGAGGGACTCGGGGCCGAGATCACGCTCGGCACCGCCGACGACATCAACACCCTGTGGTCGGAGTGGCAGAACGGCCTGCCGTTCGTCTACAACACCGCCAACCTGTTCTTCGTCAACGTGCCGGCCGCCAGGGCACGCGTCGAGGGCGAGGGAACGGTCGCCTCCCCGGTTCCCGATCCAGGCGCCGACGTCGGCGAGGAGCTCGCGTTCGCTGACCGCTCGGTGATGGCCCTGTGGCGCAAGTGCCCGCACCTCGGTTGCCAGGTGCCGCAGCTGTGCGAGGCCAGCCAATGGTTCGAGTGCCTCTGCCACGGCTCGAAGTACACGGTGCTCGGCGAGAAGCGCGACGGACCGGCGCCGCGCGGCATGGATCACTTCGCGGTGTCCGTCGCGGACGGCGCGTACGTCGTGAACACCCGCGAGGTCGTCTCCGGCCCGCCGCCGGGCACGATCACCTTCGACTCGCGCGCCCCGACCGACATGTTGCACTGCACGGGCTGACCGAATGCGCCTGAAGACGCTCGGCGTCGTGCTCGTCACCGCCCTCGCTGCCTTCACCATGCTCTACTGGGTCACCGACGACTCGCGGCGCGAGGCGATCGGCGTCGAGCACGATGACGAGCTGGCGCACTTCGGCGAGATCGTATTCTCGGACGACCCGGCAGAGCCGGCGGCCGCCGGCTGCGCGCAGTGCCATGGCGCCGACGGGACGGGCGGCGCTGCCGACGCCCAGGTCATCGGCCCGAACCTCCATTCGCGGAGCCTCGCCGACAAGCTGCGGGTCAACCCGAACTACGTTCGCCTGGCGGTCAGCTACGGCGGCGTTGTCGTGTCGGGGAACGTGAACTCGCCGATGCCCGCCTGGAGCCGCGAGGTCGGCGGCCCGCTGAACAAGCAACAGATCGAGGCGGTCGTGTCGCTGGTCGAGGGGTGGGCCGCCGAGGCCGCCGAGGCGCCGCCCGAGGACGTCCCGGACACCGTCGAAGCCGGTGCCGAGGTCTTCGCCAGCGCCGGCTGCGTCTCATGCCACGGTCCGCAGCTGGAAGGCACCGGTGCCGGGCCGAACATCCAGACCATCGGCGCCGGCGTCATCGTCGACCTCGAGGCGTTCGTCGTCCCGGCCGGCCTCGACCAGATGGTGGCCGACTTCGAGGATGATCCGCGCCGCTTCCTGGAGCTGTGGATCCGCGACTCGGCCGGCAACTACAACGACGGCGAGCCGACGCTCATGCCGGCGCACCCCGAGAGCGCCCTCAGCGAGAGCGCGCTCCAGGCCCTGATCACCTTCCTCCTCGCGCAGACCGGCGAGTAGGAGGTTGCGCCGATGAGCACCTATCCCACCTATCGGCCGCGCGGCGGCGTGAACCGGCTGCTGGGCTGGGCCGACGACTTCATGAACTGGTTCCTGTACGGGTACGAGACCTGGACGGTGGCCGTCCTCAAGGGCGTCCCGCTCTTCCTGTTCATGTACTTCGCGCTGTTCTACGTCTCGAACTACGTCTACTACCTCGTGACCGTCGAGCTCCCGTTCCTCCGCTTCAGCGAGGACGTTGGTTTCCTCATCGCCAACGGGTTGGGGATGGGGACGTTCACGCTCATCATCGTGCTGGCGATCCTGGTGCAGGCGGCTCGCGGCCGCCGCGGCTTCGGTTGGTCGGCGATCCGCATCTTCGTCCTGCTCAACTACCTGCTGACCGTGCTGCTCATCATCCCCATCATGGCCTTCAACCTGGCCGGTGGCTCGCTGTGGCCGGTGCGCATCAACCTCCAATCGGTCGCCTTCGGGATGATGACCGCCGGGCTCGGTGCCGCGGCCTGCGTGTACCTGTACTTCGAGTACCGGCGGATCACCGGCCGCGAGGCGGCCGAAGCGGCGCAGCGCAGCGCCGAGCTCTCCAGGCGCTGAGCCGGCCGCTCCTCGTCCACCTCGGCCTGACGGCGGCCGTCGCGGCCGTCGCCGCGATCCTCATCGGCCTCGAGCTCGGGGCTCCGTGCCCTCCCGGCGGCATCCTCGCCTTCGGCGACTGCGAGCGGGTGCGGCCGTTCACCATCGGCGTGGTGGGCGTGGCAGCGGTTCTCTACGTCCTCGGCCTGTCGGCGGTGCGCTGGTGGACGACCGGGCTGCGTCGGCGCGGCCTCGCCGACGCGACCGCCGCTCGCGACTGGTACCTGCTTGCCGCTGTGCTCGGGCTGCTGATCGCGCCCCTGCTGGCTTTCACGCTGGTTTCGGCGCTTCGCTAGGATGGAGGGCATGACCATCGCCACCGCCGACGATCTGCGCGCCCGGCTGGCGGGCGTCGCCACCATCACCGACATGAGCCTCGAGGTCACGGACGAGGGTCGCTTCCGCACCGAGGTCGTCGACGAGCTCGCCTTCGAGGCCGTCTTCGCGACTGATGCGTCCGTGCGCGACGCAGCGCGCTGGCTGATCTGGAGCGCCTCGCAGGCCCTCGGCTGCGGTTCGGCCTCGATCCACGAGCTGTACCGCGCGCGAGGCCGCGGCGAGCTCGAGGCCACTCGCTTCACGGTGCCCGCCATCAACGTGCGCGCCGCGACCTACCTGACCACACGGCAGGCCTTCGCGGCAGCCCTGGAGCGCGACGCGGCGGCCGTCATCTTCGAGATCGCCAAGAGCGAGATGGCCTACACCGACCAGCGTCCGGCCGAGTACACCGCCGTCATCCTGGCCGCCGCCCTGCGCGAGGGCTGGCGCACGCCGGTCTTCCTCCAGGGCGACCACTTCCAGTTCAACGCCACGAAGTGGGCCTCGGACCCGGGCGCCGAGCTCGACGGCCTGCGCGACCTGACGCGCGAGGCGATCGGCGCGGGCTTCCTGAACATCGACATCGACAGCTCCACCCTCGTCGACCTGTCGCAGCCGACGGCGGCAGAAGAGCAGCGCGTGAACGCCGAGAACAGCGCCGAGCTGACCCGGCTGATCCGGGAGCTCGAGCCCGACGGCGTGACGATCAGCGTCGGCGGGGAGATCGGCGAGGTCGGCAAGTCGAACTCGACGGAGGAAGAGCTGCGCGCCTACCTCGACGAGTACCTGCCGCTGCTCGGCGCCGGCGTCGAGCCGATCAGCAAGGTGAGCATCCAGACCGGCACCAGCCACGGCGGCGTGGTGCTGCCCGACGGGAGCGTCGCAAAGGTCAGCATCGACTTCGACACCCTGCGCCGCCTCTCGACGGTCGCCCGCAAGGAGTACCACATGGCCGGATGCGTGCAGCATGGCGCCTCGACGCTGCCCGAGGAGGCCTTCCACCACTTCCCGGCCAACGGCGCGGCCGAGATCCATCTCGCCACCGGGTTCCAGAACATCCTCTACGACGGCGGAGGGCTCCCGGACGACCTGCGCGCCGAGATGATGGCCTGGACGGCCGCCAACTGCGCCGATGAGCGCAAGACCGGCGAGACCGACGAGCAGTTCCTGTACAAGACGCGCAAGAAGGCGATCGGGCCGTTCAAGCGCCAGCTGTGGACCCTGCCGTCATCGGCCTCCGACGAGATTGCGGCGAACCTGCGCTCCAGGTTCGGCCTGCTGTTCGACATGCTCGGCATCGCGGGCACGCGCGCGGACGTCGAGCGCTTCATCACGCGGGTCCCGGTGCGGATGCCGCTCCCGGCTGCGCTCGGCGGGGGGACTGCAGCCGCTGTGACCGCCGGCGCGGCGGTGTTCGAGGACGACGGCTCGGGGGAGTGAGGCGCGCGCCTGTCGCTCAGCGCACCCTGATGAGCTTCTGAAGCACAGGCTGGTCGGCCAGCGTGACCAGCCGCCGGACCGATGAGGTCGGCAGCTTGGCCAGCGCCTCCAGGGCACGCACGAGCTCATCCGGGCGCAGCTCGTCCATGAGTGCCCATAGCCGGTCGGCGGTAGCCGCATCGACCCGATCGAGGGCGGCGAACAGGCCCTCGATGGCGCGCGCGTCGCCGCGCACGAACAGCGCCACGCCGCGGTCGAATCGGCGCACGAACTCGAGCAGCCCGCCCAGTCGCTCGCCGAGCACTGCCATCTCCGGGTCGCCACCGCCACGCGCCGCCTCGCGCGCCTGGTCCGCGCAGTGCGCGATCACCGGCAGGAGCGGATCGGTCTCGCGATGCTTGCGGGCGGCCGCCACGCGACGGAACCACTCCCAGTTGTCGCCGACCACGCTCCACGCCACGGCAGCCGGGCCTCGTTGTCCGGACCGGCGGTGAGCCGCCGCGCGCTGGATGAGGCCCCACTCCTCGCACTGCGCCAGCGCCAGGCTCGCCGCGCGGTGGCTCATGCCCAGCGCCCGTCGCACCTCGGGCTCGGTGAGGGGCCCATCGGAGACGAGCAGGTAGCCCTGGACGGTGGCGGTCGACGGCGCCACCCCCCACGAGGCGCCGATCCGGCCCCATGCGACCGCGAACGAGCGGCGCAGCTCCTCGGCACCCGAGACCGGCGATGCAAACGTGCTACTCACGCAAGCATGTTACAGCGGGCCGAGTACCCGAGCGCCCCGACCAAGAAGCCCCGGCTCGTGGAGCCGGGGCTTCGGGCGGTGCGGGCGAGCCAGGATCAGTGGGCGCAGCCGCCTGCCTTGGACGGGGAGCCATCGGTGTTGAACGAGGAGCCGCACGCGCAGCTGCTGACGGCGTTCGGGTTGTTGATGGCGAAGCCGGAGCCCATGAGCGAGTCGACGTAGTCGATCTCGGCGCCGTCGACGTACTGCTGGCTGAACTGGTCGATGACGACCGGCACGCCGGCGTGATCCTCGAGCTTGTCGCCCTCGTTGAGCTTGTCGTCGAACGCGAGGCCGTAGCTGAATCCTGAGCAGCCGCCGCTCTTCACGAACAGGCGGAGGTTCGCATCGGCCTTGCCCTCGCGCGAGCGAAGCTCGAGGACCTTCTTCGCGGCGGCCTCGGTGACCGAAACGAGCAGCGCACCACTCGGCGCGGGGCCGGTCATCGGGATCGACTCGCGAGGAGTCTCGGACATTGTCATTTCGTATCGGTCTCCCTGATGAGCGCCCCCCGCCATCGGGTCCGGGCGCGTCGGGTCGGAATTCGCTCCCCGAGAGTATAGCAAGCGACATGTTCGACGCGACAACCGCCCGGAGGTACCCCAGCGGGGAGCGGCCTGTCCCATGCTTCCGGCGCTCTGGTACGCCCGCCAGCCTGCGTATGCCAATGTCAAAGCGGCGAGCGTCGGTACACTAGGGCTTCCGGTACCGGCGGCTTCCGGGACCCGGCACCCGCACGAGGGCACCATCGTGAGACTTGCAGGCCGCATGGAGCGCATCGGCACCGAGACCGCCTTCGAGGCTGCCGCCCGCGCCCGCGCCCTGGAGGCGACCGGGCGGGAGGTGATCCACCTCGAGCTCGGTGAGCCCGACTTCGACACTCCGCGCCACGTCTCCGCCGCGGCGGCCGCCGCACTGCTCGAGCACGGCGAGACGCACTACACGGCCGCCACCGGGATCGCGCCGCTGCGCGAGGCGATCGTCGCCGACGTCAGGCGCTGGAAGGGGATCGAGACCACGCCCGAGCGGGTGGTCGTCACGCCCGGCGCCAAGCCGATCATGTTCTTCACCATGCTCGCGCTGGTCGACGACGGCGACGAGGTCATCTACCCCAATCCCGGCTTCCCGATCTACGAGTCGATGGCCCGCTACGTGGGCGGCACCCCGGTCGCGGCGCCGCTCCGAGAGGCGAACGACTTCCGCATGGACGTCGAGGAGGTGGCCAGCCTCATCACGCCGCGCACTCGACTGCTGGTCATCAACTCGCCGCACAACCCCACGGGCTCGGTCCTGACCGATGCCGACATCGGCCGCCTGGCAGAGCTTGCCGTCGAGCATGACATCGTGGTCCTCGCCGATGAGATCTACGGCCGCCTCCAGTACGAGGGCACGCCGGTCAGCATCGCCACGCTGCCCGGCATGGCGGAGCGCACCATCACGCTCGACGGCTTCTCGAAGACGTTCGCGATGACCGGCTGGCGGCTCGGCTACGGCGTTTTGCCCGAGTGGCTGGTGCCGTCCTTCAGCCGCCTGGTGATCAACAGCGTGTCGTGCACGAACGCCTTCGCCCAGTTTGGGGCGATCGAGGCGCTCATCGGCCCGCAGGACGACGCCGATGCGTATCGCGCCGAGTTCATCGCGCGGCGCTTGCTGATGATCGACGGGCTGAACGCCATCCCCGGCATCACCTGCCGCATGCCGCACGGCGCGTTCTACGCGTTCCCGAACGTGACCTCGTTCGGGCGCTCAAGCGCCGAGATGGCCGACCACCTGCTCTACGACGCGGGCGTCTGTGGCCTGGCCGGCACTGCGTTCGGCAAGCATGGCGAGGGCTACATCCGCTTCAGCTACGCCAACTCGCGCGAGAACCTTTCGCTTGCCCTCGAGCGCGTGGCCGAATCGCTCGCCAGGCTCGAGCGCACCGGAGAGCTGGTCGGAGCGGGGAGCGTGACCTGACCGTGCCAACTACCCGCCGCGTGAGTAACTCCGGGCCGCATCGAGGTCCACGCCGCCATTTGACCCTTCGGGTGAGTACAGGCTCTGCACGTGGCGGAGTCGACGCCATTGGCGGCAACCGATACTCGGCGGACGCGCACCTGGCGGAGCCGGTAGGGTGACGAAGCCGCGCGTCCTCGTCACTCGCGTCATCCCCGACGCGGGGCTTGATCAGGTGCGAGCGGCCTGCGAGGTCGACCTGTGGACCGACGAGCTGCCGCCGCCGCGGGACGAGCTCCTGCGCCGCGTCGCGGGCGTGGACGGCCTGCTCTCGCTGCTCACCGATCGGGTCGACGACGAGCTGCTGGACGCCGCCGGCCCGCAGCTCACGGTGGTGAGCAACTTCGCGGTCGGCTTCGACAACATCGACGTCCCGGCGCTGACCCGGCGACGGATTCCGGGTGGCAACACGCCGGGCGTCCTGACCGAGACGACCGCCGACCTGGCCTTCGCGCTGCTCATGGCCGCCGCGCGCCGCATCCCGGAGTCGGTCGACTACGTCCGTGCGGGTCGCTGGCGCACCTGGGGCCCGATGCTGCTCATGGGCGTCGACATTCATGGGGCCACGCTCGGGATCGTGGGCTTCGGGCGCATCGGTCGCGAGATGGCGCGCCGCGGGCGCGGATTCGGGATGGAGATCCTGTACCACGATGTCCACCCGGCCACGCCCGAGGAGGAGGCACAGCTGGGCGCCCGACGGGTCGAGATGGCCGAGCTCCTGCAGCGGTCGGACTTCGTGAGCCTGCACGTCAACCTGACCGACGAGACGCACCATCTCATCGACGCCGCTGCGTTGCGTGCCATGAAGCCGACCGCGGTGCTCGTCAACACGTCGCGCGGGCCGGTGGTGGACCCGGCGGCGCTCGAGGCCGCGCTGCGCGATGGCGAGATCTTCGCCGCGGGGCTCGACGTGACCGAGCCCGAGCCGCTCCCGGCCGACCATCCGCTCGTCGCGCTGCCGAACTGCGTCGTCGTGCCCCATATCGCGTCGGCCAGCCGCGTCACCCGCGACCGGATGGCGGAAATGGCGGCGGCGAACCTGCTGGCCGGGCTGCGTGGCGAGCGGCTGCCGACACCGATCAATCCCGAGGTCTACGAGTAGCGCCGTGCCCGACGACTCGCCGTTCCACCTGCCGGACCTCTCGCACCCGCACAAATACGAGCACCGCAAGCCGCGGCGTCCGCCGCACCTCCCGAAGCGCCTCACGCCGCCGCCGGATCGGTCCTCGCCACCGGACCTGACACTGTTCCTCTACGCGGGGGTCGTGCTGGTCGTGATCCTGGCCATCCTGGCCATCCCGTACGTGGTCGGCTACCTGTTCGAGATCGTCCGCCTCTGAGGCGGCCTCAGGCCTGGGCGGTCCACACCAGGACGGCGTCGTCCTCGACCTTCACCCGCGGACGGACGAGGTCCGGCAGGTCGATCGGATAGGCTCGCGCGTCGCCCCGGTACGGGGCCTCCCGCCAGGCACGACGCCCGTTGGCGAGTCGGCCGGTCATGTCGAAGCTGGCGTCGTGGCACGGGCAGCGCAGGTCCTGCCACTCCGGCCGGTAGTGCAGCGTGCAGCCCATGTGGGTGCAGACCGATGAGAGCGCCCGCACCTCGCCACCGTCGTTGACCACGAAGCCGTCGAAGGCGGCGGTCGAGAACCGCATGGCCGATCCGGGCGGAACCTCCGAGAGGCGGGCCACCTCGACCCAGAAGCCGTCGGCCGCCACGAGCTCGTCGTCGCCACCGAGGGTGGCGCGATCGTCCCTCCGGCTGGCGGTGACCGACACGCCGATCAGCCCCGCCGCCAGCCCGGCGGCCGCGCCGATGCCGGCCTGGAGCACCTCACGACGCGTGAGGCGCCACGATCGTCGTCCGGATGGCTCGGCCACGGCGGACGGCTCGCGCTCGCGGACGGGTGGTGGGACCTGCACGGCTGCGACGCCCTCGTCGGCCGCCCGCATGCGGAGCCTCACCTGCTCGAGAAACGCCGGGTCGGGATGGGAGTCGGCACCGCGTGTCGTGCCGGCCATCTCCGCCGCCAGGCGCGCCATCTCGGCCTCGTCGCCGCTCGCCACGTCGTCCGGCGAGGGCCGCTCGCCGCCGAGCAGCGCGTCGACGTAGCGCTCGAAGCGCTCGGCGCGCGGATCTCGCTCGTCAGCCATCGGTCACGTCCCCGAGCAGCGCGGCCTTGCGCAGCGCACGGTACTGCAGGACCTTCGCGTTGCCGCTGGAGATGCCCATGGCCACGGCCGTCTCCGCCACCGACAGGCGCTGGAGGAAGCGCAGCTCCAGGACGCGGCGGTACCGGTCGGGCAGGCCGCCGAGCAGCGCCTCGACGCGCAGCGATGCGCGATCGTCCTGGGCGGGCTCGCGGCGGTCGGTGCCATCGGCCGGCTCCCAGCCGGGCGCCACGTGGTCGACGCCGATGACCGGCAGGCGATAGAACGCGCGCCAATGGTCGGCGATCGCGTTCTGCGCGACGCGGTACAGCCACGCCGCGATCTGGCCTGGCTGGCGCGTCGTGTCCAGCTGCTCCACGGCGCGCACGAAGACCTGGGCGGTCAGGTCCTCGGCATCGGGCCGGTTGCCGACGCGCGCGTAGACGAACCGATAGATCCCGACCACGTGCGCGTCGTAGACCTGCTCGAACGGACCCGGACCGGTGGACATGTCATCGATGCGGTACGTGACCGGTTACGACCGCGGCCGGAGCGGGGCGAGAAGCGCGGCGACCTCCTCGAGGAAGCGCGCATCGGTGTCGTCGAAGGCGTTGAGATCGGAGCCGTCGATGTCGATCTCGCCGATCACCTCGCCCCCGTCGAAGATGGGCACCACGATCTCGCTGCGCGTGCTCGCGAAGCAGGCGAGGTAACGCGGGTCGGCGTCGACGTCGGGCACGATCTCGGTTCGGCCGGATGCCGCCGCGGCGCCGCACACACCGGTGCCGATCGAGATGCGAATGTGCTCGGTCGCCTGCGGGCCGGTCCATGGCCCGAGGACCAGGTCGGTGCCGATGACCCAGTAGATGCCGACCCAGTCGTAATGCGGAAAGCGGTCGTGCAGGAGGTCGACGACGCGCTGCGCGGCGGACTCCGGCCCGGCGGCCTCCGCGACGGCGGCTCGGACGAGGTTGAGGGCGTCCCCGTGCGCCGCCGGCCGCTCCTCGGCGACCGGATGGCTCACTGGCGCGGCGCCCAGCGATCGGCCCAGCGATCGATGCCGCTGATGGCGCCGCGCAGGTCGCGCCCCTTGTCGGTCAGCATGTACTCGACCCACGGCGGCACCGCCGAGATGGCATGCCGCTCGATCAGGCCCTCGTCCTCGAGCAGCTTCAGCCGTTGGGACAGCGTTGCCGAGTTCGCACCGCCGAGGGCGTCCTGCAGCTCACAGAATCGCTGCGTTCGCTCGCCGAGGACGCGCACGATGCGCAGCACCCACTTCTGCCCGAGGACGTTCAGGGCGGCGGTCGCCGCGCACTCCGCGCGCTGGGCGGCCGCTCGCCGTTCGGCTCGCGAGCGGGGCAGCGCGGGGGACAGGTGATCGAGACCGGCGTCCATCAGGACGCGAACCCTAGCACCGCCCCCCGCAGACGATCAACCGGAGTGCCGGGCTCAGCCCTCGACGGTGACCGTCATGTTCATCGACGGGTGGATCTTGCAGGTGAAGTTGTAGGTGCCGGCCTCGTCGAAGCTGACGACGATCGGCTCGGAGCCGCCCGACTCGTCGACGATCGGGTCGTCGACGGCCTCCCCGTCGACTCCCTCGGTGACCGTGTGGCCCGAGCTGTCGGTGAAGGTGACGGTCGTGCCGACCGGGATCGTCAGGCTCGCCGGCGAGAACCGGCCGCCGGCGAGCGACACCGTCGCGCCGGTGTCCCCGCCATCGTCGGCGGCATCAGAGCCGGCGGTCCCACCACCGCATGCGGCCAGGACCACGGTGAGCGTGGCGATGAGTCCGAAGAGCGCCCACGGACGGGATCGGTGCACGAAGGACCTCCTGTGTGGTCGAAGTTGCTCAGCCCTCGACGACGACGGTCATCTGCATGGTCGGATGGATCTGGCAGGTGATGTCGTACGTGCCGGGCTCGTCGAACGTGACGCTGACGGTAGCGTTCTGCGCGATCTCCTCGTCGACGATCGGGTCGTCGACCGGGTCGCCGTCCGTGCCCTCGGTGATGGTGTGCTCGAAGGTGTCCGCGTTCACCCAGGTCACCTCGGTGCCGACCGCGATCGTCAGCTCGTCGGTGTCGAATTCGGAGCCGTCGATCCGGACTCGCGCCTCCTCGGGTGCCGGCGCCTCGGATGCCGGCTCCTCGGGTGCCGGCGCCTCCGATGGCTGGGCGGCCTCGGTCGGCTCGGCGGCCTCGGTCGGCTCGCTCACGCCGGCGGTCTCGGATGCCGCGTCGGCGCAGCCTGCGAGGCCCAGCGCGAGCGCGAGCAGGGCGGCCGGGAGGAAGGCGCTGGGTCGGTGCGTCATGTGCGGTGCTCCTGCAGGTCATCGGTCGGGGCGGACACCGGTTCGTACGCACCCCGTTACGGGAAGGGGGATCATTTGACGCCCATCGGCGGTGACCGCATAGTGCGGGAGCCCACCTTTCGCCCCGCGTGTCGAGCATGCCGCAGACCACGATCTACGTCTCGCCCCGCTCCTTCGGGGTCCCCGACCAGCGTCCTCCCGCCGTGGAGACGAGCGACCTTGCTCGGCTCTTCGCGGGAAGTGCGGCGCTCGCCGGCGTGTCGCTGACCGTCGAGGCCGGGCGGACGATCGCGCTGCTCGGGCCGAACGGTGCAGGCAAGACGACCCTCCTGCGGCTGCTGGCGACCGCCATCCGGCCGTCGTTCGGCACGGCCCGGGTGGACGGCCTGGACGTCGACCGGGATACGGCGCTCGTCCGTGAGCGCGTGGCCTACCTGTCACATGCCACCGGGCTCTACGACGACCTCACCGCGCGCGAGAACCTCGAGTTCGCCGCCGTCATGCTCGACACCCCGGACCGGGCATCGCGGGTGGACCGGGCGCTGGACGACATGGGCCTCGCGCCACGCGCG
>CAYVCE010000159.1:0-12691 GCA_964449915.1 uncultured Steroidobacteraceae bacterium | reverse complement strand
TCGAATCCTCGCGGGGCAGCCAGCCAGGCGTGACCGGTGGCGACGTGCCCGAGTGGTTCAGGGAGCGGTCTGCAAAACCGCGTACACGGGTTCGATTCCCGTCGTCGCCTCCATCCTCGTCGCCGTCCCCGCGCTAGGCTGTCGGCGCCATCGGTTGCCGGAGTGGCGGAATGGCAGACGCAGCCGGCTTAAACCCGGCGGCCGCAAGGCGTGGGGGTTCGAGTCCCTCCTCCGGCACCACCTACGATGATCGGCGGCGGGCGAAGATGCTGCGGCGCTCCCTCTTGCGCGCCGGCGTCGCCTCCGGCTGCTGGATGCCGATGACCGCCTGGGCAACCTGCCGCAGCGCCGTCGTGGCCGGCGAGGCGGGGCGGCCGATGACGAGCGGCACGCCCTCGTTGACCGACCTGATCATCTCGACCTCCGTGTAGGGGACCTCGGCCGCCGGCTTCGTGCGCAGCAGGTTCTCGACGTCGCGGGTCTTGAGCAGCTCCTTGGGAAAGACGTGGTTGACGACGATGACCGCGCGCGACCTGAGGGGCGTCGTCTCGGCCAGGAAGGCCATGAGCAGGCTCATCGCACGCAGCGCCGCGATCTCCGGGAAGAGGACGAAGACGTGCGCGTCGGCCTGCTCCAGGAGCCACAGCGTGCGCGGATCGAGCCGGCTGCCGAGGTCGACGATGATGTGGTCGAACCACGGGCGCATGAGCTCCACGATGCGCTGGAGATGGTCGAGCGTCACGCGGAAGTCGGCTTCGGGCCGTGTCGGCGCCGCCAAGACCGCAAGGCCGGATGAGTGGTTCGTGAGGTACGAGCGCGCCAGCTCCGGATCCGCGAGGGCCTGCTCGTCGGTGGCGAGCCCGCCGATGTCGAAGCGCGGCGCCAGGTTGAGGTGCGTCGCCACCTGGCCGAACTGCAGGTCCAGGTCGATGAGCAGCACGCGCGAGGTCGGCACCGGGATCTCCGACCCGGGACGCGCGCCCGGCGCCGATCCGCCACCGCCGGCCAGCAGGACCGCCGTGTTCACCGCCAGCGTCGTGGTGCCGACCCCGCCCTTGGGGCTGAAGAAGGCGATCAGCTCGGCATTGCCGGACCCGACCGAGATCTCGGGCCGCACCTTGCCGGACCGGATCAGGTGCGCCATCACCCGGCCCTCGAGCTCGTTGTGCGCGAACCCGCCGTCGATGACGTCGTCGGCTCCCGCCTCGAGGAAGGCGATGCGCGCCTCGACGTCGTGCGCGGGCGCCACGATCAGGATGGGGGTCGCCGGACCGGAGCGAGCCGTGCGCAGCGTGGAGATGGCACCCGACGCGGCCAGGCCCTCGGCCACGATGAGGTCGAACTTCTTCGCGCGCAGGGCGGCCACCCCGTCGGCCGGTGAGGCCACCGACGAGCATGCGTAGCCCGCCTCGCCCAGGGCGGATTCGAGGTCGGCCCGCAGGGCGTTGTCGCGGGCGACGATGAGGATCGGATTCGAGGGCATTGACTCTCGGACAGCGGTGAGATCGGTTCGCCGAGTATACGGGCGATCGGCGCGTTGCCACGCGCGGCCGTCAGCGGCTATACTGCGCGGGCGCCTCCCAATCGCGGGAGGCGTGGTTCATGTATCTGCTGGACCCCTTTCTGCCGCGTCCGCAGGCGCCCGCCGGCGACGCCGCACCCCCATAGAGAGGAGGACGACGCTCTCGTGCGCCGTTACGAACTCATGCTTCTGCTTCGCCCCGACCTGGAGGACGACAAGCTCCAGGCCGCGGTCGAGAAGGTCACCCGTGCCATCGTCAACGGCGGTGGCAGCCTCAGCAAGGTTTCCCCCTGGGGCAAACGACGCCTCGCCTATGACATCAACCGCCATCGCGAGGCGAGCTACTTCCTGATCCACTTCGACATCGAGCCCGCCCAGGTGCGCGAGATCGAGCGCGGGATGCTCATCAGCGAGGAGATCCTGCGTCACCTGGTGACGGTGCTCGAGGACCGCGGTCCGGCCGACGAGCTCGCGCCCGCCGCCGCCGCGCGGTCGGCCGATGAGCTCCAGGCCGATGAGCTCCGGGCCGATGAGCCAGTCCGTGTCGAGGAGACCGACGACGTGGCCTCCGCCGACGAGCCGGACACCGACGGCGAAGCGCCAGAGCTCGCAGCGGGGCCGACCGCCGAACCCACCACCGATGATGTGGCCGACGCTGTACCGGCCGCCGAGGAGCACGCCGAGGCCTGAGCGCCCGGCCAGGAAGGACGAGCCATGACACTCAACAAGATGATGATCATCGGCAACCTCGGCGCTGATCCCGAGCTTCGTTACACGCCGAGCGGGAAGGCAGTGACCGACCTGCGCGTCGCGGTCAACGACAACCGCAAGGGTCCGGACGGCGAATGGATCGAGGAGACCCTGTGGTTTCGCGTCAGCGTGTGGGAGCAGCAGGCCGAGCGCCTCGCCGAGCAGCTGCGCAAGGGAAACAAGATCTACGCCGAGGGACAGCTGCGGGCTCGCGAGTACGAGGCACGCGACGGCCAGAAGCGGACGTCGCTTGAGCTCGCGTTCGCTCGCGTCGTCAACCTCGAGCGGCGTCCGCGCGATGAGAGCGGTTCCGCAGGCGACGGTGGAGGCGCGGCCTACGACGACGCTCCTCCCCAGGTCCGTCCGCGTGGCGCCGCAGCGCCGCAGTCCTCGGCGCCGGGCGCCGAGATGGACGTCGACGACATCCCCTTCTAGAACACCCGATCCCACGAGGAACCGATACCCGACATGGCAAGCCCCCGTTCCCGCCGCGAGTCGGCGGACTACTACCGCGATCGCCGTCGCCGCAAGGTCTGCAACTTCTGCGTCGACAAGGCTGAGAGCATCGACTACAAGGAGGTCAATCGCCTCCGCCGCTACCTCAGCGAGCGCGCCAAGATCGAGCCGCGGCGCAAGACCGGCACCTGCGCCCGGCACCAGCGGATGCTGACCACGGCGTTGAAGCGGGCCCGCCACGTGGCGCTCCTGCCGTACGCGCCGCAGCACCTGCGCCCCTAGGCACCTCGAACCGGCCGGTCCCGCGCGGACCGGTCGGCCCTCGTATCGCCCGATGCCGACCGAACTGCTTCTCGCACTCAGCGGGCTGGCGGCCGGTGCGTTCGGGGCGATGCTCGGGCTGGGTGGCGGCATCCTCATCGTCCCGATCCTGACCCTCGGCTTCGGACTGCCTCTCAGCGCTGCGGTGGGCACCAGCCTGGTGTGCGTCATCGCCACCTCGACGGGGGCGGCGGCCGTCAACGTGCGGGCCGGCCGGGCCGACGTGCGGCTGGGGATCACGCTCGGCGCAGGCACCGTCGTCGGCGCGCTGACTGGCGGCCTCGTCGCGGGCCTGCTGCCCGAGCGGGTGGTGGCGGCGCTGTTCGCCCTGCTCCTCGCGTACACCGCGCTCACCATGCTGGGACGCCTGCGCGGTACCGGCCCCGAATCGCCTGACGCGCCGGCGGCGGACCCGGCCGCACCGGACGGGCCCGGGGCCCCCGCGTATCGGTCGCATCGCGTGCCGGCGGCGCTGGGCGGCTCCTTCGTCGCCGGCAACGTGTCGGGACTGCTGGGCGTGGGGGGCGGCATCGTCACCGTGCCGCTGGTGCATCTCGTCATGGGCGCGCCGATGCAGGTCGCCGTCGCCACCTCGAACTTCATGATTGGCCTCACGGCCGCGGCGGGCGCGTACGCCTACCTGTTCCGCGGCGACATCGACCCACGCCAGGCCGCGCCGATGGTGGTCGGCGTGGCGCTCGGCGCCGCGCTCGGAGCCTCCCTTGGCGGCCGGATCCGCGCTACGTGGCTGACGGGCGCCTTCGTGCTGGTCGTCGGCTACGTGGCGTTCCAGATGGCGCTGCGCGCTGTGGGTGGCGCATGAGCGGCCGCCTCGGGCAGGGGATTGCGGCGATCCTACGGGTCGGCACCGTGCTCGCCGTGCTGGTCGTCGGCATCGGGTTCGCCGTTGCGTCGATGACCGGGCTGCCGTCGAAGGGCGCGCGGCCGTTGACCGACTTCATCGTCGACACGGGGCCCGACACTCCGATCGCCGCCGGCCTCTTCGTGCTCACCGTGCTGCCGCTCATCGCGATCGGCTACGCGGCGCGCATCTTCGCCGCCGACGGGGAGCGGCGGCAGCTCGCCACCACCGTCGTCGTGCTCGCGCTGCTGGTCGGCAGCCTCGTGGTCGCCGCGATCGTCGGGGCGCCGAGTTGACGCTCGCAGCCGCGTCGGCGACAGTATCGTGACCCGAGGGGGAGTACCCCTGACAGGTGCCACCGACAGTTCGGCCGGGTCCAGCCCGCCCGGTGGCGCCGGCCGACCATCGCTGCGGTCGGGAGAGACCTTCGGCAATCAACCGCGGCGGCCCGCCGCGCGCATCGGAGGTTAGGGGTACTTCGTGGACATCGTCCTGCTGGTCGGCTCACTGTTCGTCATCCTGCTGGCCGCCGAGCTCTTCACCAATGGCATCGAATGGCTCGGCCACAAGCTGAACCTGGCGGAGGGCGCTGTCGGCAGCGTCCTGGCGGCGGTTGCCACGGCCATGCCCGAGACGCTCATCCCGGTCATCGCCATCCTCGGCCCCGTGCTGCTGGGCGGCACCGCGTCCGAATCGTCGGAGGCGGTCGGCGTCGGCGCCATCCTGGGCGCGCCGTTCATGCTCTCCACGCTGGCCATGTTCGTGACCGGCATCGCCATCGTGATCTTCGCGCGGCAGGGCCGCCGCACCACGGCCATGCGCGTGAACACCGGCGTGCTCGGCCGCGACGTCGGCTTCTTCATCGTCGGCTACGGAGTGGCCATCGGCACCGCCTTCCTGCCGTCCGAGCTGAGCTGGCTCAAATGGGTGGCGGCGGCCTTCCTGTTCGTGCTCTACGCGGTGTACGTGCGCCTGCACTTCACCGACACCCCCGAGGAGTCGGATCCGGAGGGCCTCAACCGGCTGCACCTGACCCGCGTGCCCGCCCTGCGCGAGCGGGGCATGCTCGAGATCGACGTCCTGCCGGGCGCGCACTCGCTCACCGGCGGCGAGCCGCGCATGCCGATCGTCATCGCCCAGGTCGCGCTCGCCCTGGCGCTCATCATCGTCGGCGCCCAGGTCTTCGTCGGCGCGGTCGAGCACCTGTCGGAGGTGATCGGTCTCGACCCGACCATCCTGGCGCTCATCATCGCGCCGATCGCCACGGAGCTGCCGGAGAAGTTCAACAGCGTGCTGTGGGTACGCAACGGCAAGGACACCCTGGCGATGGGCAACATCACCGGCGCCATGGTCTTCCAGAGCTGCCTGCCGACGGTGCTCGGCCTGCTCTTCACGACCTGGGCCTTCACCCCCGACAGTGCCATCTACTTCGCATCCGCGGGGGTTGCCTTCGTCTCCACCGTGCTCATCTTCGGCGGCATGGTCCTGCGCGGCCGGCTGTCGGCGTGGGCGCTGCTCATCGGCGGCCCGCTCTACCTGGTCTACCTGTACCTGGCCCTGTTCACCACGCTCGGAGCGTCGGCAGCGCCGGTCCACTGATCCGGCCCATGCCCGCCCGGCGAGCGTTGGCTGCGGAGGGCACAGCTATACTTCCTGCGCTTGTGCCTGCCGCCCGGCAAGGGCGTCATCGGGCAGTTTTCGTTCGTTCAGGGAGGCCGGAGTGCTGAAGCAGGACCAGGAGCCACGCACCGCGCCGGTGGAGAAGACCACCGAGCTGTGGGCGTACTTCCGAGGCGAGTTCGTGCCGCTGCGCGACGCGAACATCAACGTCATGACCCACGGCTTCAACTACGGCACCGCGGTCTTCGAGGGCATCCGCGCCTACTGGAACGCCGACGAGGAGCAGCTCTTCGGGCTCGAGCTGCTCGCCCACTTCGAGCGCATACGCGCATCGGCACGGCTGCTGATGATGGAGGTGCGGCAGTCGCCAGAGGAGCTCGTCGAGATCACGGTCGAGCTGCTTCGTCGCGACGGCCTGCGCGAGGACGTCTACCTGCGGCCGATCATCTACAAGAGCTCGGAGACGATCGGCGTCCGGCTTCACAACCTCGATGCCGACATCACCATCTTCGGCGTCCCGTTCGGGCAGTACATCGACACCGAGGGCGGCATCCGGGCCCAGGTCAGCAGCTGGCGACGGACCGACGACAACGCCATCCCCGCGCGCGGCAAGATCACCGGCGCCTACGTGAACAGCGCGCTCGCCAAGACCGAGGCACAGCTCAGTGGCTTTGACGAGGCGATCGTGCTCACCGCCGACGGGCACGTCAGCGAGGGCAGCGCCGAGAACCTGTTCATCGTGAAGAATGGCACGCTCATCACCCCGCCGGTGACCGACAACATCCTGGAGGGGATCACCCGCCGACGGCTGATGGAGATCGCGCGCGACGAGTTCGGCGTCGAGGTCGTCGAGCGCCAGCTCGACCGCACCGAGCTGTACAACGCCGACGAGGTCTTCCTGTGCGGCACGGGCGCCCAGATCAGTCCCGTGATCGAGATCGATCGGCGCAGCATCGGGGCCGGACGGCCGGGCCCGATCACGAAGGACCTGTCGCGGACCTACTTCGACGCCGTTCGCGGCCAGCTCCCCGCATATCGAAGCTGGCTGACGCCCGTCTACTAGGAGGGCGCACCGGCCGGCCCGCGCACAGGCCGCGACCTGCATCGGCACCGAGGAATCGATGATGACGACTTCCGACGACCGACACCGCCTGCGCTGGCTGAGTCGGCTGCTCGAGATGGTTCCCGGCACGATCTCGTGGGCCATCCTGATCCTGCCGCTGTGGCTCAGCTTCAGCTACCCGTGGCTGGTGGCCTATTTCGTCCTCAGCTTCGACTTCTACTGGCTGTGCCGCGCCCTGTGGTTCAGCGGGGCGGTGATCATCGCCTACGGGCGGATCAGCGACGTCCTGGCTGTCGACTGGCCCGAGCGCCTCGCCGGGCTGGCCGATCCCGTGGCGCGGCGAGCGGTCATCGAGGCTCGCCTCGGCACGTCGGGGGACAACGTCCCGCGCGGCGCGCTCGGGTTCGCGGCGGGCGCCGGCGTTGCACGCGCCGACATGCGACGCCTCCGTCGCGAGCTGGCCGAGCTCCGCGCCGTCGAGGCGCTCGACGAGCCCCCGCCTCCGGTCGACGAGCTGATCCACCTGGCCCTCATCCCGACCTACACCGAGTCACTCGACAAGCTCCGTCACACCGTCCGCGCGCTGGCGGACGCGCACTGGCCGGCGGAGCGCAAGATCTGCGCGATCATCACCCGCGAGACCGATGCGGACGGCATCGAGAACGTCCGCGTCCTGCGCGAGGAGTTCAGCCATGCGTTCGCCGAGTTCATTCACATCCTCGATCCGCTGGAGCCGGGGATCGTGGTCGGCAAGAGCAGCGCCATGGCGTGGGGCGGCCGCTACCTGTATCGGCTCCTCGTCCGCGAGCGGGGGATGGATCCGCACCGGATCATGATCACCGACCTGGACGCCGACTACCGGGTCCACCCCCAGTACTTCGCCTATCTCGCCTGGGTCCACCTGACCGACCCGAACCGCGAGACGCAGCTCTATCAGCCGATCCCGTACTTCCACAACAACATCTGGCAGGTGCCGATGCTGCAGCGGCTGTTCGCGGCGGTGCTGACCCAGCTGCAGATGTGGCGCAGCGTGCTGCCCGAAAAGCTGCAGAGCTTCGGCAGCTATTCGACCACCCTGCATCTCGTCCACGACGTCGGCTACTGGGCCACCGATGCCATCCCCGAGGACAGCCGCTTCTACTGGAAGAGCTACTTCCGCTACGGCGACCGCTTCCGCGCCGTTCCGCTCTTCATCCCGATCTACGGCGACGCGGTGCGCGCCCGAGGCTACTGGCGCAGCATGGCCGAGCAATACCTCCAGGCGCGCCGCTGGGCGTGGGGCGTGACCGATATCCCGTACGTCATCGACAACGCCGTGCTCCACTCCGAGATCCCGTTCTGGTCACGCTTCTGGCGCGTCATGAACCTGTTCGGCGAGCACATCAACTGGGCGATCGCCCCGTTCGTGGTCATGTTCGGCGCGACCGTGCCGCTGCTCATCAACCCGGCCTTCGCCGAGACGACCCTCGGCCAGAACCTGCCGCTGTACGCGAGCGTGATGCTGACGATGGCGCTGGTGGGACTGTTCGTGCTGGTCATCGTCGAGCACCGCATCGTGCCGCCACGCCCGGCCGAGTGGGGATGGCTGCCGCGCGTGCTGAGCTACGTCCAGTGGATCGGGCTGCCGTTCGTCGGGATCCTGTTCAGCAACCTCCCGGCCCTCGACGCTCAGACGCGGCTGCTGACCGGTCGCTACCTGGAGTATCGCGTCACCGAGAAGGCCTGAGCCGATGGCGACCGACGCGCACCCGATCGCCCGCATCCGCCTCTCGCGCTCGCTCCCACGGCTGCTCGCCCTGCCGGTCGTGGCGCTGCTGGTCGGCGGCGCGACGATTGCCGCCGGGCTGCTCCTCCTGCCGGGAACGGCGGGCCTCGCGGTCGCCGCTGCCGGCGGCCTGCTTGTCCTCCTGGCGCTGGCCGGGGCGGTCGTCGCGCTGAGCGTGCGGCTCGAGGTGGAGGAGGCGGCCGTCCGGGTCGCCTGGCTCGGGGGCGAGCGCATCTATGCCCTCAGCCCCGGACCCGTGACGCGTGTGCGCCTGCGTGGCGAGAGCGCGTCGAAGCTGCGTGGCGGGCGGCGACTGCTGGGTGGTCAGCTGGGCACGGCGCGCCTCCGCGACGACGAGCGGATCGAAATCGTGCGCCTCGCCCCCACGGCCACGGCCATCCTGGTACCGACCGACCGTGGACGGCTGGCCATCGCCGCCGCCGACGAGGCAGCGCTGCTCGACGCCCTGTCGCACGCAGCCCGCGCGCGGCAACGGCTCGAGGAGGCCGCCGAGCTGGAGGCCGAGCCGGTGGCGGAGCCGGTCGTGGAGGTCGACCCGGCGATCATGACCGGCATCGAGCGTGCCCTGTTCGAGCGCCGCGTGGCGGACGAGCGCGCCGCGGCCGAGGCCGCGGCCGAGGCGGAGCGCCGGGACGCCGAGGACGCCGCGCGACGCGCCGCGGAGGAGGCGGCCGCGGCTGCCGAAGCAGAGGGCGTGCCGGAGCCGGCGCCCGCGCGACGAGGTCGTGCGCTGGCCATCGGACGGCCGCGCCCGAGTGCGGTGCTCGTGCTCCTGCCGCTGGTCGGAGCCGGCGCGGCGCTGGGCGTCGGGACCTACCTCGGCCGCATGCCCGACCCGGGCACGGATCCCTGGCGGCTCACGGCGCTGGCGCTCGTGCTGGCCGGGCCGGCCGCGACCATCGGCGCCATCATGGCGCGCGTCTGGTGGCCTCGGCTGGTCGGGATCGTGGTGGCCGGTGGATTGGCCGCCGCCGTCTTCGTCGGGCGCTCGCTGGTCGGCGGCTGAATTGACACCGTGGCGGGGGACTGCCACGATCGGCGACCATTCGAAGATCACGGCAACGACGGAGCCACGACGGTCGTCGCGTCGAGCCAGGAGCGAGCCCGGTACGGTGGAAGCGGGCGGCACCGGCGATGACAGGTCATCCCTCCCGAGCCGGAGGCACCAAACGGCCGATGCCGTGCGTAAGGCCTCCCGGGCCAGCCACCCGATAGCGATGGCGACGAGTGGGCCGCATGCAGCCGGGAGGCGCATCGGTCAAGCGCGGGTGGTACCGCGGGAGTCATCCCGTCCCGGAGTCACGGGGCGGGATTCGTGTTGCATGGAGCGGTGAGCGGATTTGTTCAAGCCGGTATCGAGCAAGCTGGACGTGCCCGCGCTGGAGCGGCAGGTCATCGAGCGCTGGCGCGCACGCGACACGATGGCGCGCTACCTGGCGCGCAACGAGGCATCCGAACGCCGTTTCAGCTTCATCGACGGGCCGATCACGGCGAACAACCCGATGGGCGTGCACCACGCCTGGGGCCGGACCTACAAGGACCTCTTCCAGCGCTACCACACCATGCTCGGCGAGCGGCAGCGCTACCAGAACGGCTTCGATTGCCAGGGGCTGTGGATCGAGGTCGAGGTCGAGCGCGAGCTGGGCTTCAACAACAAGCGCCAGATCGAGGAGTTCGGCATCGACCGCTTCGTCGAGCTGTGCAAGGAGCGGGTCGCCAAGTTCGCCGCCATCCAGACCGAGCAGTCGAAACGGCTCGGCTACTGGATGGACTGGGACCACAGCTACTACACGAACTCGGACGAGAACAACTACACGATCTGGGCCTTCCTGGCCGAGTGCCATCGCCGTGGCCTGCTGACCAAGGGCCACGACGTGATGCCGTGGTGCCCGCGCTGCGGCACCGGCATCAGCAACATGGAGGCAGCCGAGGGCTACCGGGACGTCCGCCACCTGTCGGTCACGCTGCGCCTGCCGATCACGACCTCCGGCCACGAGGGCGAGGACCTGCTGGTGTGGACCACCACCCCGTGGACGCTGTCGTCGAACGTCGCCGCAGCCGTACACCCGGAGCTGACCTACCAGCTGGTGGGCGGGACGGGCGGGCGCCGATGGTGGGTCAGCGCGGGGTCGAAGCAGCGGGTCGCCCCCGACGCCGAGGTGCTGCGCGACGCGCCCGGCGCGGAGCTTGTCGGGCTTGCCTACGACGGACCGTTCGACGAGCTCCCCGCCGCCGCCGGGGTCGAGCACCGGGTGATCGCGTGGGACGAGGTGTCCGATGCGGACGGCACCGGGGTCGTCCACATCGCGCCCGGGTGCGGGCGCGAGGACTTCGCCCTCTCCAAGCTCCACGGGCTCGCCGTGCTCGATCCGATCGACCAGTTCGGCATCTTCACCGACGGCTTCGGCTGGCAGACCGGACGCTACGCGGGCGCCACGGACGATCCGTCCGGCGACCTGGCCCGCGACGTGGTGGCCGACCTGGACCGCAAGGGCCTGCTGGTGGCGAAGGAGCAGTACGCCCACTCGTACCCGCACTGCTGGCGCTGCGGGACGCAGCTCATCTTCCGCCTCGTGGACGAGTGGTTCATCGCCATGGACCCCCTCCGCGCGCCGATCAGCGCGGCCACGCGCTCGATGACCTGGCTGCCGGAGGGCATCGGCCTGGAGGAGCGCGAGCTCGACTGGCTCCGGAACATGGACGACTGGATGATCAGCAAGAAGCGCTACTACGGGCTGGCACTGCCGATCTTCGAGTGCACCGGCTGCGATGCGTTCGAGGTCATCGGCTCGCATGGCGAGCTGCGCGAGCGGGCGGTCGCCGGCTGGGACGCGTTCGAGGGCCACTCGCCGCACCGGCCCTGGATCGACGCGGTCGAGATCGAGTGCTCGACCTGCGGCGGCCGGGCGCGGCGCATCGCCGACGTCGGAAACCCGTGGCTCGACGCCGGCATCGTGGCGCTCTCCACGCTGAAGTGGAACTCGGACCGCGAGTACTGGAAGCAGTGGTATCCGGCCGATTGGATCAGCGAGTCGTTCCCCGGCCAGTTCCGCAACTGGTTCTACGCGCTGCTGACCGAGTCGACCGTCATGACCGGCCAGGCGCCGGCCCGCACGCTGTTCGCCTACGCGCTGGTCCTCGACGAGCACGGCGACGAGATGAGCAAGTCGAAGGGCAACTCGATCCCGTTCGACGAGGCCGCCGAGCACATCGGCGCCGACGTCATGCGCTGGATGTACGCGACCGCCAACCCGGCGGTGAACCTGCGCTTCGGCTACGGACCGGGACACGAGGTGGTCCGGCGCTTCTTCCTGCCGCTGTGGAACACGTACGGGTTCTTCGCCACGTACGCGCGGTTGGACGGCTGGACGCCCGACCAGGCCGATGGGGCGCCATCCCTGCTCGACCGATGGATCCTGTCGCGCCTCGACGCTCTCGTGGCGGACTGCCGGGCGGCCCTCGACGGGTTCGACGCGATGCGCGCTTCGCGCGAGATCGAGCGCTTCGTGGAGGACCTCTCGAACTGGTACGTGCGCCGCAACCGGCGCCGCTTCTGGAAGGGCGAGCTCGACGCCGACAAGCGCGCGGCGTACGCCACGCTGCACGGGGTGCTGACCACGCTGACCCGCCTCCTCGCGCCGTTCGTCCCGCACCTCGCCGATGCGATGTGGGACAACCTCGTCGGGGAGGCGCCCGACTCGGTGCACTTGACCGACTACCCGGCGACCGTCGCGGGCCGGCGCGAGCCCGCCGTGGACGAGGCGGTCGATCTCGCGCGGCGGACCGTGGCCCTCGGGCGCTCGGCGCGCTCGGCCTCGTCCGTTCGCACCCGCCAGCCGCTGCGCGTGGCGCGCGTCAAGCTGCCCGCCGGGCGGACCACGTTCGCCGATGACCCGGCCGTCGACGCCGAGCTGCGTCGCCAGATCGCCGAGGAGCTGAACGTGCGCGGCATCGAGCTCATCCCCGACGAGTCGGAGATGGTGGAGCGCACGCTTTATCCGCTGCTGCCCGTCATCGGGCCGCGCCACGGCGCGGCGGTCGGCGCGATCATGGCCGCCACGCGCTCGGGTGACTGGCGACAGGCCGACGATGGCACCGTCGAGGTCGGCGGCGTCACGCTGCAGCCCGACGAGTTCCAGCTGACGGCCCGCGCGCGACCCGGCCACGAGGTCGCAGAGGATGGCGACCTGCTCGTGGCGCTCGACACCGGCGTGGATGCCGAGCTCGCCGCCGCGGGCCTGGCGCGCGAGGTCGCCCATCGGCTGCAGGCCATGCGCAAGGCGGCCGGATACGAGATCAGCGACCGGGTAC
>CAYVCE010000158.1:0-12356 GCA_964449915.1 uncultured Steroidobacteraceae bacterium | reverse complement strand
CCGACGCCGATGCGACCCGCGCCTTCCTGCGCGACGTCCTCGGGCTGGCCTGGGTCGACAGCGGCGACGGCTGGCTCATCTTCGCGTTGCCGCCGGCCGAGCTCGCCGCCCACCCTGCCGATGCGCCCCGACACGAGCTCTACTTCCTGTGCGACGACGTCAACGCAACTGTCGAGGAGCTGCGCGGCAAGGGAGTCGAGATCACCGCACCGATCAGCGACGAAGGTTGGGGACTCTTGACTGCCATCGACGTTCCTGGGGCGGGATCGATCGGCCTCTACGAGCCCCGTCACGCCAGCCCGCTTGGCTGACTCCTGGCTGGTCGAATCCTGTCGATTCCTCATGGGGTGACAGCTATCCATGCATCGGGTCGGCCGGTGAGCGCGCGCGACGCCAACGTGAGCGTGGGTCCCATCGGCGAAACCTGTCGGATTCTCTCGGGATGAGAGTTGGACAGGATTGCAGTGCCGCAACCAGGGATAGCGGTCCCCCGGTGACCATTCGATAGGAATCGCGAACGGCACCTGGCCCCCAGCCGCCCGATTGGCCGAGACGGCTATCATCGGGCCTCGATGGCCATCTACCTCGACCACGCGGCGACCTCCCCGCTGCGCCCCGCCGTGCTGGAAGCCATGCTGCCGTACCTGACCACCCACGCGGGGAACCCGTCCAGCCTGCACGGCTCGGGTCGGCGGGCGAGGCAGGGGATCGACGAGGCGCGCGAGATCATCGCCGACGCCATCGGCGCGCAGCCGAGGGAGATCGTGTTCACGTCTGGCGGCACCGAGGCCGATAACCTGGCCGTCAAGGGCGTCGCGTGGGCGGCGACGGCGCGCGGACGCCACCTCGTCACCAGTGCCGTCGAGCACAAAGCGGTCCTCAACGCGGCCGCCGTCCTGGATCGCGCCAACTTCGGGGTCGCCGTCCTGCCGGTTGACCGATACGGACGCGTCGACCCGCTCGACGTCGCTGCTGCGCTCACCGAGCGCACCACGCTGGTCAGCATCATGGCCGCCAGCAACGAGGTCGGCACCATTCAGCCGATCGCGGAGATCGGCGAGATCGTGCGCGGGCACGGCGCCCGCTTCCACGTGGACGCCGTGCAGTACGCCGCCCACGCGCCGATCGACGTCGACGCCTGGCAGGCCGACCTCGTCAGCCTCTCGGCCCACAAGCTCGGCGGCCCGCAGGGCGTCGGTGCGCTCTACGTCCGGCGCGGAACCCAGCTGTTGCCGCAGCTGCAGGGCGGCTCGCAGGAGCGTCAGCGGCGAGCCGGGACGGAGAACGTGGCCGGCATCGTCGGCTTCGGCGCGGCCTTCGCACTTGCCAGCGCCGATGCCGCCGCCGAGGCCGATCGGCTTCGCGGCCTCAGCGCGCGCCTGCGCGACGGCCTGCGCGCCCAGGATGGGGTGATCCCGACCGGCCATCCGGACGAGCGGCTTCCGAACAACGTGAGCGTGGTGATCGCCGGCATCGAGGGCGGGGACCTCGTCGCGGCGCTCGACCTGGAGGGCGTCGAGGTCTCAACCGGAAGCGCCTGCACGTCGGGCAGCACCGAGCCGAGCCACGTCCTGCTGGCGATGGGGATCGACCCTTCCCTTGCGCACGGCTCGCTGCGCATCACCACCGGCCCGGACACGACCGAGGCCGACGTCGACGCGGCGCTGGTCGCAATCCACCAGGTGCTGCCGCGCCTGCGCGCGGTCGAGGGCATCCACCCCAAGGTGGTGGCAACCGCATGAGCCGCATCGTGGCCGCCATGAGCGGCGGCGTGGACTCGTCGGTCGCGGCCGCGCTGCTCGCGAAGGAGCCTGGCGACGACGAGGTCGTCGGCGTCTGGATGCGCACCCACGGCGACCTGCCGGAGGGCTATGAGCAGTCGCGCAGCTGCTGCTCGCCCGATGCCGCCGACGACGCGCGCCGCGTTGCGCAGCTGCTCGGCATCCCGTTCTACGTGCTCAACGTGGAGCGCGAGTTCGGGACGCGGGTGATCGACGCCTTCGTCGACGCCTACCTCGACGGGGCCACCCCGAACCCGTGCCAGGCCTGCAACCAGTACATCAAGTTCGACGAGCTCCTCCGTCGCGGCCTGGCCGCCTACGGGGCCGATGCAGTCGCCACCGGCCACTACGCCCGGCTCGAGCAGCGCGACGGCCGCTGGCGCCTGCTGCGCGCCGCCGATGCCGACAAGGACCAGACCTACTTCCTGTGGGTCCTCGACCAGGACCAGCTGGCGCGCACCCGCTTCCCGCTCGGCGAGCTGACCAAGCCGGAGGTGCGGCGGATGGCGGCGGAGCTGACCCTGCCCACCGCACAGAAACCTGAGAGCCAGGAGATCTGCTTCGTGCCGCTCGGCGACTACCGCGAGCTCCTCGAGGAGCGGCGCGGCTATGCCGGCGACCCCGGGCCGATCGTCGACGGCGACGGCACCCGCGTCGGCACTCACACCGGCTACGCGCACTACACGGTCGGGCAGCGCCATGGACTCGGCGTCGCGCTCGGCGAGGCCGTCTACGTGCGCGAGGTGCAGCCGGGGAGCAACACCGTCGTCATCGGTCGCCGCGACCAGGTCGCGCAGCGCACGTTCGCCGTCGACGGCGCGCGCTTCACGGCGGGCGAAGCCCCGCACGAGCGCTTCACCGCCTCCGTTCGCATCCGCCACCGCGCCGCAGACGTCCCGGCTGAGGTCACCATGGTCGGCCGCGATCGGTTCGTGGTCGAGACCGCCGAGCCGGTGTGGGCCCCGGCGCCGGGCCAGGCGGCCGTGCTCTATCACGGCGACGAGTGCCTCGGCGGGGGGCGCATCGCTCGCGCGACGAGCTGACCCGCCGGTGAGCTTCGGCCCGTGGGTGATCTGGGTGCCGCTGCTGGCACTCGCCAACCTGTTCGTCTTCCTGGCCATCCGGGGCCGATGGGGCAAGTCGGCGCTCGCGCTGGCACTGGCGTCGCTCGCGGGCGTCGTCATCGGCGACCAGGTGGCGGCGCGGACGGGGCTCGAGGTACTGCGCGTGGGCGACATGCACGTCCTCGCCGCATCGGTCGCCGCGCAGGTCCTGATGTTGATCGTCTCGCTGCTCGCCGCCCTTGGCCCGATTCGGGTGGAGGAATAGCGGTGTAGAGTCCCGCGCATGGATCTCGCGCTGGCCGTGTTCAACATCGGCGCGGGAGTGGGCGTGCTGGCCGCCGGCGTCGCGTTGGCCTATCTCGCCTGGCAGGCGACGCCGCTCATCCGCGAGACCCGAGGGCTGACCGCGGACCTCCGCCGCCTGACGCGGACCACCGATACCGAGCTGCGGCCGATCCTGTCCCACGCCCGGGAGCTCGCGAGCAACGTGGAAGTGCTCAGCGAGGACGTGGCGGTCAAGCTCGATCGGCTGACCGACCTCATGAACAGCCTCCAGCACAGCCTCGACACCGTCCAGGTCACCGCCTCGCCGCGCCGGGAGGAGGCGTGGCCGGTAGAATCGAGGGAAACACGGGAGGGATCATCGGACTCATGAAGGACTCCGGATTCGGCAGCTTCCTGGCCGGCGTCGTGATCGGCGGGCTGATCGGCGCGGCCCTGGGGCTCATCCTGGCGCCGCAGACCGGCGAGGAGCTCCGCGGGCACGTGAACGACTTCGTCGAGACCAAGCGCGCCGAGATCGGCGACGCGGTGAACGAGGGCCGCGCGGCCGCCGAGCAGGCGCGTGCCGAGATGGTCCACGACTTCGACGCCCACGCCGACGCGCAGCCCGAGGGTGCCGCCTCCTGACCGCGTCCTGACCCGCAACCTCACGTCACGCAGCCTCGAGAGCCGGGATCGTCGCCGGCTCTCGTCGTGGAACGAAGGGTGAACCGATGCAGCCGATGAGCGCGGCCGAGATCCGCGAGCGCTTCCAGCGCTTCTTCGAGGAGCGTGCTCACACGCGCGTTCCATCGGCGCCCATCCTGGCAAATGACGACCCGACGCTGCTGTTCGTGAACTCCGGCATGGCGCCCTTCAAGCGCGTGCTGACCGGCGAGGAGAAGCGCGACTACGTGCGTGCCGTGAACGCGCAGGTCTGCCTGCGCGTGGCCGGCAAGCACAACGACTTCGAGGAGGTCGGCCGCACGCCGCGCCACAACACGCTGTTCGAGATGCTCGGCAACTGGAGCTTCGGCGACTACTTCAAGCGCGAGGCGATCCATTGGGCCTGGGAGCTCCTGACCGATGAGTTCGGCCTCGAGCCCGAGCGCATCGCCGCCACCGTGTACACCCACGACGACGAGGCGCATCGCATCTGGGCCGAGGAGATCGGCCTGCCGCCGGAGCGGCTCGTGCGCTGGGGCGACATCGCGGCCGGCGACGAGAAGAACTTCTGGCGCATGGGCGACACCGGGCCGTGCGGCCCGTGCAGCGAGCTGCACTACGACCGTGGCGCGCACCTGTCGGAGGGGCCCGACTGCATCCCGGATCACTCCGAGCACTGCCCGCGCTGGCTCGAGATCTGGAACCTGGTGTTCATGGAGTTCGACCGCGCCGCCGACGGCTCGCTCACGCCGCTTCCGTTCAAGAGCGTGGACACCGGCATGGGCCTCGAGCGGATGGCATCCGCGATCCAGGGCGTCGACTCGAACTTCCGGACCGACCTGTTCGCGCCGATCATCGATCGCCTGGCGCAGTTCATCGGCCACGACCCGGCGACGGTCGAGAGCGAGCGCTTCAGTTACCAGGTGGTGGCCGATCACTCGCGAGCGATGACATTCCTGCTCGGCGAGGGCGTGACCCCCTCGAACGAGGGCCCCGGCTACGTCCTGCGGCGCATCATCCGGCGCGCGGTGCGCCACGGGCGGCTGCTCGGGATCGACGGCCCGTTCCTGCGCGAGACCGCGGCGGTCGTGATCGAGACCATGGGCGAGGCGTACCCGTCTCTCGTGGAGCAGCGCGACGCGGTGCTCGACGCGATCGAGGCCGAGGAGGAGAAGTTCGCTCGCACGCTGGAGGCCGGCAGCGAGAAGCTTGCGGCGCTCGTCGAAGCTGCCGCAGGGGCGCCTACGGGAACCGGTTCGGCTCACGACGCCACGGTGCCGGTCGGCGCGGGCCGCAGCATCAGCGGGGCCGATGCGTTCCGCCTGCACGACACCTTCGGCTTCCCGATCGACCTGACAGTGGAGATGGCGGCAGAGCACGGCGTGGCGGTGGACCGGGCCGGGTTCGACGTGGCGATGGCCGAGCAGCGCGACCGATCGCGCGGCGAGAAGCGCGGCAGCCTGGCGCTCGCCCCCGAGGTCCCTGCGCTGCGCAGCGAGTTCATCGGCTACCCGAACCAGACCAGCGCGGACGACCTTCGCATCCTGCACATGGAGCAGCTCGACGACGGCCGCTGGGCGGCCGTGCTCGACCGCACGCCGTTCTACGCGGAGGGCGGCGGTCAGATCGGGGACCGCGGGACCCTGCTCGGCGAGCGCGGCCGCATGGTGGTGGAGGACACCCAGCGCGTGGGCGAGGCGATCGTTCACATCGGCCCGGCCGAGGGCATGCTCGGCAGTGGCGACCAGGTGTTCGAAGCGAGGGTCGACGAGCAGCGGCGCTGGGCCGCGGCACGCAACCACACCGCGACTCACCTGCTCCACCGCTCGCTGCGTGACGTGCTCGGCGAGCAGGCCAAGCAGCAGGGATCGTGGGTCGGGCCGGACGGGCTGCGCTTCGACTTCCCGGCCACGTCGGCCACGCCACGCGATGCGCTGCGCGAGGTCGAGCGCCTGGTGAACGCCCAGATCCGGCGCAACGCGGCGGTCCAGCCCGAGCACATGCCGATCGAGCGCGCGCAGGAGCTGGGCGCCGACATGTTCTTCGGCGAGAAGTACGTCCCGGAGTCCGTGCGGGTGGTGCAGGTCGACGGCTACAGCAGGGAGCTGTGCGGCGGGACCCACGTCGCGGCGACGGGGCAGATCGGCCAGTTCGTCATCACCGGCGAGTCGAGCATCGGGACCGGGCTGCGCCGGATCGAGGCGGTGACCGGCGAGGCCGCGACGGAGCTGGTCGGAACGCGCCTGGAAGCGCTGCGCGCGGCGGCGCAGCTGCTCGGCGAGCGGGAGGAACACGTTCCGCAGCGGATCGAAACGCTGCTCGCGCGCCTGCGCGAGGCGGAGAAGGCGGCGAACGCCCCGCGCTCGGCCGGCGGTGCCCGCCTCGATGCCGCCGCGGCGCTCCACGCCGCCCAGGATGCGGGCGCGGCGAAGGTCGTCATCCAGGCCTACCCCGACGCCGATGCGAGCGCCCTGCGCGGCCTGGCGGACGACCTGCGCGGCATCACCGGGCGCTTCGTGCTGGTGGCGGGCGGCGGCGCGGACGGCAGGCCGTCGCTGCTGGTGGCAGCCAGCCGCGACCTGGCCAGTGAGGGGTTCGACGCGGGAGCGGTCATCCGTGGGGCGGCGCCGATCATCGGCGGCGGGGGTGGCGGGCGGGCGGACCTGGCGCAGGCCGGCGGTAAGGACGGGGCGCGCCTGGACGAGGCGCTGCGCGAGGCCGGACGGCTGGCGCTCGAGGCGCTCCAGCGGATCGAGACGGCCTGATCCGATCACCGTGACGGCCGTGCAGCAGCTCTGGGGTCGCATGGCGGATCTGTTTCGGGGTGGCGGGCGGTCGGGAGGCGCGCCGGCCATCGCCGCGCTCGACATCGGCACCGAGTTCGCCAAGGCGCTCGTGCTGACCGTCGAGCAGGACGCGGAGAACCGCCTCGTCGGCGTGATTCGCGGCAGCGGTCGCCAGCGGCAGGGCCTGGCCCACATGCAGTCCGGGACGGTCAGCGACATCGACGCCGTGGTGGCCAACTGCCGCGTCGCGATGGACGCAGCGAGCACGGCAGCCGGCCGCCGGCCGTCGGCGGCGGTCATCGGCATCGCCGGCGAGCTGGTGAAGGGCGCCACGAGCACGACGACCCTGCGCCGCGACGACCCGCGTGCCGCCCTCGACGAGGCCGAGCTCGAGCGCATGGTCAGGCGAGCACAGGAGGCAGCGCTGCGCGACGCCGAAGAGCGCATCCGCTGGGAGTCCGGCATGGATCGGCTCGACGTGCGGCTCGTCCACGCGGCGATCGTCGAGATGCAGATCGACGGCTACCCGGTCAGTAACCCGATCGGCTTCACCGGCGCCCAGGTCGAGCTGCACCTGTTCAACGCCTTTGCGCCGATGGTGCACCTCGGCGCCCTCCAGTCGGTCGCCAATGCGCTCGAGCTCGAGCTGCTCGGCGTGATCGCCGAGCCCTATGCCGTGGCCACCTGCCTGGATCCGGGTGAGCTCGGCGACGCCGGTGCGGTCTTCATCGACATCGGCGGCGGCACCACCGACGTGGCGCTCGTGCGGGGCGGTGGCATCAGCGGCACGAAGATGCTCGCCCTCGGCGGCCGCGCCTTCACGAAGGGCCTGTCGGAGCGCCTGGGCCTGTCATTCGCAGACGCGGAGGCCGCCAAGCTGGCGGTCGCAAGCGACGACCGCCCGGGCGTGGCCGAGGCGCTCCTCGACGACGCCCGCATCTGGCGTTCGGGCGTGGAGCTCATGATCGGCGACCTGGCCGACGGCGAGCTGCTGCCGGGCCGCATCCTGCTGTGCGGCGGCGGTGCCGACCTGCCGCAGGTGCGCGAGGTGCTCGACGAGGACGGCTGGTGGAGCCGGCTGCCGTTCGCGCGGCGCCCGAAGGTCCGGGCGCTGGGGCCCGACGAGGTCGTCGGCCTGCGCGATGCCACCGGCATGCTCGACACGCGCCAGGACGTGACGCCCATGGCCCTCGCCCACCAGGCCCTCATCCTGGACGCCGGCGCCTCGGCCGTCGACCGCGCAATGCGCGGCGCGGTGCGGGAGATGGCACTGTGAGCGAGCGGCCCGTGCTCATCTATCTCGAGGCCGACGACGAGGTCACCACCGTCGTGCGCCGCATCCGCGAGGCGGAAGGCGACCGGGTGGTGCTCGTCGTGCCCGGGCGCTCGCGCGCGACCTCGAGCGCGGTCGCGCTGCGCCTGCTCGCGCGGGTCGGCGGGGAGGCGGGCGTGAGCATCGCCGTCTCGGGCGACGCACTGACCCGCTCGCTGGCGGCCGAGGCCGGTCTCGAGACGTATGCCTCCGTCGACGACGCCCGCAACGCAGTGCCCGCCGCGCTCATCGATCCCGGCTCGCGGCGTGCGTCGATCCATGTCGTGCGTGGCACGACCACTGACGAGACAGCACCGATCCAGGCGGTCGTGACACCGGCTCCCGCCGGGCTCCACGATGCGACGCAGGTCCGTCCGCTGCCGCGCCCAGCGACCCCGGCCCGGTCTCGGCGGGCAGGAGGCGCGACCGGCATCATCGCGCTCCTGTTCGCGCTGCTCGTGGGCGGCGGCGTGCTCGGCGCGGTGCTGCTGCCGGCCGCCACGATCGAGATCACGCCGCGCAGCGAACCGATCGGGCCGGTCGAGTACGACATCGATGTCGCCGATGCCCAGCGCACGATGGGGACCGCAGCCGACACGGCGGTCGTCACGGCCACCGGCTCGTATCCGATCCAGGTGGCCGCGACCGGCACCGTCACGCTCTTCAACTGGACGGCGGGGGCGGTCCACGTTCCGGCGGACACGCTCGTGGCCACGGGGAACCAGGCTGGTGACCAGGCCTTCAGGACCCTGCAGGCGGTGGACGTGCCGCGCGGGATGCTCACCCCCCAGGGGGTGATTGCGGCAGGCGACATCCCGGTGGCGGTTGCCGCATCTGCGATCGGCCCGGCGGCCAACGTCGCGGCCCGCGACATCGACACCGTCCTCACCCCGTCCGTCGACCAGCAGCTGCGCGGCTTCCCCGAGAATCCCGAGCCGCGGGTCCTGAACTTCGAGCCGACCGCCGGCGGCCTGGACACAGCCGGTCCGGAGATCAGCCAGGCCGACGTCGACGCCGCGGTGGCGGGCCTGCGTGAAGCGCTCGCCGCGCAGGTCGACGAGGCGCTTGGGTCCACTGCGGGCCTCGTGTGGGCCGATGCCGTGGCGGCGCCCGAGCCCGCGATCGAGAGCCTCGACGGACTAGCCGGCAGGCGCGACGTGGCCGAGGTCGAGATCAGCGGGACGCTGGCATACGACCGGCTGTCCGTCGAGCGCGCGGCCATCATCGAGCGTGCCGAGCAGCGGCTCGCCTCCGATGCTTCTGCGCTGCCGGAGGGCCACGACCTGGTGCCGGCCGCGACCCGTGTGACGGTCGGTACCCCTCGCGCGGAGGGCGAGCTGTTGGTGGTCGCCGTCAGCGTGACCGGCGCGTCGGCGCCGCGGCTCGACCGGGACGACGTGCTCGCGCGCGTGCGTGGGCGATCGGCCGCGGAGGCGGTGGCCGCCCTCGACGAGCTCGGCGCCGTCGACGTGGACCTGTGGCCGGGATGGGTCACATCGGTCCCGGAGCTCGAGTGGCGGATCGACCTGCGACTCGGCGCTGTCCCCGACGCCCCGTCAGCGTCGGCGACGCCGTGAGCACCATCATCGGCCTCGACCACGGCGCCAGGCGGATCGGCGTGGCGGTCGGCGACACGGAGACCGGCATGGCCTTCGCGCGGCCGGCGATCCATCGGCGCAGCCTGGCCGTCGACCTGCACGAGGTCGAGCAGCTCGCCCGGGCGGAGGGCGCAGAGCTGGTGGTCGTCGGCCTGCCGCTGAACATGGACGGCAGCGAGGGGAGCCAGGCGGCCGCGGCCCGTGCGTTCGGCGACGGCCTGACCGAGAACGGCCTGCGCATTGCATACGAGGACGAGCGGCTCAGCTCGTGGGAGGCCGGCGAGCAGCTGCGCGCGAGCGGACGGCGGCCACGGCGGGGGAGCGGGGAGCTCGACTCCACGGCCGCCCGCCTGATCCTGCAACAATATCTGGACGCCCGTCGCCGGACGGGACCCCCTGAGGAGACTGCATGACCCGACGCCCCGCGCCCATGGGAGAGTACGAGGAGCGCCGCAACGCCCGGATCCGACAGCTCCGCGAGCAGCGTGAGGGACCGATGCGCCGGAAGCGGCGCGTGCAGCCGCTGCTGCTGATCATCTGGATCGCAGGGTCGATCGCCCTGCTCGGCGTCCTCATCGTGCTCGGGTTCAACGTCTTCTTCGCGCCGCGGGTCATGGCCTGGGTCGAGGACAACCCCGGGGCCATTCAGCACGGCATCGTGCAGGACTTCGTGCAGTGGTACCGGCCCGAAGTGCTGGCCGACGAGCCGGCCAGCGAGGAACAGCGCCGGGTCACGGTCGAGGTCGAGACGGGAGCAACCGATACCGGCATCGGCCAGCTGCTGTTCGACCAGGGGCTGATCAAGAGCCAGGTCGCCTTCCAGTACGCGGTCATCTCGGCAGGTCGGGAGGGGACCCTGGCCGCAGGGACCTACGATCTGTCGCCGACGCTGCGGCCGAGCCAGATCGTGGCGGCGTTGCGCGGCCAGTTCTTCGGCGAGACGACGATGGTCACGCTTCGCGAGGGCCTGCGACTCGAGGAGGTCGTCGCCGCCTTCGGGGAGAGCAGCATGACGTTCAACCTGGAGGAGTTCGCCGCCATCCTGCAGGCACCCCCGGCCGACCTGCTCAACGAGTTCGACTTCCTCGCCGACCTGCCCGCTGGGAGCTCACTCGAGGGATACATCCCACCCGAGACGCTCGACTACGAGATCACCGGCCCGCGCAGCACGCCGATCGAGATCGTTCGCAAGCTGCTGACCGAGTTCGGGACCCGGCTGACGCCGGAAATCCGCGCTGCGATCGCCGCAAAGGGCCTGTCGATCGACGAGGCCGTGACCATCGCCTCCATCGTCGAGCGCGAGGCGGTCATCGACGAGGAGCGGCCGCTCATCGCGGCGGTCTACATGAAGCGCTTCCTGGAGCCGGACAACAACCAGACGGTGGGCCTGCTCAACGCCGACCCGACCCTCCAGTACGGGCTGGCCACCGGCGACTTCCTGCCAGAGGGCCATCCGCTGCTGGCGAGCGTCGAGGGCGCGCGGACGCCGGTCGACGATTGGGGATCGATCGACTGGTGGCCGCGACTCCAGGTCGGTGGCGGGGACGTGGCCCTCGAGGAGGCGCTGCTCGGGTTCCAGACCTACACGCGACCCGGCCTGCCGCCCTTGCCGATCGCGGCGCCGCGGATCGGCTCCATCGAGGCCGTCGCGAATGCCCCGCTCGAGGAGGGCTACCTCTTCTTCGTGGCAGGCTGTCCGGGCGGCGCCCGCGACGGCTCGCACTACTTCAGCCGCACGCTCGACGAGCACAACGCCAACATCACGCGCGCCAACACGGAGTGCGTGGGCCAGTGATGACGGGGGTGTCAGCGGCGACCGATGCGCGCCTGGCGGCGCTGCGCGGGGTGCTCGACGAGCACGGTCTCGACGCGATCCTGCTGAGCCGCAGCGCGAACAAGCGCTACTTCAGCGGGTTCCGGCTCGGACACGGCGAGGAGGCGACCTCCGGGTTCTCCGGCACCCTGCTCGTCACCCGCGACGTGAGCGTCATCCTGGCCGACTCGCGCTATACCGAGCAGGCGGCGATCGAGGCCCCGGACTGGGAGCTCGTCGGGACCACGAAGCCGCTCCAGGTCGAGCTGCCGCCGTTGCTCCTCCGTCACGAGATCGCCGTGCTCGGCATGGAGGCGGCGGCAGTGAGCCACGCCGACTGGGCGGCGCTGGCCGAGGCCGTGCCCGGAACCGAGCTGCACGTCATCGACGACCAGCTCGTGCCCCTTCGCATCCACAAGACCCCGGAGGAAGTCGAGACCATCGGTCGCGCGTGCGCCATCACGGATGCCTGCTTCGCGCATCTCGTGGCGTTCATCCGTGCCGGGATGACGGAGCGCGAGGTCGCCTGGGAGCTCGAGTCATTCTTCCGCGCCAACGGCGCCGAGGGCCTTGCCTTCGAGCCGATCGTCCTCGCCGGCGCCCGCGCCGCCATGCCCCACGGGCGCCCTTCCGACGCGATCGTCGAGCGTGGGAACGTGCTGCTCATCGACTTCGGCTGCGCCGTCGACGGCTATCGGTCCGACATGTCGCGCACGCTGTTCGTCGGTGACGTGCCCGACGACATCCGCCGCTACCACGACGCGGTGCGCGAGGCGCAGCAGCAGGCCATCGACGCGCTGGCGGTCGGGGTGAACGGGCAGGCGGTGGACGCCATCGCCCGGCACAGGATCGAGGCGGAGGGCGTCGAGCCCTTCGGTCATGGTCTGGGGCACGGCATCGGCCTGGAGACCCACGAGCCGCCGCGGCTTCGCAAGTCGGAGGCCTACACCCTCGAGGCAGGCATGGTCTTCAGCGTGGAGCCGGGAATCTACCTGCCCGGCGTGACGGGCATCCGGATCGAGGACATCGTCGCGCTCGAGGCCGGCGGGCCGCGGCTCCTGACGAGCTCGCCGCG
>CAYVCE010000157.1:0-2746 GCA_964449915.1 uncultured Steroidobacteraceae bacterium | reverse complement strand
GCGACGATCGATTCCTGCTGTTCGAGCTTCACGTCGAGCGGGCGATGTCGACCGTGTACGGGGCCGACGGCCGACCCCACCGCGAGCGCTGGCGCGCCGCCTGATCGGCGGGCGGCGAACCGCGGGTCGGCGGAGCGCCGGGCGGATCGGTCCGCGACGATGCACCCGCGGACGGTCGTCCGACCCCGCCGCGGTAGGTGACGGCGGCCCCCAGTTCGCGAGCCGCTTCAGAGCCGAGGATTGAGATGCCCCTAGGCGAGGTCATGGGCGAGTCGCCGGGCGATGGTGGCAGCAGGCTCCCGACGCCAGACGTGGGCGACGGAGTGTCCTGCGTACATCGCCATCGCTTCAACATCGCCGGTTGTGTTCTTGGTCGGCTGGGCATCGCTGTAGCGAGCGACCGGCTGTCCCTGCCGGTGGGCGACGACCTCGTTCTCACCCGGGCGCGCGCCGGGAGGGAGCTTCCCGGCGCCTTCCCACTGGGTAACAGTCACGTTGCGGAGGACGCGATGGGCAGCGTTGGGCCAGCCACGGTCGAACACGTTCGTGAGAATGGTGTCGGCGGCTTCGGCGCGAATGAGGCGCCCAAGGTAGCGCGGATGCACGTCTGCTTCGCGGGCGGCAAGAAAGGCGGTCCCGCAGGCGACGGCATCGGCGCCTGCGGGACGTGCGCGACGGACGCCATCGCGGTCGCCGATGCCGCCCGCAGCGACGATCGGCCGACGGATGGCGCGCCGGACCTCGCCGAGGAGCTCCTGGAGCGGTGTTGTCGATTGGACGTGCCCGCCGGCCTCCATGCCCTGCGCGATGATGACGTCGGCGCCAGCGGCGACAGCGCGCATGGCCTCAGCCACCGCCCCAACCTGGACCAGCACCACCGCTCCGGCTTGATGAGCACGGTGAATCATCGCTTCGTCGATTCCCCAGGAGAACGACACGAACGGAACGTTCTCCGCGATAGCCACCTCGAGCCGCTCACGCTGGTCGAAGGCGAGCACGAGGTTGACGCAGAATGGCCGTTCCCGTGCGGCGGCGATCTCGCGGATCTGTTCGCGCAGCACGTTGGGGTCGGTCCAGGAGGCCGCGAGCGTCCCCAGCGCGCCAATCTGCGAGACGGCCCTGACGAGCTCGGGCGTTGTCGCGGGACCGATTGGCGCCTGCATCAGCGGCACCTCCCACGGCACGTCCACGTGGCGAGCGTACTACCGCTGGTCCCGCCGCAGTCGACTCCAACGCCGCCCACCACGCAGAGCTACTCGTGCTCGACGTTCCCGGTGGAGCCGTCGACCGTGACGCGCATCCCGGTCCGCAGGCGGGCTGTGGCGTCGCCGCAACCGACGACTGCCGGGATGCCGTACTCGCGCGCGATGATCGAGGCGTGCGACGCGAGGCTTCCGACGTCGGTCACGACTCCGGCGGCGCGGGTGAAGAGCGGCGTCCAGGCCGGCGCCGTGAGCGGCGCCACGAGGATCTCGCCCGACTGAAGCTGACCAAAGTCCCGCGGCGCGCGGACCACCCGGACCAGCCCGGTCGCGCGACCCGGCGAGGCCGGCGTGCCCGACACAAGGGCACGGTCCGATGGGACGGCACCGACGAGCCGCGGCATCTTCTCCCAGATCCGCTTCATCATGCCGGTCATGCGGCCGACGTTCAGCGGGGCGATGAGCTCCCCCTGCTCATCGCGCAGGGCGCGGCGCTCGGCAACGTTGACGGGGGCCGGCATGCCGGTCCCCGTGAGCGCGGACAGCACCTCGTCATGGGTCAGGTAGAAGACGTCGTCCGGATCGGCGATGACTCCACGGGCAGCCAGCGCCTCGCCGATGCGCAGCACTGCTCGCCGCATGACCGGCCATGAGATCGTCAGGACCGGCACCTGCTCCTCGCGCAGCGATGCAAGGTGCTGCGTGTCGGCAAGCAGCTTGCGGAATGCCCGCAGGCGGCGCGGTGACGAGGCGAGGGCTCGAAACGCGGCCTCCTCCGCAGCCCGCCGCGTCGCGACCACGGCTGCGTGCTGCTTGGCTGCCGTGGCCGCCGTTTCGGCGAGCGGCGAGGGCGCGTGCCACCAATCGAGCGACACGACTGCGTGCGGTCCCGCATCGGCGGGTGGCGCGAAGCCCGATACCAATGGAAGGTGGCTGCCGCCGAGTGCGCCGGCCAGATGGCGGCGGTAGAACCCGGCCAGCATGATCTCGATCTTGAACGCCCCGCCGGCGAGTGCGGCGATCGAGGTGAAATACTCGCCGGCGAGGTCAGCCAGCTCATCGATCAAGGCGGGCAGCTCCGTGACCGGCAGCGTTTCCACGCGTCCTTCGGCAGCCGCCACCGCTGCTCGGTAGCGCGGCAACAGGTCCTCGCGCCAATCCCGCTCCAACGGTGGCACGCTGTGTCGAACGGTCGCCGGGAAGAGGCCCGCAACGCGGCGCGGGTAGCGGATCAGGCGCCACAGCGTGCCCGGCAGGTTGCGCGCGAAGACGCGGGGGGAGAGCCAGTTGATCGAGTAGTAGTACCAGCCATTGACGACGACGTGGTACGGACGCGGATCACGCTCGCCGAGCAGCTCCTCGAGGAGAGCGTGCAGCCGGTTCTCCATGGCGGTCAGGAGCCACGACTCAAAGAGCGGCGTCACCGGCTCGGAGATCCACTCGCCGAAGCGAAACGTGCGGGTGAAGGCACCTGCTGCGGGCGGGTCCCAGGACACCTCGCGCGGCAGAGCCGTCATCGGCCTGGCCTGGAGGATCCAGAGCGT
>CAYVCE010000156.1:0-13684 GCA_964449915.1 uncultured Steroidobacteraceae bacterium | reverse complement strand
TGTTCACCGAGGACGGCAGCGTCGTCCCGGTGAGCGTCATCGAGGCGACCCCGAACACGGTCACGCGACTCCGCGACGTCGAGAAGGACGGCTATACCGCCGTGCAGCTCGGCGCCGGCACCGTGCGCCGCTCGACCAAGCCGGTGGCCGGCCAGTTCAAGCACCTCGACAAGGAGCACCAGCACCCCAAGCACGTGCGCGAGCTGCGTCTCGAGGCGACCGACGAGTACGAGGTCGGTCAGCAGGTCACCGTCGACCTGTTCGAGGCCGGCGAGCTGGTCGACGTGACCGGCGTGAGCAAGGGGCACGGCTTCACCGGTGTCATCGAGCGCCACAACTTCAAGCGGGGACCGAAGACGCACGGGTCCGATCATCACCGGGCGCCCGGCTCGATCGGCGCGGGGACGTACCCCGGCCGTGTCTGGAAGGGCACGCGCATGGCCGGTCACATGGGCAACGAGCAGGTGACCGTCAAGAAGCTCAAGGTCATGAAGATCGATCCGGAGCGCAACCTCATCCTGTTGAAGGGTGCGGTGCCCGGGGCGCGGAACGGCCTGTTGCTCGTGCAGAAGGCGAAGTAGACGATGCCCCAGACAGACATCACGGCAACCAGCACGGCAACCATCACGGCGACGATCCTCAAGGCGGACGGCAAGGAGGGCGGCACGGTGGACCTCGCCGAGACGCTGTTCGGCGCCCCGATCAACGAGTCGCTCATCCACCAGGCGGTGATCCGCCAGCTGGCCGGCCGGCGCACCGGCACGGCCGATACGCAGACCCGCGGCGAGGTGACAGGCGGCGGCAAGAAGCCGTGGCGCCAGAAGGGCACCGGGCGCGCGCGCCAGGGCAGCAAGTCCGCCCCGCACTGGACTGGCGGCGGCGTGGTGTTCGGGCCGCATCCGCGCAGCTACGAGCAGAAGATGCCCTCGAAGATGCGGCGCACGGCCCTGCGCGGCGTCCTCTCGGCCAAGCAGGCCGACGGCGCGCTGCGCGTCGTGGAGGGCGTCGAGCTCCCCGAGGGGCGGACGAAGGCCATGCTCGCCCGCCTGATCGGCTGGAAGGCGGAGGGCAAGGTGCTCCTCGTCCTGCCGGCGCGCGACCCAGTGGTCGAGCGCTCCTGCCGCAACCTGCAGGAGGTGCGCGTGATCCTGGCCGACAGCCTGAACGTGGTCGACCTGCTGGAGGCCGATACGGTCGTCTTCACGCAGGCCGCCCTGGACCGGGCCCAGGAGGTGTACGCGTGACCGCGACGAACCTGCACGACGTGCTCCTGCGTCCCGTCATCAGCGAGAAGAGCACGCTCGAGACCGAGCGCAACAACTACACGTTCGCCGTCGCCCGCGACGCGAACAAGTTCCTCATCAAGGCAGCCGTCGAGGCCGAGTTCAAGGTGACCGTCCTCGGCGTGCGGGTCGTCAGTGTCCGTTCCAAGCAGAAGCGGCGCGGCCGCAAGACGATGGGTACGGTGCCGGGCTGGAAGAAGGCCATCGTGACGATCGCGCCGGGTGACAAGATCGAGCTGTTCGAGGCCGTTTGACGATGCCACTCCGCAACTACCGACCGACGTCGCCGGGTCTTCGCCAGATGACTCGATCGACGTTCGAGGAGATCACCACCGATTCGCCGCACAAGCCGCTCACCGAGCGCCTCGTGCGCCGTGCCGGTCGCAACAGCCAGGGCAAGCTGACGGTCCGGCACCAGGGAAGCGGCCACAAGCGGCTGTACAGGGTGATCGACTGGAAGCGCGACAAGCCGGGCGTGCCCGCGCGGATCGCGACGATCGAGTACGACCCGAACCGGTCGGCGCGCATCGGGCTGCTCCACTATGCCGACGGCGACAAGCGCTACATGCTGCTGCCGCACGGCCTCACCGTCGGCGACCGGGTCGCATCGGGACCGGACGTCGAGGCCCGCATCGGCAACGCGTTGCCGCTGTCGCGCATCCCGCTCGGCACCCAGGTGCACAACATCGAGCTCGTCGCCGGGCGCGGCGGGCAGATCGTGCGCAGCGCGGGCAGCGGAGCCCAGCTGCTGGCCAAGGAGGGCGACCACGCCACTCTGCGCCTGCCGTCGGGCGAAGTGCGCCGCGTGCGGATCGAGTGCATGGCCACCGTCGGCCAGGTCAGCAACCTCGACCACGAGAACCAGAAGATCGGGAAGGCCGGTCGCTCGCGACACATGGGTCGACGGCCCGAGGTGCGCGGATCGGCCATGAACCCGCGCGACCATCCGCACGGTGGTGGCGAGGGCAAGCAGCCCACCGGCATGCCGCCCAAGACCAAGTGGGGCAAGCCGGCCATGGGCCTGCGCACCCGCGTGAAGAAGAACAAGTCCACCAAGCTGATCGTTCGCCGCCGGTACGGGCGGGGTTAGGAGCCGATAGATGAGTCGTTCCGTCAAGAAGGGACCATTCGTCGACGCGCGCCTGCTCGGCCGCATTGACGACATGAACAAGCGCAGCGAGCGCAAGGTGCTGAAGACCTGGTCGCGCGCAAGCGTGATCTTCCCGCAGATGATCGGGCACACGATCGCCGTCCACGACGGCCGTCGCCACGTGCCGGTCTTCGTCACCGAGAACATGGTCGGGCACCGGCTCGGCGAGTTCGCCCCGACGCGCACCTATCGCGGCCACGGCCGCGCCACCGATCGCTCCACGGCGCTGAAGTAGGCGATGCGATGCGAGTGACCGCGACCGCAAAGTACATCCGCGTCAGCCCCCGCAAGGTGAAGCTGGTCACCGACCTCATCACCGGCAAGCCGGTCGAGGAGGCGGCGGCCATCCTGCGCTTCATGCCGAATGCGGCGGCGCGCGACGTGGCCAAGGTGCTCAAGAGCGCCACCGCCAACGCGGAGAACAACTACAACCTGTCGGCCGACGAGCTGCGCGTGGTGAGCGCGGTCGCCGACGAGGGCCCGACCCTCAAGCGCTGGCGCCCGCGGGCCCAGGGCCGCACGTTCGGGATTCTGAAGCGAACCAGCCACATCACCATCGCCGTGGCTGACCGAGAGGAGTCGTAATGGGGCACAAGGTTCACCCGTACGGCTTCCGGATCGGCATCATCAAGCCCTGGCTGGCGAAGTGGTACGCGGATCGCGACTACGCCACGCTGCTCCAGGAGGACATGCGGATCCGGGAGCTGGTCGCCAAGCAGCTGTCGAACGCGAGCGTCAGCCAGGTCGAGATCGAGCGCGGCATCAACCACGTCACCGTCACGGTGCACACGGCCAAGCCGGGAATCGTCATCGGCAAGGGCGGCGCGAACGTCGAGGCACTGCGCACCAACGTCGGCAAGCTGACGAACAAGAAGGTCAAGCTCGAGATCAAGGAGATCCTCCAGCCCGAGCTGGACGGCATGTTGCTGGCCCAGAACGTGGCCGGACAGCTGGAGCGGCGCATCGCGTTCCGCAAGGCGATCAAGCAGTCGATCCAGCGCACGATCAAGGCCGGCGCCAAGGGCGTCAAGATCCAGGTCTCCGGCCGCCTCGGCGGGTCGGAGATGAGCCGCACCGAGTGGGACAAGGAGGGCCGCATCCCGCTCGGCACGCTGCGCGCCGACATCAGCTACGGCGTCGTGCATGCCCACACCACCTACGGGCGCATCGGCGTCAAGGCATGGGTCTACCGTGGCGAGCAGCTCGGCGAGCGGCCGGGCAGCGCGCGCACCGAGCCGCGGGCGCCGCGTCGTGGCACCACCGGCGGCCGCGTCCGTCCTGCCGCCGGCGCCCGGAGCACGTCGACGGCCGGTCGCGCGAGCGCCGCGGCCACCGCCGTGGCCGATGAAGCGCCGGTGACCGTTGCGCCGACGCCCGAGGCTCCCGTGACCGTTGCGCCGACGCCGGAGGCTTCCGTGACCCTTGCGCCGACGCCCGAGGCGCCGGACGCGGCGGCCCAGGCGCCGGACGCGGCAGTGACGCCGCCCGAGCCTGTGGTGGCCGACGTCGGTCTCGACACCGAGCCGGTTGCCTCCGCCCCGCAGGCAACCGAAGCGCCCAAGCCCACGAGGGCCACCAAGGCCACCAAGGCCGCCGAGGGCACCAAGGCCGCCGAGGCTACCGAGCCGGGGCCGCAGGCGGATGCGTCGGCCGACGAAAAGCCGGCGAAGGGGTCCTGAGCATGTTGATGCCAAAGCGGGTCAAGCACCGCAAGGTGCAGCGCGGTCGTCGCGCCGGCCTGGCCAAGGGGGGCACGACGGTCAGCTTCGGCGAGTTCGGCCTCATGGCCGAGGAGGTCTGCTGGCTCACGAGCCGCCAGATCGAGGCAGCGCGACGCGCGATGACCCATCACATCAAGCGCGGCGGCCGGGTCTGGATCCGGGTCTTCCCGGACAAGCCGGTCACCAAGAAGCCGGCCGAGGTGCGCATGGGCTCCGGCAAGGGCGCTCCCGACCACTGGGTCGCGGTCGTGAAGCCGGGCCGGGTCATGTTCGAGATGTCGGGCGTCCCCGAGCCGATCGCCCGCGAGGCGATGCGCCTGGCGGGTCACAAGCTGCCGATCAGCACCAAGTTCGTCATCAAGGAGGGCCTCGAGCATGGACATCAGTGAGGTGCGGGCCCTCTCGGACAAGGATCTCGAGGGCGCGCTGCGTGACGCGAAGCAGGAGCTATGGAAGGTCCGCTTCGACCTCGCCACGCGACAGGAGAGCAACTACAGCAGGCTGCCGGCGACCCGCAAGCGGATCGCTCGCATCCTGACCGTCATGACCGAGCGACAGCACGCCGCCGAAGCGGCGGCTGCGGCTCAGCAAGAGAAGGCCAGCTGATGCAGGGCAAGCGACGAAGCAAGACCGGACGCGTGGTGTCCGACAAGATGGACAAGACCGTCGTCGTCAGCGTCGAGCGGCTGCGGAGGCACCCGATCTACAAGCGGGTCGTGCGCCTCTCCAGCAAGTTCAAGGCGCACGACGCGGAGAACACCGCCCGCGTTGGCGACACGGTGCGGATCGAAGAGAGCCGTCCGCTCTCGCGCGAGAAGCGCTGGACCGTCGTCGAGGTCGTGGCGCGCGGCTCCAACGAAGAGCTCATCGACGGGACGGAGTCCGCGTGATCCAGAAGTACAGCCGGCTTCGGGTGGCCGACAACTCCGGCGCGCGCGTGGTGGAGTGCATCTCGGTCATCGGCCGCTCGACGAGCGACACCGCCGAGGTCGGCGACGTCATCGTCGCCGCGGTCAAGCAGGCGATTCCGAACGCCGGCGTGAAGAAGGGCGACGTCGTGCGCGCGGTGGTGGTCCGCACCACGAAGGAGTACGGCCGCGCCGATGGCAGCCACATCCGCTTCGACGAGAACGCGGCCGTCCTCATCACGCCCCAGGGCAACCCGCGCGGCACGCGCATCTTCGGGCCGGTGGCTCGCGAGCTCCGCGAGCGCAACTACATGAAGATCGTCTCGCTCGCCCCGGAGGTGCTGTAGATGAACGTGCGCAGGGGCGACACCGTCCTCGTGCTGGCCGGCAAGGATCGCGGCAAGCGTGGGACGGTCGAGCGAGTCGAGAAGACGAAGCGCGGCTTCGGCGTCGTGATCCCCGGGATCAACATGGCGAAGCGCCATCGGCGTGCGCGATCGCGGACGCAGACCGGAGGCATCATCGACCTGCCGGTGCCACTGCCCATCAGCAACGTGCAGGTGGTCTGCCCGCGCTGCGATCGGCCGACCCGCATCGGCCACCAGCACCTGGACGCGGGTGGCGTGGTGCGCGTCTGCAAGCACTGCGGCGAGCAGATCGAGGTGACCACCAAGTGAGCCCGGAAGCAGAGAAGACGCCGCGCGGCCGCGCCGGATCGGTGACGAAGGCGACGAAGCCGACGAAGGCAACGAAGGCCGCCGCGACCCCGGCGCCGGACGCGAAGGCCGACAACACCCCGAAGCCTGCCGTGAAGGCCGCGCCGGGCAACGGCGCCTACCGCAAGCCGGTGTACGGCGGGCTGCGCCAGCGCTACCACGACGAGATCGTGCCGGCGCTGCAGCGCGAGTTCAGCTACCCCAACCCGATGCAGATCCCGCGCCTCGAGAAGGTGGTCGTCAATATCGGCCTCGGCGAGGCGATTGCGAACGCCAAGGCGCTCGACGCCGCGGTCGGCGACCTGACGACCATCACCGGCCAGAAGCCGATCGTGACCCGCGCCAAGCGGAGCATCGCGCAGTTCCGACTGCGCACCGGGATGCCGATCGGCGCCAAGGTGACGCTGCGCGGGCAGCGGATGTACGACTTTCTCGAACGCACGCTGGCGCTCGCGCTGCCCCGCATCCGCGACTTCCGGGGCATCCCGACGCGTTCGTTCGACGGTCGCGGCAACTTCAGCCTCGGCCTGCGCGAACAGCTCGTGTACCCCGAGATCGACTACGACAAGATCGACCGGCTGCGCGGGCTCGAGATCAGCATCGTGACGACGGCGAAGACCGACGAGGAGGGGCGCAAGCTCCTCGAGCTCCTCGGCATGCCGTTCCAGGCGAATTAAGGAGACCAGGTGGCAAAGAAGTCGAGCATCGCCAAGGCGAAGCGCGGTTCGCGCTTCCCCGTCCGCGACCACAACCGCTGCCAGGTGTGCGGCCGGCCGCGTGGCTACATGCGCCGCTTCGCCATGTGCCGCATCTGCTTCCGGGAGCGAGCCCTGCTGGGCCAGCTGCCGGGGGTGACCAAGTCGAGCTGGTAGCTCCCAGACCGAACCGAAGGCCGCCCGACGGCGGCCGCCATCAGCGGCAGGCGCCACCCGGAGACCGCCGGGAGCGAACCGCCGCCGAGGAGATGAACCCGAACCCATGAACGTGACCGACCCGATCGCCGACATGCTGACGCGCATTCGCAACGCCAGCGCGGCCCGGCACAAGGACCTCAGCATGCCCTCGTCACGGGTGAAGCGCGAGATCGCGCGGATCCTGGCCGAAGAGGGCTTCATCGACGCCTACGACACGCAGACCGAGGGCGTCCAGGAGATGCTCACCCTGCGCCTGAAGTACGTCGAGGGCCGCACGCCGGTCGTCACCGGCCTCAAGCGCATCAGCAAGCCGGGCCTGCGCGTCTACGCGCGCAAGACCGAGATCCCGCGCGTTCTCGGCGGGCTCGGCCTTGCCATCCTCTCCACCTCCCACGGGATCATGACCGGGACCGATGCCCGGAAGCAGAATCTCGGCGGAGAGGTCCTGGCCTACGTCTGGTAAAGGAGCGAACGAAGCATGTCCCGTATCGGACGACTTCCGATCCCGCTCCCCGACGGAGTGGAGGTCACCACGGAAGGTCGGCGCCTGCGCGTCAAGGGCCCGCTGGGCCAGCTCGAGCGCGAGCTGCACCCGGAGATGACCCTCGAGCGCGACGACGGCATCCTGCGCGTCGTGCGTCCCACGGACGAGCCGCGCCACCGGGCGCTGCACGGCCTGACCCGCACGCTCGTCAACAACATGATCACCGGCGTCACCACCGGCTTCACGAAGAACCTGGAGATCAGCGGCGTCGGCTATCGCGCGCAGCTCCAGGGAACGAAGCTGGTCCTGGCGCTCGGCTACTCCCATCCGGTGGAGGTCGATCCGCCGGCCGGCATCGAATTCCGGGTCGAGACCCCGACGCGCCTCGGCGTGTTCGGCGCCGACAAGGAGCTGGTCGGCCAGACGGCGGCGCACATCCGCTCGCAGCGCAAGCCCGAGCCGTACAAGGGCAAGGGCATCCGCTACGCGGGCGAGCAGATCCTCCGCAAGGCCGGCAAGGCCGGCAAGGTCGGAGGCTGACGGACCGATGACAACGAACCTCTCCCGCGGCGCCCTGCGCCGCAAGCGCCACCAGCGCATCCGGCTCCGCATCAGCGGCAGCTCGGAGCGCCCGCGCCTGTCGGTCTTCCGCAGCGCGAAATACATCTATGCCCAGGTGATCGACGACACCACGGGACGCACCCTGGCCGCGGCCTCCAGCCGCGAGGCCGACCTCGCCGCGACGACGCCGGTCGACACGGCACGGGCAGTCGGCAAGGCCCTCGCCGACCGGGCGAAGGCGGCCGGGGTCAGCACCGTCGTGATGGACCGCGGCGGTTACCAGTACCACGGGCGGGTCCGCTCGCTCGCCGAGGGCGCCCGCGAGGGCGGCCTCAACCTGTAGCGAGGAGATCTGCACATGGCACGCATCGATGCGTCCAAGCTCAACCTGGAAGAGAAGGTCGTCCAGATCAACCGCGTCGCCAAGGTCGTCCAGGGCGGCCGCCGCTTCAGCTTCAGCGCGGTGGTGGTCGTCGGTGACGGCAACGGCACCGTCGGCGCGGGGCTCGGGAAGGCCGGCGAGGTCCCCGAGGCGATCCGCAAGGGCGTCGAGGACGCCAAGAAGCACCTCATCAAGGTGCCGCTCGTCGGCTCCACCGTCCCACACGAGGTGCACCGCCACTTCGGTGCCGCCAGGGTGATGCTCAAGCCTGCCAGTCCCGGAACCGGCGTCATCGCCGGCGGCTCGGTGCGCTCGGTCGTCGAGGCGGCCGGCATCCGCGACATCCTGAGCAAGGCGCAGGGCTCGACCAACCCGATCAACGTCGTGCGCGCCACGATCGAGTGCCTCGCGGCGCTGCGCTCGGCCGACACCATCGCGGCGCTCCGCGGGCGCACGGCGGAGCAGCTGCTCGGCAAGCGGGGCGCCGAGCGGGCACGCACGCCGCACGAGATCCCGGAGCGTCGGGAGCCGATGAACACCGGCTCGGGAGGTGGACGTGGCCGCTAGACGCACGACGGGCGCCACGGCCGGCCCGATGCTGACCGTGACCTGGACCCACTCGACGATCGGTCACAAGGCCGCCGCGCGCGGCACGATCCGGGCGCTCGGCCTGCATCGGCTCAACCAGTCCGTCCAGGTTGCCGACACGCCTGTCATCCGCGGCATGCTGCGCCGCGTCGCGTTCCTCATCGACGTCGAGGAGCCCGCCGCCAAGGAAGGGGAATCGAAGTGAAGCTGCACGACCTGCGTCCGACCCCCGGGTCGCGCACGCCGTCCAAGCGCGTCGGCCGTGGCCACGGATCGGGTCGCGGCAAGACCGCCGGCCGCGGCACGAAGGGCCAGCGCGCGCGAGCCGGCGGAAGCCTGCCAGCCTGGTTCGAGGGTGGCCAGACGCCGCTCCACATCCGGGTCCCGAAGCTGCACGGCTTCCGCAATCGCGGCCGCGTGGCGTATACCCCGCTCAATCTCGGCCGGCTCGGCGAGCTCGAGAAGGGGACGCTCGTCACGCCCGACGTGCTCGCCCACGACGGCCTGATCCACGACACGAAGCTGCCCGTCAAGATCCTCGGTGTCGGCGATGCGCCGAAGGGCATCACGATCCACGCCCACGCGTTCAGCCGCTCCGCCCTGGACAAGCTCGCCGCCGCCGGCAGCACCGTCCAGCAGCTCACCTGGCCGGACAATGCGCCGGTCGACCCCGACGCCGAGGCGAAGGCCGAGGCCGCCGCTGCGACGCGCACGAAGGGCCGCAAGGCGAAGGGCCGCCGGGCTGCCGCCGCGGCAGCGTCGAAGGCGGCCGTGGCCGCTGAGCCGACGAGCCCGGCCACGGCCGAGGCGTCCGCGGACGCCGACCCCGAGGCCGAGGCCGAGGCCGAGGCCGAGGTCGAGGCACCATCGACCGAGGAGACCGAAGGCGGGTCCGAGGCTTGATCGAGACGGTCGTCACCGCCTTCCGCGCGCCGGATATCCGGCGCAAGCTGCTCTTCACGCTGGGGATCCTGCTGATCTTCCGGGCGCTGACGAACGTCCCGGTGCCGAACGTGAACACGGCGGCCCTGACCGACCTGTTCACGAACAACCCGCTGCTCGGGATCCTGAACATCTTCTCGGGAGGCGGCCTGGCGGCCGCGTCGATCATCGGCCTGGGGGTCAACCCGTATATCAACGCCAGCATCATCATGCAGCTGATGCGCGGCGTGATCCCGGCGCTCGAGGAGCTCAGCCGCGAGGGCGAGTACGGGCGCAACCGCCTGAACCAGTACACGCGCATGCTGACCGTGCCGCTGGCCTTCGCCCAGGGCTACGGCATCAGCGTGCTGCTCAGTGCCAACGGCGTCATCCCGGCCAACCCGCTGTTCAGCATCGAGACCCTGAGCCTGCTGCTGAGCTTCACGGCCGGCACGATCCTGCTCATGTGGCTCGGCGAGCTGATCAGCGAGAAGGGCCTCGGCAACGGCATCAGCTTCATCATCTTCGCCGGCATCGTGGGAAGCGTGCCGCAACAGATCGGTCCGATCGTGAGCGGCCCGGACGCCCTGGCTCGGCTGATCCCGTTCATCATCGTGGCGATCGTGGTCGTGGCGGCCGTCGTCTTCATCAACGAGGGCCAGCGCCGCATCCCCGTCCAGTACGCCAGCCGCATGCGCGGCCGGCGGATGACGCAGGCCCAGACCCAGTACCTGCCGCTCAAGGTCACCATGGCCGGCGTCATCCCGATCATCTTCGCGGTCAGCATCCTGCTCTTCCCGGCCCAGATCGCGACCTACTTCACGACCAGCGAGATCGACTGGGTGCGCAACGTGGCGGTGTTCATCAGCACCAACCTGAACGGCACCAGCAACCTGCTGCTGTACGGCACGCTCTACTTCCTGCTGGTCGTGTTCTTCACCTACTTCTACACCGCGTTCCAATTCCGCCCCGACCAGACGGCCGACTACCTGCGCAAGAACGGCGGCTTCATCCCGGGCATTCGACCCGGCAAGCCGACCGAGGAGTTCCTGGCGCGCGTCACGAACCGCATCACCCTGGGCGGCGCGCTGTTCCTCGGCTTCATCGCCGTGCTGCCCTACGTCGTGACTGCCTTCATCCCCGGCACCAGCAACCTGCAGCTGGGCGGCACGAGCATCCTGATCATGGTCAGCGTGGTGGTCGAGACGATGAAGCAGCTCGAGGCCCAGATGATGATGCGTCACTACGAGGGGTTCATCCGTTGACCGATGAGCCCGTTCCCGATCGTGCGGCAGGCCGCGGCGCCGAGCGCCTGATCCTGCTGCTCGTCGGCGCCGTCGGCGCCGGCAAGGGGACACAGGCTTCGATCCTGTCTCGCGAGCTGGGCCTGCCGCACCTCGCATCGGGGAACCTCTTCCGCGCGGCGCTGGCGGCCGGAACGCCGCTCGGCGAGGCGGCGCGGGAGTACATGGAGCGCGGCGAGCTGGTGCCCGACGAGCTGACCATCGCCATGTTCATGGAGGAGCTGGCCCGCCCGCGCGCGGCCGCCGGCGCCATCCTGGACGGCTTCCCCCGCACCGTCGGCCAGGCAATCGCGCTGGACGAGACGCTGGCCGCGAAGGGCGAGCGCATCCGGCGCGTGCTCTACATCGAGGTGCCGACCGAGATCCTCATCCGCCGCGTCGCCGGACGCTGGATCTGCCCGCAGTGCAGCACCACCTATCACGAGGATACCGACCCGCCCAGGGTGAGCGGTCAGTGCGACCGCGACGGCACCCCGCTCCGCCAGCGCGACGACGATCGACCCGAGGTCGTCCGCGCGCGCCTCGACAAGCAGGTGCCGCCGATGCTGGCCGTCATCGATCACTACGAGCGCGCCGGCATCGTCGACCGGCTCGACGGCACGAAGCCGATCGATGCGGTGACCGAGGAGATCCTGGTCCTCATCGGCGCACGGGCGGCGCGCTGATGCGCAACGCCGGCGCGGCAACCATCAAGCGCGCAGTGGAGATCGAGCGCATGCGCGCCGCGGGAGGCATCCTGGCCGGCATTCTCGATGTGCTGCACGCCGAGCTGCGGCCGGGGGTCACGACCGGCGACCTCGACCGCATCGCGGAGCGCATGATCCGCGATGCCGGTGCGATCCCGTCGTTCAAGGGCTACGGGTCAAACCCCCCGTTCCCCGGCTCCATCTGCGCCAGCATCAACGACGAGGTCGTCCACGGCATCCCGTCGCCGCGGAGGCGGCTGGCCGATGGCGACGTCGTCAGCATCGATATCGGCTGCATCCTCGACGGCTGGCATGCCGACTGCGCGCGGACGTGGACCATCGGCCCGGTGCCGCGTGAGGTGAGCGACCTGGTCGGGGCCACCCGGCGCGGGATGGAGGCGGGCATCGCCGCCGCGCTGGCCGGCAACCGGCTCGGTGACGTCGGCCACGCCATCGAGACGATCGCGCACGAGCGCGGCTACGGGATCGTGCGGCACTTCGTCGGCCACGGCATCGGCCAGGCCATGCACGAGGAGCCGCAGGTGCCGAACTACGGGCGCCCGGGGACCGGCATGCTGATCGAGGCCGGCATGTGCTTCGCGATCGAGCCGATGTTCAACCTGGGCGGGGACGAAGTCGTCGTCGCCGAGGACAACTGGACCGTCCGGACCGCCGACGGGAGCCTGTCCGCCCACTTCGAGAACACCATCGTGGTGACCGAGGGAGGGCCCGAGGTGCTCACCGGCGGGGAGGCCTGACGGTTGCGTCGCATGGACCGCCGGATGTATACTCTCCGTTCGCGGGTCGCCCTGTGCGGCGGCCCTTCCGTGTGTGTTATCCCCCCACTGAATTGATCAGCAGCTTGAAACGAGGGTGCGTGTCGCTTGCCGAAGAAGGATGCCATTGAGGTCGAGGGAGAGGTGATCCTCCCCCTCCCGAACGCGATGTTCAAGGTGCGCCTGGAGAACGGGCACGAAGTGCTCGCCCACATCTCCGGGAAGCTGCGCCAGAACTTCATCCGCATCCTGCCAGGTGACACCGTCCGCGTCGAGCTCTCTCCCTACGACCTCACCCGGGGTCGCATCACGTACAGGATGAGATGAAGGTTTCCGCATCCGTGAAGCCCCGCTGCGAGCGCTGCAAGGTGATCAAGCGCTCCGGCGTGGTGATGGTCATCTGCGTCGTCCCCAAGCACAAGCAGCGGCAGGGGTAGACAGATGGCACGCATCGCCGGCGTCGATATCCCCCGCGAGAAGCGGGTGATCATCAGCCTCACCTACATCCACGGCATCGGCCCGACCTCGGCCGGCAAGGTCATCGGCGCCGCGAACGTGTCACCCGACACCCGCGTGCGCGACCTGACCGACGAGGAGGTCAACCGCCTGCGCGAGGTGGTCGACCGCCAGTTCAAGACCGAGGGTGACCTCCGCCGCGAGGTCAGCATGAACGTCAAGCGCCTGATGGAGATCGGCTCCTATCGCGGCCTCCGACATCGGCGCAACCTCCCCGTCCGGGGACAGCGAACGAAGACGAATGCGCGGCAGCGCCGCGGTGTGAAGAAGACCGTCGGCATCCGCCGCAAGAAGTAATACGGGAGTTCCATGGCAGAACGCAAGAGCGCGAAGCGCGGCAAGAAGCGCGAGCGAAAGAACGTGCCGGTCGGGCACGCGCACATCCAGTCCACGTTCAACAACACCATCGTGACGATCAGCGACACGACGGGGAACGTGATCAGCTGGGGCAGCGCGGGACTGGTCGGCTTCAAGGGCTCCCGAAAGAGCACGCCCTACGCGGCGGCGCAGACGGCCGAGCTCGCCGCGCGCCGCGCGATGGAGAACGGCATGCGCCAGGTCGAGGTCTTCGTCAAGGGACCCGGCGGCGGCCGCGAGCAGGCGATCCGCTCCCTCCAGGCCGCCGGCCTCGAGGTGACCGCCATCACCGACGTCACCCCCATCCCGCACAACGGATGCCGCCCGCCCAAGCGGCGCCGGGTCTGAGAGGGGAGTCGCCATGGCACGCTACAACGACGCCGTCTGCCGCATCTGCCGTCGCGAGGGGCTGAAGCT
>CAYVCE010000155.1:0-13133 GCA_964449915.1 uncultured Steroidobacteraceae bacterium | reverse complement strand
GAGCTGCTGGCCGGGCTGCGCGTGGTGCACGAGCGTGGGCTGGTTCACTGCGACGTCAAGTCCGGCAACGTCATGCTCGGGCCGGGGCCGGCGAAGCTCATCGACTTCGGGATCGCGCGCTCCCCGAACGTCGCGGGGGAGGGCACGACGAGCATCGGCTCGCTGCAGTACATGTCGCCCGAGCAGCTCCACGGCGAGGCGCTGACGCCGGCGAGCGACCTGTTCAGCCTCGGCGTGGTCCTCTACGAGGCGGTCACCGGACGCCTGCCCTTCCCGGGTGCCACCCCTGAGGAGGTGAGCGCAGCCCACCGGACCGGCGCGGTTCGCCTGCCGTCGGCGCTTGTCCCCGGCGTGTCGGGCCGGCTCGACGACGCGATCCTCCAGGCCCTGCACCGCGACCCGCGTGCCCGCTTCCACACGGCGGAGGCGATGGCCCGAGCGCTGGGCGAGGCGGGGCGCGGCGACGCGTCGGGCGTGGGCGACGACACCACCCGGGTGGTTCGCATCCCCGCTCCTCCGGGCGGCTACGTGCCTCCTCCGCTGCCGGCACCGGTTCCCACCCGACCGCCGGCGCGCCGACCGGCCCGCGCGCCCCGACGGGGCGGAGCCTGGAGCCTGATCGGCACGCTGCTCGTCCTCGGCGCGGCTGCGCTCGTCGTCGCGTTCGTCGTGGTTCCGCTCCTGCTGCGTACCGGCGAGGGCGGCGCCTCGCCGGGGACGACCGCGACCCAACCGGCCGACCCCAACCTGGTGAACGCGCCGGCGGTGATCGGCCTGTCCACCGCGGATGCCGTCGCCGCCGCCGAGAGTGCCGGGCTCGACTGGACCGTCCACTGCAGCGAGGACCCCTCGCAGCCGGAGGGCATCATCCACCAGGAGCCACCCGCAGGCACCACCGTCGCGCGAGGCAGCCCGTTTGCCCTGTACTCCGCGCGCTTCGCCGATTGCCAGGGCTGAGCGAAACCTATAATCGCGGCGCCCATTCCACCTCCCGTGAAGGAGCCCAAGCATGCGCGTGCGCGCGACCGCCGGCCCCCCGGCCACCGTCGAGGCCGATGTCCTCGCGGTCCCGATCTATCGCGACGAGGCCGACATGGCGGCCGACGTGGCCGAGCTCGACGCGGCATCGGGCGGCGCGATCACCCGCGCGCTGGCGTGGGGTGACTTCAACCCGATCGAGCACACGTCGGCGCTCGTGGACGCCGGCGACCTCCCTGCCGGGCGCCTGCTGCTGCTGAACGCCGGGGCTCGCGGCCGCGGCCCGTTCCGCGCGCGACGCCTGGCGGCGGTGGCGACGCGCCACCTCAACGGGCGCGGCGCATCGACCCTCGCGCTGTGGCTGCGCGATGGCGAGGGCGACGAGGCGTGGGCGGCCGCGGTCGCCGGCGCGGTGGCGGGCACCTACCGCGCGACGGCGGTCTACGGGCGGGTGCGCGACACGGAGGCCATGAAGCGCTCAGTGACCGAGCTCGTGTGCATCGGGACCGCGTCGCAGCAGGCGCTCGATCGCGGGGTGGCGATCGGCGACGGGGCGGCATTCGCACGCGACCTCGCCAATCGGTCGGCAAACGACCTGTACCCCGAGCGTATGGCAGTTGCGGCGCGCGAGCTTGTGGCGGACGGCTGCACCGTGGAAGTGCTCGAGCCCGAGCAGATGGAAGCGCTCGGCATGGGGCTCCTGCTCGGTGTCGGCCAGGGGGCCGCGCACCCGCCACGCCTCATCGCGGTGAAGCTCCCCGGCTGGGACACGGCAGGCGATGGACAGCGCCTGGCGATCGTCGGCAAGGGCGTCTGCTTCGACTCCGGCGGCATCAGCATCAAGGGCGCCGAGAACATGGGCGACATGAAGCACGACAAGTCCGGCGCGGCGGCAGTCATCGCCGCGGCGCGGACGGTGGCGCGGCTCGCCCCCGAAACGCCGCTCATGGCAGTGGCGCCGATGGTCGAGAACATGCCCGGCGGGAACGCCCAGCGTCCGGGTGACGTGGTCAAGGCCATGAACGGCATGACCGTGGAGGTCACCAACACCGACGCCGAGGGCCGCCTCATCCTGGCAGATGCGATGACCTGGGCCGAGCGCCAGGGCGCCACGCATGTCGTCGACGTGGCAACCCTGACCGGCGCGCAGGCCATCGCGTTCGGCGAGCAGATCAGCGCCTACTTCGCCCGCCCGCGATCATGGGGTGAGCGGGTGGCGGCAGCCGCCGAGGCGGCGGGGGAGTGGTTCTGGGAGATGCCCCTCGCGGTCGAGTACCGGACCAGCTATGACTCGCCGCACGCCGACATCGTCAACTCCGGCAGCCGGGAAGGGTCGCTGATCAAGAGCGCGGTGTTCCTGTCGGAGTTCGTCACCGTCCCGTGGGTGCACGTCGATATCGCCGCGACCGCCTACCTGGGCACCGAGAAGCCCTACGGCCCCAGGGGTGCCACCGGAGCCGCGGTCGGCACGCTCGTGGAGCTCGCACTGGCCTTCCGGTCGCACGGCGGCTCGTAGCGGGCGCAGGCCAAGGGACGGGCCCCGTCCAGCGGACGGGGCCCGTTGATCAACGCGAGATCAGCGATGGTCGTCGACGGCGTCTCGGACGTCGTCCTTCGTCTCGCCCCACTCGTGCTGGACTTTGCCCTCCACCTGGTCCGCCTTGCCCTCGGCCTCGGTGCGGGTGTTGTCCGTGAGGTCGCCCCATTCTTCCTTGACCTTGCCGCGGGCCTCCTTCAGAGGTCCCTCGATGCGATCGCTGTCCATCCGTCGTTCCTCCCATGCGATGACCGGTAGCACACCGGCAGGCATGCATCTCCTCGCAGGTCGCGTGCCAGCCGGCCGAGAGGCCGCATCGGACGATCGGCCTATGGTGGCCGTGCTCTCACGGCCTACGATGCGCGGTGCCGCGGCGCACCGCCCGGCGCATGCCCAGCACCAGGAGGCCAAGGTCCCGCGTGAACCTGCTCACGATCGCCGTCGGCGTCGCGTTTGCCGCCATCGGTGCCGGCGCGGAGCGACTGGCGAGCATCTGGCCGGCGGATGAGGCCATGCGCCGCGGGTTCGGGATGCGCACTGTTGGGCTGGCGGTGGCCAGTGGCCTCGCCGCGGCCGCCATCGTCGCCCGCTCGGCGCTGCCGTGGTGGGCGACCGCCGTCTACCTGGGGCTCCTCGCGCTGCTCGTGCTCCTCACCGCCACCGACCTCGAGCAGCGGCGCCTGCCGCACATCGTGCTCGACCCGCTCATCGTGGCCGCCGCCGTCTTCGTGCCGTTCAACCCGGGGGTCGAGCCGCTGATGGCCCTCGCCGGCGCCGCCGCCGCGGTGGGGTTCCTCGGCACCCTGGCCCTCGTCGTGCGCGGCGGCCTGGCTCTGGGCGACCTCTACCTCGTGGCGCCCATCGGCCTGATGCTCGGCTGGCCCGCCATCTTCACCGCCCTCTTCGGCGCAGCCTTCCTGGCGGCCACGACGAGCGTCGCCCTGCTGGTGGCGCGCCGGGTGGGGCTGCGCAGCTACATCCCGTTCGGCCCATTCCTGGTCGGCGGCGCCGTGCTGGCTCTGCTCATCGACCAGCGGCTGCTGATGGTGGTCCGCTAGCGCCGGTCGCGATTCGACCCGGCAGGCCCCTGCTGGTACCCTGCGCTCGATGCATCCGGCCCTCCAGCGTCGGCGTCGTCACCTGATGATGACGCGCCGAACAACGCGTCGCGGCACGCAGCGACGCGGCCTTGCCACCTTCCTGCTCATCACGCTCGGCGTCTTCGGGCTGATGTTCGCGGGCTCGATCATGGGCACCGCCGGCGGCATGCTGGCCGCGTACAACTACTTTGCCACCGGGCTCCCGGCGCCGAACGTGCTCGACGACATCGTGCCGGCGGAGTCGACCTACGTGTACGACCGCACGGGCCAGGCGCTCCTCGCGAGGTTCGAGTGCCAGAACCGCGAGGCGGTGACGTTCGAGACGCTGCCCGAGGTCGTGTGGCAGGCCACCGTCGCCAGCGAGGATCGCACGTTCTGGGAGAACAACGGCGTCGACTTCCAGGGCATCGTGCGGGCCGCGCTCGCGAACCTCGAGGCCGGCGAGATCGTGCAGGGCGCCTCGACGATCACCCAGCAGGTCATCGACTATGCGCGCGTGCTGCGGGAGGAGGGCGCGTCGACCCAGGTCGACCCCGGCGCGTCGCCCCTGGCGAGCCTCGAGGCCATCGACCCCGACGCCCCGGCCACCGAGGAGGAGCCGACGGAGGATGAGGTCGACGTCTGCCAGCCTCCCGAGCCGAACAACTCGACCGACATCCAGGACAAGATCCGCGAGAACATCCTGGCCATGCAGGTGACGGCTGAGTATCCCGGTCAGGCCGGCAAGGAGCGGATCCTCGAGACCTATCTGAACCTCATCTACTACGGCAACGGCTCGTACGGCATCAAGGCGGCGGCGGCGAACTACTTCGGTCTCACCGACCTGGCCGAGATGACGGTCGCGCAGGCCGCATTCCTGGCAGGCCTGCCGCAGGCCCCGTCGTTCCTCGACCCGTACCAGAACCCCAACTCGACCCTGGAGGACCCCGAAGCAGGCGCGGCGGACGCGCTCCGTGAGCGGAACCTGGTGCTGGGTGCCATGCTCGAGGAGGGCTACATCACGCCGGCCCAGGAGCGCGAGGCGCGGGCAACGACCTGGGTGGAGATGAACCCGAGCCGACTGACGAGCGTGCTCCAGGAGCCGCAGTTCAGCTTCCGGGTCCGCGCCGAGGCTGAGCGGATCCTCGCCACCCTCCCGGGCGTCGATGACGGGGCGCTGGCGGTGCGCACCGGCGGCTACCGGATCACGACGTCGCTCGACATGCCGCTGCAGCAGGAGGCCAAGCGGCTGGTCACGAAGTGGGTGGACACCCTTCGCGGCTTCAACGTGAACAACTCGGCCCTGGTGGCCATCAACTCGGCGACCGGGGAGATCGTGGCGTACGTCGGCAGCGTCGACTACTACAACCGCGAGGACCCTCGGGTCCAGGGCCAGTTCGACGTGGCCGGACTCGGGCTCCGGCAGCCGGGCTCGGCATTCAAGCCGATCACGTACGCCTCCGCCTTCCAGTCGCGCGACGCGACGTTGTCGACCATGTTCGTCGACGCCATGACCGAGTTCGGGCTGACCCCTGAGACCAGCTACCGCCCGACGAACGCCGACATCAGGGAGCGGGGACCGGTGCTCGCGATCGACGCCCTGCGCTACTCGCTCAACATCCCATCGGTCCAGATGCAGTACCTGGCCAGGTCGCAGACGACGGCGAACTTCGCCCAGTCGCTTGGCATCGCCGGCGCCGACTACATCATGGGCCAGGATCCGGGGCTGTCCCTGGCGCTCGGCTCCGTGCCGGTCAACCTGACCAACATGACCCAGGCGTACAGCACCTTCGCCATGCAGGGCGAGCTGAACCCGGCGACCACGATCCTCGAGATCCGCGACCGCAACGGCCGGGTCGTGTACACCCGCGAGGACAACGGCCCCGCGGTCACGAATCCGATGACTCCCGCGGAGGCGTACCTGCCGCACTTCATCCTCGAGGGCAACACCGATCCGGCACGCAACACCCTGTGGGGCGAGCGCGCTCGGCTGACCACGCCCGACGGCCTGCGTCGGCCCGCCGGGTTCAAGACCGGCACGACGAATGACTTCCGCGACGTATCCGGCTTTGGCTACATTCCGGGCAGCCTGACGACCGGCGTATGGATGGGCAACAACAACCAGGAGTCACTCTCGAACGAGTTCAGCGGTGGCCTGTTCAGCGCCGACGGCCCGCTCTTCCTGTGGCAGGAGTTCATGCAGCTGGCCCTCAACAACCCGTGGGATTGGAACGGCCAGGCGCCCGTGCCTCAGACGAGCTTCGACCAGCCGCCCGGCATCGTGCAGGCCAACGTCTGCCGCTTCAGCGGCATGTCGGCGGGCAACTGTGGCAACGAGCGCGTCATCACGCTGCCGTTCCTGGAGGGCACGGTGCCGCCGCTCGACAACGTCCACGTCCGCGGCTGCCTCGACCTCGAGGCCTACATCGCGCAGTCCAACCCGACCCGGCCGAACAACTGGCTCGTCGCCGCCGACACGTGGTCGGACCGGCTGGTGAACGGCCAGACCGGCGCCCGCGGCGACCCCTCGAAATACCAGGACGACCTCCGGGTGCAGTTCGCGATCAGCGCGCTGTACGGCGAGCGTGGCTTTCCATCGATCTGCGGTGAACGGGTCGCGCAAAGCAGCGAGTCTCCCGCGCCGAGCGGTTCGCCTGGGTCGACCCCGACCCCGACGCCGACGCCGCCCGGCGATTGATCGCGTCCGCCAGCCACGGGACTAGAATCGGCGCGTGTCGAGCTCGACCCTGACCCTCATCCTCGCCGGCGGCGAGGGGGAGCGGCTGAGCATCCTGTCGCAGGTGCGGGCCAAGCCGGGCGTGCCGTTCGGCGGCAAGTATCGGATCATCGACTTCGCGCTGAGCAATGCGGTGAACTCGGGGCTCACCGACGTCGGCATCCTGACCCAGTACGCGCCGCGCTCGCTGATCGACCATATCGGCGTCGGTCGGCCGTGGGACCTCGACCGCAGCCGCGGCGGGGTGGCACTGCTCCAGCCGTTCATCGGCCGCGGGCGGTCGCGCGACTGGTACCGCGGCACCGCCGACGCGGTGCTCCAGAACCTGGACTTCATCACCGACCGCGATCCCGAGCTGGTGCTGATCCTGGCCGGCGACCACGTCTACAAGATGGACTACCGGCCCTTCATCGAGATGCACCGTTCGAAGCAGGCGGACGTGACCTGCGCGGTGCGCACCGTGCCGATCTCCGAGGCGCATCGCTTCGGCATCCTCGACGTGGCGCGCGACGGGCGCGTGACGGCCTTCATCGAGAAGCCGGCCAACCCGCCGTCGAACCTGGTCAGCATGGGCGTCTACGTCTTCAGCTGGCCGCTGCTGCGCGACCTGCTCAGCAGCGAGCGACCCGATTTCGGCCGCGACGTGCTGCCCTGGATGGTGGACGCGGGGCGCCGCGTGTTCGCCTACGAGTTCGCGGGCTACTGGCAGGACGTCGGGACGGTCGAGAGCTACTGGCAGACCTCGGTCGACCTCCTGCGCGACGACCCGGGCATCGAGCTCAACGACCTCGGCTGGCTGATCTACACCAGGAGCGAGGAGCGCCCGCCCGCGCGCATTGGTCCGGACGCGTCGGTGACTCGCTCGATGGTGAGCCATGGCTGCGTGATCGATGGCACCGTCGAGCGCAGCGTCCTTTCGCCCGGAGTGCGCGTCGCGCGCGGGGCGACCGTGCGCGACTCGATCGTGATGTTCGACGCCGTGATCGAGGCCGATGCCACGCTGGATCGCGCCATCCTTGACAAGGAGTGCCACATCGGCGCCGGCGCCACCGTGGGTTTCGGCGACGACCTGCGCCCCAACCGGGACGAGCCGGAGCGGCTGTACGCCGGGATCACGCTGGTCGGCAAGCGCGCGCGCGTCCCGGACGGCGTGGAGATCGGCCGCAACTGCCGGATCGACCCGGGAGCCACCGAGGCCGACTTCGGGCGCCGACGCCGCATCCGCTCCGGGGCCACGATCGTCGCCGGCCTCGCGCCGCGGTGAGCGCGGCCTCGATCGACGGCTGGCTGCGCTCCTTCGGCCTCGAGATCGTCGCCGCGGCCGGCGAGGCGGACGCCCCCGCCTTCAGCCGCGACGTCATCGTTGACGGCGACCGCCGCTTCGACCTGCGGGTCACGGTGGCGTGGGTGGCCGGGATCGGCTGCTCCCTGTGGGCATACTATGGCCTCGAGGCGATGGAGATTCCGAAGCGCACGTATGCCCGCATGCTGCACGCCAACTTCGACTATCCATTCGTGAAGTTCGCGATGACCGATGACGATCGACCGATGCTGATGACCGAGCTGCCGGCCGCCGCGCTCGATCGAGACGAGCTCGGTCGCGGGATCACACGGCTCGCCGTCGTGGCCGATCGGCTGCTCGAGGCGACCGCCGCCGCCGTCGCCGACCGCGGCGTCGTGCCCGACTGGAGCGACCGGACGCCACGCAACCGCGCGCTACTGGACGCCTACCGGGCCGAGGTCACGTCGACCATGCCCGACTGGCAGCCACCCCGCCCGAAGCCCCGACGGCGCGGCCTCTTCACGCGGCTCATGGGCCGGCAGTGATGGGGCGTCGACGCGTCCTGCTGCCATTCGTCCTCGTCGCGACCCTCGTCACCTCGGTCCCCGGCGGCGTCGTGCCGCGCGCGGCAGCCGCCGAGTTCACGCTCGAGACGGCGGCGACGTACGACGTCATGCCGGACCAGGGCGTGATCGAGGTCACCGTCGCCATCACGTTCACCAACACGACCCCCGACACGGCGACCGAATTCAGCATCTTTCCCGAGATTCTGCTCGGTGTGCATGACGCGGTCACCACGGCCACCGCGTCGGATGCCGAGGGCGAGCTGCCGGTGGAGGTCGCCGTCGATGCGGGCGGCGTCAACGTGGCGACGATCTCACTGCGCGGGGGCGGCGTGCGCCACGAGGAGACGGCCGAGCTCGAGCTGCGCTACCTGCTCGCCGACGGCGAGGATCCACAGCTACGGGTGCGGCCGTCGGTCACCGTCTTTCCTGCCTGGGGCTTCGGCTCGTCGAGCCAGGTGACCGTAACGCTGCCGGGCGGCTACGAGGTGCGCGTCGACGGCGATCCGCTGACCGATGCCGGCGGGCGCCTGGAGAGCGGCCCCATCGCCGACCCGTCGCAGTGGCTGGCGCTGGTGACCGCCACGCGGCCCGCCGAGTTCGCGACCTTCAATGCCACCATCCCGCTCGCGAGCGGCACGGCCGACATCGAGGTCCGCGCGTTCGCCGACGACGAGGGCTGGGGGGAGCGGACGCTCGACCTCGTGGAGCGCGCGCTGCCGCTGCTGGAGGAGGAGATCGGGCTGTCGTATCCACACGTCGGCGTCCTGACCCTGACTGAATCGGTCGCAACCGACGCCTCCGGCTTCGCTGAGTCGGCGAGCGCGGGGACCGAGATCCTGGTCGCCTTCGACCAACCTCCGTTCACCGCGCTGCACCAGGTGGCCCATGTCTGGCTGACGTCCGACCTCGTCGAGTCGAGGTGGATCCGCGAAGGCATGGCCAGCGACGTCGCGGCCCGTGTTGCACCCCAGCTCGGCGTGGAGCTGCCGTACGATCCGGCGGCCGTGGTAGTGGCGCGCGAGGCGGAGGCCGTCCCCCTCGACACATGGGCCCCGTCGGCGGATCCTGAGGCTGAGTCGTTCGGTCACGCCGCGTCGTGGGCCTTCGTCGCCGAGATGCGCGCCACGGTCGGTGACGATGCGCTGCGTGCGGTCCTCTCGCGAGTGAGCGCCTCGGTCGACCCGTACGCCGACGGAGAGATCGACCCGCCGGCCGGCGACGGGACGCAGCCGCTCGTCCCGCTAACCAGCCGGACGTTCCTCGACCACCTCGAGGCGGTCAGCGGGGCCGACCTCGGCGCCCGCTTCGGCGATCGGGTCCTGACGCCCTCCGACGCTGCGCTGCTCGAGCCGCGCGCCGAGGCCCGTGCCGCACTCGACGAGCTGGTCGACGTCGCGGGCGGCTGGGGGGCGCCGGACCCGGTGCGGGCCGCCATGACCGATTGGCGCTTCGACGACGCCCGGCCGCTCATCGACGACGCCCTCGGCTGGCTGGCCGAGCGCGACGACCTGCACGCCGCCATGGAGGCGGCCGGCCTCTCCGCCCCCGATCGGCTCCAACAGGCGTATCGGTCGTTCGGCGGCGGTGCCGAGGCGTACGACGAGCTGGAGGCGCAGCGCGCGGTGGTCGACGCCTACGCCACCACGGCCCGCGACGTCAACGCCGAGCGCTCCCTCTTCGCGCGCATCGGCCTCGCCGGCGGGCCCGACCCGGCCCAGCGCCTCCAGGTGGCAAACGGCCGCTTCACCGATGGCGACCTGCGCGGCGCCGTCGAGGCCATCACCGAGGCGCAGCGCATCCTCGCTTCGGCCGAGACCGCGGGGCTCATCCGCCTCGTGAGCGCCGTCCTGGTCGTCGTCATCCTTGCCGCCCTCGCGGTCCTCCTCATCCGGCGACGCGCGTCGTACACTGCTGCGCCATGACCGCCGAGCGCCCGGCGCCGCATTTCCCGACCGCCGCCGACGTCCTTTCGGGCGAGACGGCTGACGTCTATTTCGAGCGCGCCCGGGCAATCCTCGCCGCCGAGCGGCTCGACCCGGTCGTGACGATGGAGATCTTCTCGCGCGGCGAGGGTGTGCTGTGCGGCGCCGAGGAGGCGCACGCCTACCTGCGCGAGATCTTCAGCGAGGTGAACGGCGACCACACGCCGATCGTCGAGTCCCTGCACGATGGCGACCGCTTCGCGTCGAAGGAGGTCGTCATGCGCATCGAGGCGCGCTACTCAGCCTTTGGCCTGTACGAGACCGCCATCCTCGGCATTCTCGCCTCCGGCTCCGGCTGGGCCAGCGCCGCGCGTCGCATCGTCGATGCCGCGGCCCCGATCCCGGTCATCGGCTTCGGCGCCCGCCACGTCCACCCCAGCGTCGCCGACCAGATGGACTACGCATCGGTGGTGGGCGGCTGCATCGGTGCTTCCACGCCGGCAGGCGCGCGGTTGGCCGGGCTGGCGCCCACCGGCACCATGCCGCACGCGCTCGTCCTCATCTTCGGCGACACGGTTCGCGCGGCGGAGGCCTTCGACCGCCATATCGATCCGAACGTGCCCCGCATCATCCTGGTCGACACCTTCAAGGACGAGGCCGAGGAGTCGCTCCGCGTGGCCGAGGCGCTCGGCGACCACCTGTGGGGCGTGCGGCTGGATACGCCGTCCGAGCGCGGCCGCGTGACGCCCGAGCTGGTGAAGGAGGTCCGCGCGCGGCTCGACCTGGCAGGACACCCCGCGGTGAAGATCGTCGTGTCGGGCGGCATGGACGTCGACCGCATCGGCGTCTTCCGCGAGGCCGGCGCCCCCGTTGACTCATTCGCCGTCGGCAGCTACATCAGCAAGGCCAGCCCGATCGACTTCACCGGCGACCTCAAGGAGATCGACGGCCAGCCGGTCGCCAAGCGCGGTCGCATCCCGGGCCGCAGCGAGAACCCACGGCTGGAGCAGATCGACCTGCACCGCTAGGCTGGACCGATGCAGCCCTCGCCGTCCACGGACGACCGCGACTCCGCCTACGAGCTCTTTCAGCGCGGCTCGCAGATGCTCGCCGAGCGGCATCCCGGCGCGGCCGCCGTGCTCCTCGAGCGGGCGCTGGCGCTCGAGCCGGGGAAGGCCTCGATCCTCGAGGCGCTCGGCCGGGCCTACTTCAACCAGGGCTCGCACGCGCTGGCGGCCGATCGGTTCGCCGCCATCGTCGAGGCCGATCCGCTCGCGCATTACGCCCATTTCGGCCTCGGCCTGTCGCGCGCTCGGCTCGGCGCGGTTGAGGACGCGAGACGCCACCTGCGCATGGCGGTCTTCCTGAGGCCGGACGACGAGGCCTACCAGCGGGCGCTCGACCGGCTCGGAGGAGCGGCCTGAGGGGTCAGGCAGCCCGGTGCTTCCGTTGGCGTCGCTCGCGCGCCAGCCGGGCCTGCAGCAGGCCGAGAACGGCAGCCTCCTCCGGTCGCAGCGCGTGCGTCCCGCGCCCGACGCCTCGGGCACGCTCGGAGAGTGCTTCGACCATGGTGCCTTCGAGGTAGGCGTCGAGCACGTCGGGGTGGACATAGCAGGCGCGGCACACGGTTGGCGTGTTCCCGAGCAGTCGGGCCACCCGCTCGATGACATCGACGATCGCCTTCTTGCGCCCGGCGTCGTCGTCGATCTCCACGAAGTCGCTTAGGGCCATCGAAGCCGCCACGGTGCCGGCCCAGGTCCGGAAGTCCTTGGCCGTGAAGTCGCCGCCACTGATCTCGCGCAGGTACTCGTTGACCACACCGGAATCGATCGACTGGCGCCGGCCGTCGTCGTCGAGGTACTGGAACAGCTCCTGGCCGGGCAGCTCCTGGCACTGCGTCACCAGCCGGGCGAGGCGCCGGTCGCGCACCGGCACCGTGTGCTCCCTGCCCGACTTGCCCCTGAACGTGAGCCGCAGGTCCGAGCCGCTGCCCTTCACGTGACGGTGGCGCATGGTCGCCAGGCCGAAGCTGCCGTTGTCGCGCGCGTACTCCTCGCCCCCGACGCGGATGAGCGTCGTCTCGAGCAGGCGCACCACGAGCGCGAGCACCTTCTCACGGGGCAGGCCGCGGCGGCGCAGGTCGCGCTCGGTCCGGCGCCGGATCCGCGGCAGCGCCCGCGCGAACTCGATCAGCCGCCCGTACTTGGCAGCGTCACGCACCTCGCGCCAGCGCGCGTGGTAGCGATACTGCTTGCGGCCTCGCGCGTCGCGCCCGGTGGCCTGGACGTGGCCACGCCGGGTCGGGCTGACCCACACGTCGGTCCAGGCAGGCGGGATGGCGAGGGCCTTGAACCACGCGATCCACCCGGCATCGGTGATGCGCCTGCCGTCGGGACCGATGTAGCTGAACCCCTTGCCCGTGCGCCGCCGGCGCACGCCGGGCACGTCGTCGGAGAGGTAGCGCAGGCCGGCCTCCTCGGCGTGGAGCTCGGGGTCGTCAGGCTGGAGTGTCATCACGAGGCGCCGATGAGGGCAACCGCCGTGCCAGCCACCCCACGCCCGCGATCGTCTTGGCGTCCACGATTCGTCCGTCGTCGATGGCCGCCAGCGCATCGGCCAGCGTCATCCAGGTGGGCTCGAGCTGCTCGTCGGGATCGCCGCCGGCCGGCGTCTCGCGAAGACTGGTGGCGAGGTAGAGGTGCATCAGCTCGTCGCAGAAGCCGGGCGCGGTGTAGAACCGCGGTCCCTCCACCCAGCTGGTGGCCGCCAGCCCGGCCTCCTCGGCGAGCTCCCGCCGCGCCGTCTCGGCCGGCGGCTCATCGGGCTCCAGGGTGCCGGCCGGGATCTCGAGCAGCACGCGCTGCGTCGCGTGGCGCCACTGGCGCACCATCGCCAGCCGCTCGCCGTCCCAGGCCAGGATGGCCACCGCGCCCGGATGCTCCACGATCTCGCGCCGTGCCCGATGCCCATCGGCGCGCTCAACCTCGTCCACGCGAACCCTGATGCGATCGCCCTGCCACGGCCGGGTCGTG
>CAYVCE010000154.1:0-3298 GCA_964449915.1 uncultured Steroidobacteraceae bacterium | reverse complement strand
CCTCGACCGAGCAGGCGAGCTCGGCGGCGCGGATGTGGGCAAGGCGCGGGCGGGCCTCTTCGGGATCCAGGCTCGGGTCGTGGATCTCGCCCTCGGCGCCATCGGTGCAGGTGACGAGGTCGACGCGCGCACCCTCGGCCGTCAGGCGGGCGATGGTGCCACCGGTGCTCATCGACTCATCGTCGGGGTGGGCGTGCACGAAGAGGACGCCGCCGGCGCCGTCAGCCGGCATGGACCGATCCCTCGGCCGAGAACGTGGCGAGCGCGAGCCGCGCATCCCGCTCACCGATCGCGACGGCGGGCCCGATGCGCCCGAACTGGAGCGCATTCATCCAGCCCAGCCGCGGCGCGATGAGCAGGTCGGGTGGCTCGCGCACGACCGGGTCGGCCCAGCGATTCGTCAGCAGCGCGAGGTAGCGTCGCGCCGTCAGTCGATCCTGCGTGGCACCCACGCCCAGCCGCGACGAGGCCGCACGCAGGACGGCGGCACCCGGACGGCTGGCCAGGAATGCGGGCTTCGGGATGTCGGCCAGCACGCCGATGACGGGCAGGCCCGGGTCCCAGGCGCGCGCCAGGCTGACGGGGATCCCTTCCCACGGGCCCGCGTCACACCACACGCCGTCGCGATCACGGCGTGGCGGGAAGAAGAGCGGCACCGCGATGCTGATCTCGAGGGCGTCCACCAGCCTGCCCTGGGTGATCAGCCGCGGCCGCCCGGCCACGAGGTCGTAGGCGGTGATGCCCAGGGGTGTCGGCAGGTCCTCGATGAGCGGATCGCCGAGCTCGCGGGCGATGTGCTCGAGGACGGGCCTCGGGTCGAACAGCGCCAGGCGGCCCGGTCGCCGCATGAGCCGATGCATCCGGGCGCGCCCGGCTTCGGCCTCGATCGCCTCCGGCGACCGCCCCGCCGCGAGTGCCGCGCCGATGACGGCGCCCATGCTGGTGCCGACGATGCGCCGCGGCCGAAGGCCGTGCTCGGCGAGCGCGCGCGCGACGCCGACGTGGGCCCAGCCACGCGCCCCGCCACCACCGAGGGCGAGGGTGAATCCATCGGCAAATGGAGCCGAGGAGGCCTTCGTCATGTGGCACCGCCGTGATCGGCACACTCGCACGAGCCGCGCAGCTTCGTGTAGGTGAAGAGCCCGGTGTCGTGGCCGTCCGCCCAGATCGGCGCCAGCGCGTAGCGACCGATCCAGCGCACTTCGTCCATCGTCGTCTGCCGCTCGTCGAAGGCGGTCTCGAGGGTGACCACGCCGGGCAGGCTGCCCTCGCCCGAGCACAGCGCGCACGGGCACGCCCGACGCAGCGCGAGCCACGACCACTCGCCGAGGTGGCCGTCGTCCCATCGGATCCGCATCCGTCGCGCCGTCTCGTCGAGCTCGACGCCGATCGGGTTCACGATCTCCTGCATCGGTTCCTCAGTCTCGCCAGAGCGGCTGGCTGCCGCGCCACTCGGCACCGAAGTTGGCACCGGTCGTTGTCAGGCGCATGGCTACCGCGTCGTTGACGTCCCACAGGAACAGGTCCTGGAGGACCCCGCCGTTCGGGGCGGAGGTCCCGAGCGTGAAGACGATGCGCTCGCCGGTCGGCGACCAGCGCAGATGGCTGACGCGGCCCTCGATCGCCGTCCTCAGGATCTCCTCGTCGTCCTCGTCCAGCACGCGGATCGTGCTCACGCCATCCGCGAAGTCCACCGCGGCGCGGCGGTCGCCGTCGGGCGCCCAGAGCACGGGGAAGGCGGCGTCCGCGGCGAGCGCGGTCACCGCGCCGTCATCGGGCTCGATCGTCCACATTCCCGCTCCGAGCACCACCAGGCGCAGGACGTCGCTCTCCATCCAGTGCAGGCGCACCTGCCCGCCATCGTCGGCGGCCTGGGCGTTTGCCAGGGCGTCAGCCTCTGTCCCGGCGGGTCGCAGGTAGGCCGCGCTGGCGAGCTCGGTCGTGTCGCCGGTCGCGAAGTCGATGGCGAGCACGGTGGCGACGTCGTTGTCCCCGTCCTGTGTGACGCGCACGGCGTAGAGCGTGGATGCGTCGTCACCGAAGGTGATGGCCGAGATCCCGCCGCCCAGTGGCCGCTTCTCGGTGTCGAGCTCGATCGACACGACGACGTCGGCGAGCAGGCCGGCGCCGATCGTCCCGTCCGGGGCCCAGGCGAACCGCCCGACGTCGAGCGTTCCATCCTGCGCGAGCGAGAGCGCCGGATCGACGTTCGTGAAGTCGTCGAGCAACAGGTAGATGGGAGCCAGCGCCGTGTTGCGGCCCTGGAAGATCATCTCCAGGGGGCCGTACTCGGGCAGCACGAGCGGCGTCGGCCCCGGCTCGGCCGACGCCGCGGCGGCGGCCGACGGGCTCGGCGAGGGCGTCGGCGCATCCGACGGCGGCGTGGTCGCGGCCCCGCTGGGCACCGCCCCGGCATCCGCGCTCGCCGATGGATCCGTCCCGCCCAACCCCAGCGACGCGTCGCCGGCAAAGATCAGCGCCAGCAGCACGATGACCATGCCGGCCAGCAGGAGGATCACGCCGATGAGCCACGGCACCGCCTGCTCGGCCGTCGACGGGATCTCCTCGGGCTCGGCCTCCGGGACCGTGGGTTCCGCATCGGCCAGGGAGACGCGGATCGGCCCGACGGTCGGCTCCAGCTCACTCGGTTCCGTGCGCGCCGGCGGCTGGGGCTGCGACCAGCCGGGCGGCAGCACCTGGGTCGCATCGGGGCGCTCTCGCCACGCCGGCTCCGACGTCCACAGCGGCTCGGGCTCTGGAGCCGCCGCGCCGTCCAGCGATGGCTCCGAAACGGGCTCGGGCTCCCAGCCGCTCCGCGGATCGGGCTCCCAGACGGTGGGCTCCGGGTGCGCAATCGGCTCGAAGACCGGTTCAGGCCGGTGAGCCGCCTGTGACTCGACCTCGAGCTCGGGCTCCAGCTCTGGCTCCGGCTCCGGAGTCGGCTCGGCTTCCGGCTCGGGCCAGGGCTCTGGCTCCGGCTCGGGTTCCGGCTCGGGCTCGGGTGCCGGCTCCGGCTCGGGCTCCGGCTCGATTTCCGGCTCCGGCTCGGGCCAGGGCTCTGGCTCAGGCTCGGGCTCAGGCTCGTGCTCGGGTTCCGGCTCCGGCTCGGGTTCGGGCTCCGGCTCGGGCTCGGGCTCGGGCTCCGGCTCGGGCTCGGGCTGGGGCTCAGGTTCGGGCTCGGGCTCGGGCTCCGGTTCGGGCTGGGGCTCAGGCTGGGGTTCGGGCTCGGGTTCCGGCTCGGGCTCGGGCTCGGGCTGGGGCTCAGGCTCAGGTTCGGGCTCGGGCGCGGGCTCGGGCT
>CAYVCE010000153.1:0-2884 GCA_964449915.1 uncultured Steroidobacteraceae bacterium | reverse complement strand
CGGGTACTCGCGCACGTCGACCTCTTCGGTGTGGAGCGTGAGCGTGTTGCCCTTCTTCGTGACGCGGCCGCCGGTCGGGGCCTTGATCTCGACCAGGTCCTCGTCCTCGCCGACGCGGGCCAGGAGCTGGCCATCGGCCACCTCGTCGCCGTTGGCGACCAGGATCTCGTGCTGCGGCGTGAGCTTGAAGCTCGTGTCGTACGTCTCGCGATGCGTGACGCGGACGGCGATCGGCTGGTCGCCCGACGCCTGCGGCACCTCGACGGTGCCGTCGATCTCGGTCATCGTCGCCTGGCCCTTCGGGATGCGGGCCTCGAACAGCTCCTCGACGCGCGGCAGACCCTGCGTGATGTCCTCGCCGGCGACGCCGCCGGTATGGAACGTCCGCATCGTCAGCTGCGTGCCGGGCTCGCCGATCGACTGCGCGGCGATGATCCCGACCGCCTGGCCGAGCTCGACGAGCGTGCCGGTGGCGAGGTTCCGTCCGTAGCACATGCGGCACACCCCGTGGCGCGCCGCGCAGGTGAGCGGCGAGCGCACGCTGACGCGGTCGATGCCGGAGGCCTCGATCCGCAGCAGCGCCTCCTCGTCGATCTCCGCGTTGCGCTCGACGAGCACCTCGCCGCTCTTCTCGTCGACGACCTCGAGGGCCGCCATGCGACCGATGAGACGATCGAGGAACGGCTCGGGGATCTGCTCCGACTCCTCGGCCGTGATCCAGGTCCCGATGTCGGCGCCGCAGTCGTCCTCGCGGGTGATGACGTCCTGCGCCACGTCCACCAGGCGCCGGGTCAGGTACCCGGAGTCGGCCGTGCGCAGCGCGGTGTCGGCGAGGCCCTTGCGGGCGCCGTGGCTCGAGATGAAGTACTCGAGCACGCTCATTCCCTCGCGCAGATTGGAGCGGATCGGCAGGTCGATGATCCGGCCCGACGGGTCGGCCATCAGCCCGCGCATGCCGGCCAGCTGGTGGATCTGGGTCACCGAGCCGCGCGCGCCCGAGTTCGTGATGAGCATGATCGAGCCACGCTCGTCGAGCCCGGTGAGCATCGACTTGGTCACCGCGTCGGTCGTCTCGCGCCAGACCTCGACGGTCTGGGTGTAGCGCTCGTCCTCGGTGATGAAGCCACGGCGGAACTCGCGGTCGATGCCGGCCACCTTGGCCTCCGCCTCGCCGAGGAGCTTGCCCTTGTTCTTCGGTACCACCAGGTCCTCGACGCCGATCGTGATGCCGGCGGCGGTGGCGTAGCGGAAGCCGACGCCCTTGATGCCGTCGACCAGCAGCGCGGTCGCGCCGGGCCCCAGGTCGCGGTAGCAGCGCGCGATGATCTCTTTCAGGCCCTTGCGGTCCATGGCCCGGTTCGCGAAGCCGAGCGCGCGTGGCAGCACGGTGTTGAAGATCACGCGGCCGGCCGTGGTGTCGACCACCTCGTGGTGGCTGCGGACGGTGCCGTCCTCATCGGTCCCGTCGTAAAGGTCGAGCTCGACCTTGACCGGGGCCTGGACGTGCACCTGCCCGAGCTGGGCGGCCATGATCACCTCGTCGGCGCTCGAGAAGGCGCGCCCCGCGCCCTTCTCGTCGTCGACCTGGACGGTCAGGTAGTAGCAGCCGAGCACCATGTCGTGCGTCGGGCTCACCACCGGCGAGCCGTCCGCGGCCGACAGCAGGTTGCGGGTCGAGAGCATCAGCTCCTTGGCCTCGCGCTGCGCCGCGGTCGAGAGCGGCACGTGGACCGCCATCTGGTCGCCGTCGAAGTCCGCGTTGAACGCGAAGCACACGAGCGGGTGGATCTGGATGGCCGAGCCCTCGACGAGGACCGGCATGAAGGCCTGGATGCCGAGCCGATGGAGGGTCGGCGCGCGGTTCAGCAGCACCGGGTGGTCGGTGATGACCTCCTCGAGCACGTCCCACACCTCGGGACGCACGCGCTCCACGATGCGCTTGGCGCTCTTGATGTTGTGCGCGAAGCCCTTCTCGACCAGCTGGCGCATGACGAACGGCTTGAACAGCTCGAGCGCCATCTTCTTGGGCAGCCCGCACTGGTGCAGCTTGAGCTCCGGCCCGACCACGATCACCGAGCGGCCGGAGTAGTCGACGCGCTTGCCGAGCAGGTTCTGGCGGAAGCGGCCCTGCTTGCCCTTGAGCATGTCGGACAGGCTCTTGAGCCGATGGTTGCCGGTGCCGGCAATCGCTCGCCCGCGCCGGCCGTTGTCGATCAGCGCGTCGCACGCCTCCTGGAGCATCCGCTTCTCGTTGCGGATGATGATCTCCGGCGCCTCCAGGTCGAGGAGGCGGCTGAGGCGGTTGTTGCGGTTGATGACGCGCCGGTACAGGTCGTTGAGGTCGGAGGTCGCGAAGCGGCCGCCGTCCAGCTGGACCATCGGTCGCAGGTCCGGAGGAATGACGGGCAGGGTGGACAGGATCATCCACTCCGGGCGCGCGCCGGACTTGCGGAACGCCTCGATGAGGCGGAGCCGCTTGATGGCCTTCTTCCGGCGCTGGCCAGAGGTCTGGCGCATCTCGACGTGCAGGTCCTGGCTGAGCTGATCGAGGTCGATCTGCTCGATGATCTTCTTGACGGCCTCGGCGCCCATGCCGGCGTCGAACATGCGTCCGTACGTATCGGTCAGGGAGCGGAACTCGCCCTCCGTGAGGATGTTGAGCACCTTGACCTCGGCCAGGCGCGCGCGCTCGGTCTTGGCCCACAGGCGGGCGTCATCGGTCTCCTGCTTGACCTGGTCACGCTCGGAGGCGGTGGCCTCCTCGATGCCGGAGGTCAGGTCGGCAACGGAGGTCTGGTACTTCTCCTCGGCGGAGGCGAGACCCTCCTTGGCGTCCTTCTCGACGGCGGCGACTTCGCCCTTGACGACGGCGCGCAGCTTGGCG